>NZ_JPQB01000010.1:0-338379 GCF_000740665.1 Vibrio sp. B183 | reverse complement strand
AAGGGTGTGTCTCGGTGTAGAAAGGCGCTGGGACAATCAATGCTTTCTCTTGGGTCGTGCTTCCCGCTTAAATGAAACCCGGCTTTGCGGGGCGGGCTGCTTCTGCCGCTAATGCAAGTATTTTTTTAGCCTTTTCTCCACCGCCATAAATTTCTGTCGCCATTGCTTTGTCGTGCAGCCAAGGAGCAACCACGGCTGCGGCTTTTACTTTGTCGTTACCTGTCACCGCATCTAGCATGTAGCCTGCTGACGCACAGATACCCAAACCTGCGATGCGTGATGCATCAACACCGTCCAATTGACTCACCACATCAATTACTGCGCGGATGTCTGCCGTTTTACGTGCAGGATCTTCTAGGTACATCACTGGGTCTTTGCTTTCACCCCACCCACGAAAGTCAAACGTCAGTGCTGCGTAGCCTCGCTCTGCTAGTGCTTGAGCGTAAACCGCTGGCATCTGCTCTTTCACCGTTGTCCATGCGCCAGTCACAATCACAACTGGAGCATCTTTCGCGTCATTTGGTAGGTAAAGGTTTGCAGCAAGTTGACCTACTTGAGTATTAAGTTTGATGTGTTTCATGGTGGTCTCCTCTAATGCTAGGTTCGTGTTGTCATCATTTGCAGAAACTGAGTGAGCAAAAGTGGTGAACGGTAAACTACTCAATAGTAGTAAAAGCGATTTCTTAAACATGGCATCCTCTCTGTCTGGTGCATTGCCTGAGCTATGCGGCTAACTTGGGTATAGATTAGCGCTGCAGCGCGAGAGAAGATTGAACATTCCTGCCTGAGTTTTTGTATTTTCTTGCCCCTCAATAAGTTGACGAAATGTGCAAAACTTAGCTAGTTTCAGCTAGCAAGTGGAAGATAACTAAGGGAAGAAAATGAAGTCCGAGCTAAAGTTTTATGACTCTGAATCTAGTGAGCTATCAGGTTGCGGCGATGTGCTGGATATTGAGTTTTCAAACCATGGATTAGATTGGCTCGGCGTGTTGGTAGAAAAAGGATCATCCCCTTACTTCTACCCTAAGAATGTCTACACTCCATACTTCTACTTTGCTCTGGCGCTAGAAAAAGATTTGAATTGGAGTGTCGAAAAGGATGGCACGTTCGCCGACCTCAAAACCAGCCCAGGCAACATTTGGATTAACCCGCCTAAAACCCCATTTACCCACGATGTAGCTGAGCCTTGTTATTTCGTTATCTTAGCGATTGAAGAACAGGAGTTTTTCTCACACTGTCCATTAAATTTAGACGG
Organism: Vibrio sp. B183; assembly: GCF_000740665.1. Lineage (NCBI taxonomy): Bacteria > Pseudomonadati > Pseudomonadota > Gammaproteobacteria > Vibrionales > Vibrionaceae > Vibrio > Vibrio sp. B183. The sequence goes on along the minus strand of NZ_JPQB01000010.1, from coordinate 337,124 downwards.
GATTGAGCTGCAATTTTTGAACAACTACAATGTGTTAGATGAAACCATCAAAGGCATCATTGAATTGTTTATGCTGGAAGCAAAAGCTAAAGGGCGAAATGGTAAAACCTACCTCAATAACTTGGTCTCGTTGCTGGCAACCCACTACATTCAAAACTATTCCAACTACTTTGATCTAAAGAACAACCAGCTTGCTGCCTCTAAGTTCGACCAACACCAAGTCGATAAGATTGACCAGTACATTGAAGAAAACATCGGCAACAACATCGCGGTTGATGATCTCGCCGACTTGCTCGGCTGCAGCAAGTTTTACTTTCTGAGGGAGTTTAAAAAGCTCATCGGGGTAACGCCTTATCAATACTTGATGAACAAGCGTTTGGAGCAAGCACGATTGGTACTTTCGTTAGGCTCAGCGAATATTGCGTTAACGGCACACGAACTTGGGTTTAATGATCAGTCTCATTTTACGCGTGCGTTCAAAAATCATTTCGGCATGACGCCAGGGCAATTCGTAAAACAGAATGAAAACTAATAGACGAATTAAAGATTGGAAAGAGGGCCTTTTCGTATAAAGGCCCTCCTCAAAACCTGATTAATCCATCAGACTTTTGGATTTAATCGCTTTCTTGGCCAGCTCTTTAGCAAATTCACGGATATCGGCTTCGAAGGCTTCAACGCTCTGGCGAATGTCGTCTAACTGCACGGTTTCCATTTCACGTTCATGCATGACGACCTGTCCGTTGACGATGGTAGTTGAAACATTGCTTGGATTAGCTTGGTATACCAAAGTCGCGTACGGGTCATAGTTTGGCATCATGTTCGCAGACTGTGTTTCTACAATAATAATGTCCGCTTTTTTACCTTTCTCCAATGAACCGATCTGGTCTTCCATATGCAGGGCTCTTGCGCCGCCGATGGTAGCCAGCTCTATAGTTTGCTGAGGAATCATGATGGTACGGTCGTTATGCTTCAGTCTTTGCATGTTGGCGGAATAGCTGAGCGTACGCCAGAGATCGACTTGATTGGAACTCATTGGCCCGTCTGTACCCAGCCCCATACGTATACCAGATCGATACATTTCCCATGCTGGGGCAATACCTGTTGCACCTTTGGCGTTGGCCATTGGGTTGTATGACACACCTGCATCAGCCTGTTTGATCAGTTGTTGATCTTGTTCTGAGAGGTGGATGGTGTGAGCCAGAACGGTGCGTTCATCCAGTGCGCCAATCTGTGCTAGGTAATCAACCGGAGACTTGGCGTTGTGCTCCTCTTTGATGCGCTCCTGCTCATTCGGAAACTCGGCAACATGGATTAGTACAGGCACATCATGTTGTTTTGACAGCTGATTGATTTGTTGCAGCTTTTCTTTGCTGACCGTGTAAACGGCGTGAGGTGCGTAAGCTGGAGTGATCAGTGGATCGTTTTTGTATGTATCGATAAAGTGTTCCGCGTATTCAATGCCACCATAGGGTTCTTTGGCATCAACGACGGGAAACTTTATCACGGTCTCACCTAGTACCGCGCGCAGCCCCACTTCTTTAGTCGCTTTGGCCATCTCATCCATGTGGTAATACATGTCCGCGTAGGTCGTTACGCCACTTTGAGCGAGATCGATAGTGCCGAGTTTTGTGGCGTTATAAATCAGCTCTCGGCTGAGCTTTTCGCCCTCTAGAGGGAAGAAGTAGGCAAACAGGCGGTTGGAAATCCCTTCTTCGCCAAGGCCGCGAAAGGCAATCATCGGCAAATGGTTGTGGGCGTTGATAAAGCCAGGTAATACGATGCCATCATCAGCATCGATAGTTTGTTTAGCGTGATACTGATCTTGCAGTTCCTTTCCACCAATCGCGACAATGGTGTCATCTTTAACGACAACGACACCATTGTCGATCACGTCCATGTCGGCGTTAATGGTCAGAACTTGACCGTTGGTGATCATCAGATCGACTTGGTTTTCTGGTGCAAGTTGAGCACAACCAGAGAGGAATGTTGCTGCTATAGCAATGGAGAGAGTTTGCTTTTTCATGGATGCCCTGAAGCCTCTTGGTTTTCGAAACGTATCGATAGCAAGAGAAAAATTATCTGTATATAAAAAGCGCGCCAGCCTAACACCGAAATATGACAGTTTTAGGTCAGTGCAGTTACCGAATTTAGTAAAGTATCATGACGTGAAGAAAGAGGTTTGTCTGTGTTTAGTATCAAAAAATGCCAGTCGGCAAATGCTGACTGGCATTATTGTTTAAGGAAAAGTGGGAGAGTTAGTAGCTAGCCTGAACGCTGACACCGCTAAAGCTAGTGTAGCCATTAAGCATCACGTAGTAGCGACCATTTTGAGTGCTAGACACTGTGCATGTCTCAGTGTTGCCGTAGCGATATGGGCGGCAGTCCCAAGAGCTAGTCGTTGGTTTGGCGCCAAAGCGAACATAAAGATCGGCATCACCCGAACCACCGCTAGTGCTTACAGTCAGTGTCTGGCCAGCAGTCACGTCGATGTAGTAGTGCTTCTGTTCACCACGGCTGCCGCTGATACCAGTCACAGGTGTGCCGTTGGTGAGTTCACCATCTGGAGAAGGTGTACCACAATCTGGGTCACAACCGCTGTCGGTTTGGCTGTATAGCAGTTTATTCACGGTACCTTTAGTATCACTGACTTTGTTTACGCTCGCACGTTCACTGATCAGCGTTGATACTTGAGCAGGTGACAGAGAGTTGTTTTCTTGCAGATACAGAGCCGCGACACCTGCTACGTGAGGTGTTGCCATTGATGTACCACTGATGGTGCGGTAACCGCCATCGTACCAAGCTGATTTGATATCTGAACCTGGCGCAAATACATCAACACAGCTTCCCCAGTTTGAGAAGCTTGAGCGGCTATCGCTGCTGGTTGTTGAGCCTACAGTTACGCCGCTAGACTCGCGAGCTGGAGAAGAGTTACAAGCGTCAGCGTTCGAGTTACCTGCTGCTAGCATAAAGCTGATGCCTGATTGAACCGCGCTGGCAACCGCTTGATCAAGCGCTGTAGAAACGCCACCACCCAAGCTCATGTTGGCTACTGATGGGCCAGAAGCGTTTGCTGCTACCCAATCAACACCGCCAATGACGCCTGAAGTTGTACCTGAACCGCTACAACTTAGTACACGTACACCTACGATATTGACGTTTTTCGCCACACCATATTGTGAGCCACCAATGGTACCCGCTACGTGGGTACCATGACCGTTACAGTCGGTTGCGTCACTATCGTTATCGACGAAGTCATAACCTGATCTTGCGCGGCCACCGAACTCAACGTGAGTGTTTGTTACACCAGTATCGATAACGTAAGCGGTCACACCTGAACCATCGTAGTTGTAGGTGTAGCTGTTGCTGAGTGGTAAATCACGTTGATCGATTCGATCTAATCCCCAAACTGGGTTAGTCTGAGTCGCGTTGGCGGAGACGACAGGATCAAGTGAGATGATTTGGTCTTGCTCAATGAAGTCAACTTGTTGATCTGCACGAAGTGCTTTCAGTTGTTCAGCCGAAAGAGTCGCTACAAATCCACTTAACGAACGGTCGTAAACTTTATCGATCTTAAAGGCGTGTTGGCTAGCTAAACCAGAAACGGTTTGCTGCGTAAACTGCTGAAGGGCTTGTTGGTCGTTGCTCATCGTTAATGGCTGTTTTAGCACAACGATGTATTGATTTTTAATCGCAGATTCTGCCGACGCCGTCATTAAAGGCGCAAGCATTTGATCCTCAGATGCAATGGCTCCTCCTTCGTTCTGTTGCGCAAGCCCCGAGGTTGAGATCACTGAAAGAGTCGAGGCGATACAACAACTTAATAATTTCTTAAACATACTGTCTTCCTTTGAATAGTAAAAGAGATTGTTGAACATGGCCTACTACAAACATCAAGCATGTCTGGTGGGTTCTCGTGGTTCAAAGAGAACCTGACTACAGAATTCACACTATGCATATATTCAATATGTTGCATATTGTTGTTTTAGTTAGTCTATAAATCTGCGCGTGGTTTATAAGATTATTGAAATTGACTTATTACTATTTCTTGAATCGTGGGATAAGAATCATAAATGAGAGCTTTTGCTCTATGTGGTGGAATCTACGTGCTAAGGCAATAGTGATTTATTTTGGATGACGGGTTTGCAGAAGGCCCCTGTTAGACAAGAGGCCTTACTGGGGCTTAAATCAGTTGCTCAGTGTTTATCAACGGAACACGTGTAGAGATGGCATGAAGGGCGATATTATGAATCATTTCATCTGTGGTGGTGCAACAACCGGCCAGCACAGATACTTCATATTGCTCTGCTGCTTTGGAAATCGCAGTGTGAGTCACGCAGTTTTGCGTCATCATGCCGCAAACAATCAATTCAGTTACCCCATGCTTTTTGAGCACATTTTCTAGCTCTGTTTGTTCAAAGCTGTCTGCGAAAGATTTAACGACAATATCCCCTTCCGGTGCGCTCGCGAGGATCTCTGAGTGGATATCTGCACCTGTACTACCTTTGTTGAAAAAGGGTGCGATACCCATAGCAGGGTCTGCAATATGCTGAATGTGAATCACAGGAATTTGTTTCTGTTGGGCTTTTTTAATCGCTGCTTTGATATTGGTTAACGTGTTCTCTGTGTTCCAAAGAGGGAATTTCCCGTTTGGAAAGTAGTCGTTTTGTAGATCGATGACGAGTAGTGCTTTCTGGCTCATTTTCCCTCTCCTGTTTGGTATCGTTCAAAGTAGAGTCATTATGGCGCTTTATTTTTTGGCTTTTTAGAGTCTAAAATGACACAAATAATGCTAAAAACGACATTGTATGCCTAAGATTAATATTGCCGTATTTAACTATCCTTTTGCTCTCAAATCGGCCGTATTTGGTTTTGAAGAGCTTTTTCAGTTAGCCAACCGAGCATGCCGTGAGAGTGAACTTGAGACGGAGTTCAAAGCGCACATTATTGACGCGTGTAATATGCCTCCCAAGCAATTTGATGTCGTGCTACTCCCGCCCAGCATTGACGATCAGTTCTACCGAAAACCAGAAGCACCAGTACTCGAATGGCTGGTTGAGCAACACCGACGTGGCAGTGTGATTGCGTCGGCGTGTGCTGGCGCGTTTATCTTGGCGGCGTCAGGGATTGGTGGACAAAGGGCTCTGACTACCCATTGGGGGCTAGCTGAGACCTTTAAGTCACAGTACCCATCGCAGCCCATGGAGATAAATCAAATTTTAATTGATCATGGCGATGTGATTACAGCTGGTGGCATGATGTCTTGGTTGGATCTCGGACTGGAGTTGGTATCCAGGTATGCTTCACCACAAATCATGCGACAGCTGGGTAAGATGTTAGTCATCGATACTGCGCCAAGAGAACAGAGGTTTTATCAGCAATTCACGCCATCATTCTCTCATGGTGATATTGCAATTATTGAAAGTCAGCACAGAATCAGTGCCTGCTTTTCTCGGACAGTGTCGGTAAAACAATTGGCTGTTGAAGCAAACTTGACCGAAAGGACTTTTCAGCGTCGATTTATGAAATCCACAGGCATGAATCCAAACCAGTATTTGCAGCGAGTACGGGTGCAGAAGGCTTGTGACTACCTGGAAGGTTCAACTCATTCTTTTGATTGGATAAGCCATCAGGTAGGGTATGAAAACGCGAGTGCATGTCGCAAGGTATTCAGTCAGATAATGGGGCTGACCCCGGGGGAGTTTCGTCGGCGCTTTAGACGATAAATAAAAAGCCCGCAATGATTGCGGGCTTCTGGGAGCTGGAGGCTTACACCTTAAATCTGTCTACCAATTCGTACAGCTCATTGGCGCGTTGATTCAGCTCTTGGCTACCTGAACGGTTTTCGTTGGCCAGTTCAGCTGATTGAGAGCTCTGGTCAGAAATCACCACTATGCGCTGTGAAATTTCCTGGCCTACCAAGCTTTGCTCTTCGGTCGCGGTTGCGATTAGGGAGTTCATATCCATGATGGTGCCGATGGATTCCTGAATCTGAATCAGCGCCTGAGCAGCAGCATTGGCTTCTGCTACCGTGCTGGCACCACGCTTCTGGCTTGACTCCATGGCTCTTACCGCGTCGTCCGATGCAGCTTTTAATTGTTCAATCATCTGATGAATCTCACCAGTACTGTCTTGGGTACGACTCGCCAGTTTACGAACTTCATCGGCAACAACTGCAAATCCACGACCCTGCTCACCGGCACGAGCGGCCTCAATGGCTGCGTTCAGTGCCAGCAGGTTAGTTTGTTCTGCGATGTCTTGAATCACTTCCAAAGAGGAAGAAATGTTTTGCACATCACCTTCAAGACGAGAAATAACGCCATTCGCCTGAGAGACTTCTTCGGCCAGCGCTTCCACCGATTGGGCGGCAGAATTGACGATGCCTTGTGCTTCTTTGGCATTGTCATCAGCTTCTTTGGCAGAATGCGCCGCTTGGCTGGCATTGTTCGAAATTTCGGATGCGGTTGTGGTCATCTCGGTCATCGCGGTTGCCACTTGCTCAGTCTCTTGACGTTGACCTGAGGCCAACTCATCTACTTTCGCTGCGCGACCCGTCATGTCGCTGGTCTCGGAAACAACTTGCTGACCTACATCACTGACGCTTCGAATGATGGTTTGCAGACTAGCGACAAAAGCATTGAAGTTTTTGCTGAGTTGGGAGAATTCTGGCGCTTTGAAATCTTCCATACGGGCGGTCAAGTCCGCATCGCCGCTGGCAAAAGAACTGATCGAAGCATCGAACATTTCTAATGGCTTAAGAATGGTTCGGTTAACAGCCACAGCAAAGGCAGCAACGATACCAGCGATCACGATACAGAACAAAATGATGGCAGAGAGGGTTTCCTGTAGCGCTTCCGTCGTCGCATTTTCCATTTCAGCCACAATGGCATCGATGTCGTCGGTATAGAAACCAGTACCTAGCATCAAATCCCATTCAGGAATAAATATAGAGTAACTCAGCTTAGGTAATGCTTCGGTTTCTCCCGGTTTCGGGAAGTAGTATGTGGTGAATTCACCTGTTTTGGCGTTACGTATCAGATCTTGGATTAAGTAATTGCCTTGTTTGTCCTGTAGGTTCCAGAAACTGTCGCCAATCCCTTTGCTACTTTGACCTTGGACTCTTCGTATACCTTTAGAGTCGTAGCCAAACACATAACCTGTCTTACCGTATTCTAAAGTCTTTAGGGTTGGGTAGGCTTCTTCTAGGCTGGCGCCTCTATCAAGAAAAGGTTGGACGGCAGATTTTGCCATTTGAAGGTAGTTTCTCAGTTCCGCTTTCTTCATGTTCATCATGTTAGTGCGGGTTACATCGATTTGTTGGTCATTGAGTTCACTGGTTTTTACGTAAGTAAAACCAAGCATGCCCAGTGCAATTACCAGTAAAGGAACAAGCGCCAAAATGTACAGGCGACTTCGAATAGTTAGACTCATACAAACATCCTGTCTTTGAAAGGTCTTTGGCGTTTTTACATTGTCAGAGCTGCTTCTGGTATGAAACGCCTGTTGTTATTAATTTGGTTCACGCGTTCTTCTTCTGCTCGAGTTTGTGAGCAAAAGAAGGGCATTGTTCCAAACGTTTATTTTATAAGACTAGCCAATTTATCGACGTAGGACTGTGAATCTTGATAGGTTAATTCGTGTTCGATGTTAGACATTAGTCCTATTTTATCGGAAACATTGACCGGAATCGCATTTTCGCTTTCCAGTCAGCAGCTTAGAAATGGTATATCGGTTGTTTGCAAATCTGAGATAGCACCAATCTGCAACTGGACGGATGAGCTTCCAACGCAATGGAGCGTACAACCAGCCTTTTCCGACCAGTTTCCATGCGAGATAAGTCACATCTAAACCAAGCAGAAGCGTCCCGTTGTTATCCAATGCGTGAAGAATTTTAGTCGCATGTCTGGCGTCAATCTCAGGATAATTGAGGAAGTTTTCGGAGTGAATATCAACCAGCATCAAATGCTCTTGGTTGTCGTAGTGTGCAAGACGCTCCATTTCTTTCACACACAGTGGGCAGGTACCATCGTAGAAAATCGTAAGTTGAGTCATAGGTTTATCCTTTTTTCATCTTCTACGTATATACGACTTCATTGATCAGCCACAGGCTCTTTTAGATAAGTGTGCCAGTTATCGCTGAGCGACTGGTACTGGAAAACACAAAAATCTTTTCGATCAGCCAAGTAATCATTTTCTACTTCATCCAGCAAGTTGCTGTGCTTTTCAGGGTTACTGCCGTAAACCAAACATAAAGTTGAGAAGTAGCGTTGTAAGTCAAAACTGTGCTCGTCGATGTATTCACCAAAGTCGTAGAAATCTGGCCTGTCGTCGGACTCAAAAGCAAACATATCGGCGGCACTGATCGCGGCTTCATCACCATTATCCAAGTATTCGATCATCAAAATCGCCGCAAGGTTGTCTACCGCATCTTCTTCTTTACCAAGAATGGGAATATTTTGATCGGCGATATACGCATGCCCTGCTTCGTGGAGCAGAGTGTGCAAAACTGTGTCCATCGCCCCTAGTTTTGCCTCTTTGCCGTATTTTTCGTCGTACTTGTTGTTGATAAAGTAATCCAACGCTTCCTGATAGAAGTGATAAGGCATATGTACCGTGTGCTGCTCTGGGTCATACAATGGCCCGTCCTCGCTACCGTATTGAATCGTTAGCGTCTTATTAAATGGGAATAGCGTGTCTGACAGCTCTATTACGGTGTCGTTGACTCCGCTTGTTTCAATGTCTGCTTTCAGTTGTTTTTCGGCTTTGTTGGCGGGTGGCAGATATTGGATCTGAATGTTCTGATTAGCGGCATAGGTTGCTGGCGTGATGGCTGCCGTCATAGTAACTAGAGCCAGCGGAAAAAGGTGCTTATACATAGGCAAACCCAATCTAACAGTGTATTTAATATGCTGACTCAATATTGACATAAAAACCGCCTTTTTGCGTAAAGTTGCACCTCGAAAGGAGACCTGACCATGAAAATCATCCCGCTGCTTAAGCAGCCGCGCATCCAATAAGCGTTGTTTAGCTGAACGTCTAAGCAACGCCACGAAATTCGTTCCGTGGCAAATCTGAATTAAACATTGAGGATTTTGTCATGTCACAAAAACATTGGTCGACATTTCAGTTACTGCATCAAGTGGTGCAGAACAAAAACATTCATATCAAAGGGACTCACAGTTACTACAGCGATTGTTGGGATAACGGTTTTGAACAGTCTGTCGTCCGCTATTTGCATGGTGACGAAATCAGTAAGCAATGGCAGCCGAGATGGGATATTGATCAGCTCTATATCGGTGACTATGTTTGCATTGCAGCAGAAGCCGTAATTTTGATGGGTGGAAATCACAACCATAGAACGGACTGGTTTTGTCTCTATCCATTTATGGAAGAGGTTGAGCGCTCTTATCAAGGTAAAGGCGATACCGTCATTCATGATGGAGTATGGATAGGTATGCGTGCCATGATCATGCCGGGCGTGACCATAGGTGAAGGTGCGGTTGTAGCGGCCAACAGTGTGGTGACCAAAGATGTGGAACCATACTCGATTGTCGGCGGAAATCCTGCCAGATTGGTTAAGCATCGTTTTGCCCCTGAGCTGATAGAGAAGCTGGTGGCACTGGAAATTTACCAGTGGCCTGAAGAGAAATTTGCTGCGATGCGTAAGTTTCTGACTCAACCAGACTTCGAATTGCTCGAAAAAGCCATGAAAGATTACGACCAAAAACATGTCTAACGACTAAAATTAGGGCAGCGAGTCAGCTTGTGCTACACTCGCCGCCCTTTCCTGTTTCAATGAGATCAATACCATGAGTACTAAGCAAGAACTTCAAAACCTTCACAATCGTCTGGACAAGTGTCAGCGTAAGCTGGATGCGGCGAAATCTCGTGGTGATCAGGAAATGGTGACTAAGTTCACTGATGAAGCAGATAAGCTAAGCAAAAAAATTCACGTGATGAAAAGCAAACAGAAATACGACATGAACAAAGAGCGTAAGAGCTTGATTGACATGCCGTTCTCACGTGCAATTACTAAAGAAGAACAAGCAGACATGGGTAAGCTGAAAAGATCAGTCAAAGGTCTAATCGTGGTTCACCCAATGACTAAGCTGGGTAAAGAGCTGAGACTTGAAGTCATGACAGGTTACGCACCGAAAAAATTCTGATTTCCAGATAGCTGAAAAAGCGCCGTAAGGCGCTTTTTTGTTATTGCTTTCTGCTATCAAAGGAGACTTAGTGAATATCGAGTTTGCTAAGCAATGATGGATATCCCCAGCCATTTTGTCCGGCTTTGACGTCATCTCCGGTCAGGTATTGATACAGAGTCGGAGCCAGAGAGCCGTTCTCCTCACTACTCAGTGGCGTAGCTTGTTTGCCAATTGGAGCGCCCCAAAATCCGATAAAGGCGTCCTTCTCCAAATAGCTTTCGCCTGCGTGACGGCCCGGAACTTTCGTGTTGTAGCCAATCCCTTCTCGAGGGAACAAATTCACTGTACCTGCTCGCGGTTCGGCGTAAAGCTTGGCGAGTTGTACGACGGAATCAGGCCTAGGCGTAAATTGGGTTAGTTCGCGCCATTGTATTTCATCACACCAGCTTTGTGGGTTGTCGATGTCTGCTCGGTTGACACATTGATTGACCAACTGAGCAAACGTCTCAAGCTGTGCTTGATTTGGTGAAGGCAGATAAGGGTTGAGTTTGTTGACTTCCAGTAACGCTGTTTTGCTATTGGCTTTGTAGAAATAGCGCTCTCCTTGTTTGATGATGATCTCATCGATTCGTTTGCCGTCACGCTGAGCGACCAAACGTACCTGACACTCTGTCTCAAAGCAGGTTGATTCTCTGACGACTAGATAGTCGAGACTATCTGAAAGCTTTTCTACTGACTCTGCAATGATGTTCAGCTTTTCACCTTGTGGTGCATTGACCGGTGTCCAGTTGGTCAGCTCCGAATAGACAGGTTGTGTTTGCCAACCCGATTGCGAATTAAACATATCCATCATGAAGTTACCGCCAGCGGTAGAAGCTACCACAACATCAACACCTTGGTTACTCGGATAATTTAATGCATTGGTGATCTTTGGTCCTTCGCCTTCATCAGATGAGATTTTCTTGATCACTAGAGGGTAGTCGAGTGATTCCGAAAGTGGCTCAAAGATCTCTTTCTCCGGATTTAAGGTGTAGTAGACCGGAGATAAACCATGGTCCCCCGCCATTCCCCAAAGTGTCTGCTGGTAAATGCCGGCGTCCTTGTACGCTTGTTCAATTTGACGTATCCAGTAATCGAGGCGGTTGAGTTCACCTGTTGGCATAATGATTTCATCACTGAAAGGGCCAACAAAGTGGGCGAAGTGATCCGGCCACGGATTGTAAATCAGGGCGTAATCTGGCATCCCTTGGCCATCAAGCTCTGCATAAGTAGCGATGTCCTGCTCAATCTTCCATTTTCGGGTCAGCTTGGTGTAGAAGTCCCATAGCGGTATCGCTTGGTAGCTTTGAATATTATCGATGAGGGATTGGCGCTGCTTCGTTAGCACGTTTTCGACTTCGGCTCTTTCATTCAGCTCTCTCAAGCAACGTTTCTCACCAAAGTCACGCAGTGCTTCGCCTGCGCCAAGGTTAACCAGACCATCGTAACTGGTATGGGCATTCCAGTCGTATTGGGCGTTACAGTTAAGCGTTTTCAGGTGAACCAGTCGGTCAAACATCGTCTGAACCTGATTGGCCTGCATTAAGCGATCAAGTTGAAGGGCATCATTACCAAAGAAGTAATAGGCCCTGTCTTCGTTTCGGTCGACAAAGTGGAAATTCGGGATTCCTGTTCCTTGTTCGCCAGAGACTTTTGCCCCGGTTTTGATGATGGGCAGGTTTCTTACGCTGATCGTCGGTGTGGAGGAGATACCTACCCGAGCAATGGAGTCGGTATGGTTTTGGTAAAGTCGCTTGAAGAACGGTAAGTAATATGGGTCACGATACGTTTGTTCTGACAGAACCTGAAGAAAACGCATGGATTGAACGTGCTCTGGGCTGCTTGTTGTGACAGGGCTGCCGAGCTCAGTGCTCTTGATATGTTGCTGGTAAGCGTGGGAGAGAAAAGGTTTGTTAGGGTCAACCAACCCTTCGATTAATCCTTGTTGCAACCCGTCGACCGTTATCTGAACAGCAAAGCGGCGGTTCTGTTGTGACTCGAGAAACTCAATTGCTTGTTGAGGGTGATCGTCAAACGCGTTTTGTAGCCAGTCATTGAGGCGTTCTTGTCTCTCATCCTGATAGACAAACTGACGATAGGCTTTCAGCACATTGAGACGCACAAAATCAATTAAGGTAATGGTTAACGCTTGTGCTTTGTTATTCGGTTCGCTGGCTCTGTCGGCTGCACCATCGGCCACAATGCCGAGTATGGCCTGTTTCATGTCGCTCTCTTCCATCCCCGAAGCGGCTTGTTGCATGATGCCAACCACGATAGGTTGAATTTTGGCGACCAGTTCTAAATCCTCAGGTGACTTGGTCAGATATGTGTATTGCTCAGGCAGGCGGTCCATATCTTGCCATTCGCCAATCTGAACCAAAGCGTCATATACGGTCACCATAGCCGCCATAAACTGACCATTAATTTGGATGCCTTCGTGGTGAGCCTGGTCTTTAGCGTGTTGTTTAGGCTCTTTTTTGGCTTTCTCCTCAAGAGCAAAGAGCGAGTGCTCAAAGCCTTTCAGAGCTTGTTTGTCATACACAGTTTGCAGGTAGGCTTTAAATTCATCGTCACTGCTTATTCCTGTGTAGCGATCGTAGAACTGATAAAGAAAATAGCCGAGAGGAATGGAGTACGTCGGGTCGGCGAGCTGTGTCATGACCCGACTTTTCGTGCTTGCATCAAGTGGTAATGTCAGTAGGTAGGTCTCTAGAGTTAGGCCGCCAATGGTAAACAGGGTCATATCGCGAGCAAAGCGCGTCGAGTAGGACAATGATGAGGTGATTTGATTTTTCAGCACTTCTGTTGAGTTAAATAGCCCACCGATTACTGGGGTATCGCCGATATCGGCGTAAGCGGAACTCAAAGGGGTAAGTGCTGCCACAATTGCAACAGGAAGAAGCCGTTTTCTCAACCAAGCCATTGTTTATATCTCATTCATTATACTGATGATTTTCATTCTGGCAGGCTTATAGGAGAGTGCAAGAACAGGCTGACCAAAGCCTCGATTTGATAGCGTCAGAATGTGACTTGGTTCCAGTTGTCGTTGCTGCCAGATATTTATTCCTAGCTAGCAAAGTTGCACATTCGATGAATTTACAATGTAAACCCTAAGGGATGAGAAGGGAGTACCAAACTTTAAATGATGATTTTTTATCATGATTGGAATGATTTAAAGTGATTTTAATTCATTCTTGATTGGCCTTATCTTATTAGCTGTCCAAGATGATATTGAAGAGAGATGACTATGAGCCAAGAAAACCTTCGTATAGTGCCTATCACAGCGCAACACGACGCAGCGATCTGCCAGATAATCAAGCAGGTTGGCAAAGAGTATGGTGCTGTGGGAGAAGGGTTTGGGCCGTCTGATGCTGAGGTCGACAATATGAGTCAGCATTATCACGAGCAGAACCGTAGCTTGTACTTAGTGGCGCTCTTAGATGAAAAGGTGGTTGGCGGTTGTGGTGTTGCGCCTTTTGGGCAAGATGAGCAAACGTGCGAATTGAAGAAGCTCTTTTTACTTAAAGAGAGTAGAGGGCTTGGCTTGGGTAAAACCTTGTCGTTGGCCTGTTTAGAGTTTGCTAAGCAACAAGGTTTTGAACGTTGCTATCTGGACACTTTGTCCAATATGTCTGCGGCGGTGCGACTCTATGAAAGCTTGGAATTCGAACACCTCACTGAGCCTCTTGAGGGTACTTTGCATAACGGCTGCGATGTTTGGATGCTTAAGTCTTTGTGATTCTAAGAAGGTGATATGAATAACTACAAACTGCTGCGCCCATTGCTTGTATTGCTCCAAACTCGTAGCTTGACCGAGGCTGCACTGCAGCTCAACGTCACTCAGTCAGCGATGAGCCGAACCTTGAGCCAGATAAGGACGGCCTTTGATGACCCTATTTTGATTCGTGAAGGTAAACAGTTTGTAGTCAGTGCCAGAGGCCAGCAGTTACTAGCTCAACTGCCTGAGTTGATTGGGTCATTAGATGAGCTTTATGCAGTGGAAGCATTTTTGCCTCATGCTTGTCAGCGAGAGTTCAGACTGGCCTACACGGCATTTTTGTCTGAATCGAGTGTGCCTCTGGTGTCTTCTGAACTGCTTAGATTGGCCCCAAACGCAGGGGTAAATGGAGAATTGTGGCAAGATCAGCATGTCAGCGTTCTCGGTGACAGCCCGATTGATGTACTGGCGACCACACTCGACTACTTTCCTGAGAATATCTACGGCAAAAAATTGCTTGAAGACGAATATGTAGTACTGATGTCTGGTAATCATTCACTGGCTGACGCCAGCCTTGAAATGGATGATTATTTTAGTGCTTCCCATGTGATGGTGCATGGTATGCGAGAGATGCGTCAGTATGTGGGCGAGCAGTTCGAACAGCACAAGGTTCAGCGTAAGGTGATCGCCAGAGTGCCATCGTTCACTGCGGCAATGGAGTTGGTTTGTCAGAGTGACGCGCTGGTTACCGCGCCTTTGCATCTGGCGGGCTATTTTGCTAATCGGTTTGACTATGTTGTAAAACCATTGCCTTTCGACTTACCCAAGCATAGCTACTATCTGCTGTGGCACAGTCGGCATCAAAAAGATCCTGCCCATCGATGGTTTCGGGAGCAGAGCTTTGCGGCATTGCAGCGGCATTTGAAGCTGATGCACGCTTCAGGCGTTGAGTTGATGTAAAAAAGCCCTGATAGTCAGGGCTTTTTGCTGAGATTGAGGGCCTAGTATCAGTAACCCATTAATTGCAGGAGGTTTTCTGCTGTTTTTATCGCCTCTTTTCGATTCGCGATATTGAGTTTCTGGTACAGGTTACGAATATGAGTTTTGATTGTGGTGCCCGCTACATCCAACTCCTGAGCAATTTGCTCGTTACTAAAGCCAGAATAGATTAGGCCAAGTACCTGCCATTCACGTTGAGTTAGTGGACTGGTGCGAACCAGCTCAGGAATATTCGGGTGGTTAACCAGCTTTTCAACAAATTCTTCATCAAAGTGAACCGAGCGGCTACGCTGAGTTGTCGAGATATCTTTGAGCAACTGCTGAGCGCGATGGCGTTCAAGATCACCCAACTCATTTTTGTTGACCAGCTTTTCGAGAATATGACCGATCTTGCCGCCTTCAACGAGGAAGTTACCCAAAATACCCGTCTGATTCGTCAGTTCCAGTGCTTGTTTGAGCAGTAACTTAGCGCGCTCTTCATCTTGCTGTGTGGTCGCCAGTACAGCTTCAACAATCAGGTTGCGGTTATTGTCCGTGACCAGACTGTTGTGATTCGCTTGCTCTTGAAGGAATTTAAGCGTTTCAGCCGCTTCATCAAACATACCTAGATTGATCTGTGCACGGGAGATGTTACGCCACTGCAGTTGAGTAAAGTGGTTACACGCTTTTTCTGGGCGAGGTGTGGTTTCCAGCCAATGTTGGATGGCTTCCATATCGCCTCGTGCCTGCCAGAACAGAATCAGAGACAACGAAGCGTTAGCCGTCCAGTCAACATGGTAGGTAGACTGCTTCTGTAGGTGAACAATTTGCTCAATGAACTTGTTGGCTTTGTCCAGCTCACCACGGCCAATAGCGATGCGCGCCAGCATAGAGTAGCTATGTAGGTGTTTACTTGGGCTGTGATTACCCAGTACATCCAAGCCCTTATAGGCGCATTCCTCAGCTTCATCAAGACGGTTCCAGCACCAGAAAATCTGTGCACGAATACGTAGCAGAAACTCATGCATCGGAACTTGCTGCAGCTGCTGCTCTTCGATCAGCTTGAAGGCATTTTCCTGCACTTCAAAGGCTGCTTGAACATAACCTTGGGCAATTAGAATTTCGCTTTGCTGAAGCATCGCCCATAACGCCTGATGGTAAACTTGATACTGACGTGCCAGTTTTTCGGTCTGCTGCATCATAGGCAATGCGCGGCTAAGATGACCTAGCACGTGGTTTACTTCACCCACAACGGACGTTGCTACGATGCGGCTTCGGTAAACCGTGCTATCAAGTTGTCCTAGTGATAACTCAGCGAGTTCGAGCGCTTTTTCCGGTTCATTTTGGTTAATAGCTACCTGCGCACGTAAAGCGTTAAATTCGCCCTGTTCTTTAGTGCTAAGCGTTACATTGAGCGCTTTCATTTGCTCATCCGCTTTGGATAGCAGATCGCCAACATCATTATATCTGTGCTGACTTTGCGCTAACCATGCCTGAAGCATGCACAATTTTGGCTCACTATAGAGCTGCTCAGGGGCAAGGGTGTTGATCGCTTTTTCTACCGTTTGTAATTCACCACCATTAAACATTTTCCAGCCATATTGGCTCAAGATGTCCGCAGTAAGCTGACGGTTCCCTGCTTTTTGCGCATGACGAAGCGCCTGATGAGGAGAAGATAAATTCAACCACGCCTTGGCAGCGGTTTGATGCAATTCTTGCTCTTGCTGAGGAATACGTGCCGAGCGCTCATGGGATAAGAATTCAGCAAACAGATTGTGGAAGCGGTACCAGTTCTGTTCGCCTTCAAGTGGGTGGATAAATAGGCCATAGCGGTTGAGTGACTCAATCATGCTCAGGGCATCATCACGTTTTGTCAGAGTAGAAACCAACACATCGTTGAAATGATCGAGAACAGAACATTGCAGCAGGAACAGGCGTGTTTCTGCATCCAGTAGGTCAAACACCTCTTCCACCAGATAATCCCAAAGGTGGGCATGGTTAAACTGAGAGAATGACTCGGCGGATTGAGCCAGTGTTTTGTGTTGGTGTTGAGCCTGAAGCGCGATCAGTTGCAATGCTGAAGGCCAGCCTTCGACATAGTTTCTTAAGTTGTCAGCAGTCGTATCATCAATCCCATCTGCGACTCGCTGATTAAAGAAGCGGGTGGTTTCTTCTGTATCGAATGCCAGCAATTCGTCACCAATCTCGATCATCAGGTCGCGAACACGTAAGTTAGCCGTACCGAGCGGCGGTGTCGCACGACTGGTGACAACTAGGGTTAGGTTGTCTGGCATGTGTTTGAGGAAAAAGCGAATCGCCTCATGGATATCATCGTTAGAGATAAGATGGTAGTCATCCAGGACCAGATAACACTCTTGATGAAAATTGGCGAACTCGGCAAACACTTCGCTGAAAAGGGAGTGAAGTGAAGAGAACTGGCGCTTTTCAGCCAGCTTCTGAGAATTTGGACAAGCGTTATGTGTAGCTTTATTCAATGCCTGTAGCAGGTAGTTGATAAAGCGGAACGAATCGTTGTCGCTTTCATCAATACTGTACCAGCCCGCATTGGCTTTATCAGCCAGCCATTGCGAGGCCATAGTCGTCTTCCCGTAACCCGCTGGCGAGCGGAATAGGACCAGTTTATAGCAGGGGGCTTGCTGTAATAAATCGAGAACTCTTGGGCGGACAATTGCGTTGTGTAAACGTCCCGGACGGGTTAATTTCGAAGGAATCCACATCTTCTTTTCCCTGTTCTTAAACACTCTCGAATCCAGATTCTATTCGGAGTGTGTTGATTAAAACTTAGTCAATCAGACCTAATGACAGGGATGTTACTTGAGAACAATAGCGACAGTTATTGATCAACCACCAGATTTTCGCGTATTTCACACTTTGCCTGACTCTACGCCCTTTATTTGTGATGTTTGTCACTTTATGTTGATTTTATAAGTGAGAGTTATCGCTCCTTCTGCACCAAAAACAATGAAAGTTGCGTAAATCTTCCGCTCAATATGTGATCAGATGAACATATTGATTATTTTATTGAGAATCCAGACACCTAACATTCATACATCAGCGTTAAGGTGAAATCCGTTGATGGTGTGATCTTTATCACCAGAGCTTAGGTGTGAGCCCAATTGATTTGAGAGTTAGATCACTGAGCCTCTGGTCATACGCCCTCTACGCCCTTCATCCTCCTCCTAATAAGCCGTGTATTTGGGAGGATGTTTTGGTTGTCGTGTCAATGCACGATATGTCTCAGATGGATTAAACCCAATAAGTGAGATTTCTCTAATGAAACCTACGCAACAGAAAAATTTTGATAAGGCGTCATTCCAGGAAAGCGTCAAGAAGCATCTGACCGCAACGTACGCTACGACGGTTGAAAAAGCTGACAGCCGCGCTTGGTATCTGGCAATGGGCCGAGCTCTGGCTGAGCTGACTACGTTTGATATGCTGCAAACGGAGCAGGATGACAAAATCCTTAACGCAAAAAGCGTTAACTACTTATCTCTTGAGTTCTTGATTGGCCGTTTGACAGGCAACAACTTGATCAGCCTTGGTTTGTACGAGCAAATCACAGCAGCAATGGAAGAGATGGGTCAAAATTTAACAGACCTGCTTGAAGAAGAGCGTGACCCGTCATTGGGTAATGGCGGTCTGGGTCGTCTGGCTGCGTGTTTCATGGACTCTCTAGCGGCACAAGAATTCCCAACAGTAGGTTACGGTCTTCACTATGAGTACGGCCTGTTTAAACAGTCGTTCCAAGAAGGTCATCAGCAAGAAGCGCCAGACGCATGGCGTGGTGTTGAAGGCTATCCGTGGGAAGTTGCACGCCCTGAGCTAGCTCAGGAAATTGGTTTTTACGGTCACGTTGAAGTTTACCAAGAGGACGGCAAAGAGAAGCGTCGCTGGGTTCCAGGCATGTCTGTAAAAGCAATGCCATGGGATTTGCCAATTGTGGGTTACGAATCTGATACGGTTTACCCATTGCGCCTTTGGGAATGTCAGGCTATTGCGCCATTCTCACTAGCGAGCTTTAACAATGGTGACTACTTCGAAGCTCAGCACTCGCTAATCGATGCAGGCAATATCACGAAAGTTCTATACCCGAACGATAACCATGAGAAAGGCAAAACGCTGCGTTTGATGCAGCAGTACTTCCACTCAGCAGCATCGGTACGTGACATTCTTCGTCGCCACGAAGAAGCTGGCCACACACTGGCATCGCTTCCAAAATACGAAACCATTCAGCTCAACGATACTCACCCGACTATCGCGATTCCTGAACTGATGCGTATCTTGATCGATGAAAAAGGTCTAGGTTGGGATGAAGCTTGGGATATTAGCTCCAAGACGTTTGCTTACACCAACCACACATTGCTTCCAGAAGCCTTGGAAACGTGGAGTGAGTCTCTGATTCAACGTCTGCTTCCTCGCCATATGGAAATTATTTACCACATCAACCACCTGTTCCTGCAGGAAGTACGTCAGAAGTGGCCGGGTGATGTCGCTAAACAGCAAAAGCTATCGATTATCCAAGAAGGTTTCCACCGTATGGTGCGTATGGCGAACTTGTGTGTGATCGGTTCCTACGCGGTGAATGGTGTAGCTGCGCTGCACTCTGAACTGGTTAAACGTGACTTGTTCCCTGAGTTTGATGAACTGTATCCAACTCGTCTGCACAACGTGACTAACGGTATCACGCCACGCCGTTGGCTGAAATTCTGTAACCCAGGTCTGTCTGCACTGATTTCAGACAAGATTGGTACAGAATGGCCAGCAAAACTGGAACAGCTAGAGCAAATCGCTAAGTTTGCGGATGATGCGAAGTTCCAGAAAGAATTCATGGCTGTGAAGAAAGAGAACAAACAGCGTCTTGCGGACTGGGTGTCTGAAAACATGGGTATCGAACTTGATACCAACGCGATTTTCGATGTTCAGATCAAGCGTCTGCACGAGTACAAGCGTCAACACCTAAACATGCTGCACATTCTGTCACTCTACCACCGTCTATTGAACGATCCTGATTTCGATATGGCGCCACGTGTTGTGTTCTTCGCAGCTAAAGCGGCACCAGGTTACCACTTGGCGAAAGAGATCATCTATGCGATCAACAAGATTGCTGAGAAGGTGAACAACGATCCTCGTATCGGCAACAAGCTGAAAGTTGTGTTTATCCCAGACTACCGAGTGAGCATGGCAGAAATCATCATTCCTGCTGCTGACGTATCAGAGCAAATCTCTACCGCGGGTAAAGAAGCGTCAGGTACAGGTAACATGAAGATGGCTCTAAACGGAGCACTGACTATCGGTACAATGGATGGTGCAAACGTTGAAATCCGTGAAGAAGTCGGCGACGACAACATCTACATCTTCGGTCTAGAAGTTGATGGTGTTGAAGCGTTACGAGCACAAGGTTACAACCCATTTGATTACTACCACGCAGACCCACTACTGAAAGCGTCTCTGGAGCTATTGCTAGGTGAAGAATTCACTCCGGGTGAACCAGGTAAACTGCGTGCAACATACGATAGCCTACTTGATGGTGGTGACCCGTACCTATGTCTGGCCGACTTTGCATCTTATGTGAAGGCGCACGAAGACATGGATAAGCAATACCGTGACCAAGCGGGGTGGGCGAAGAAAGCGATTCTGAATACGGCATTAGTTGGCAAATTCAGCTCCGACCGCTCTATTCGAGATTACGTCAATAACATCTGGAAATTAGAAAGCGTTAAACGCTAATTCCTAACAATAAAGCCAAGGCTGCAAAGCCTTGGCTCTCTTAATTACATATTAATAAAAACCCTACATGTTGAAGGTATTCAGTCCTTCGGAGAGAGCGATGAAAGAACAAAACGCATTAAAACAAGTCGCTGAAATGGCAAAAATTGTCGACAGCTACGTTAGCGCGTGGGGAGATGAGGCAAAAGTTGACGATGAAACGATTCGTTACTTACTGGCGTCTTTAGGCTACGACACGACAAATGATGAAACTCTTCTGCAATCGGCAGAGAAAAAACACAAGAAGGATGTCCTGGATCCGGTACTGGTAGTACGT
The DNA here is from genome assembly GCF_000740665.1 of Vibrio sp. B183. Lineage (NCBI taxonomy): Bacteria > Pseudomonadati > Pseudomonadota > Gammaproteobacteria > Vibrionales > Vibrionaceae > Vibrio > Vibrio sp. B183. Next base: position 316,180 of record NZ_JPQB01000010.1, on the reverse strand, counting down.
GATGGTGATCCGGTTGAAGTGGCACTAAATCTTGGTGCTAGCGCTCGTGAAAGCGAGTTCAGCTGGCGTTTAGATACCGAGCAGGGAGAGGTACTTGAAGGCTATCTTCAGTCTCAAATCGTTCGTGATGAGCGTAAAGAGGGTGGCCCTTTAGTGTTTGCATTGCCGAGTGATTTAGCGTGGGGTTACCACAAGCTAACCATCACTCGTAAGCGTCGTAAGTCCCCTTATGAGATGACTCTGATTGTCACGCCGAGATCTTGTTTCAAGCAAGACGAAATTGAGGGTGGCAAAAAAATGTGGGGCCCGAGTGTTCAGCTTTACACATTACGCACTCAGCACAACTGGGGTATCGGTGATTTCGGTGATCTGAAACAGTTGGTGGCTGATATTGCGTCCCGTGGTGGTGATTTTGTTGGCTTGAACCCAATTCACTCTCTATTTCCAGCGAATCCTGAAGGGGCGAGTCCTTATAGCCCATCTTCACGTCGCTGGTTGAACATCATGTACATTGATGTCAGCTCTGTTCCTGAGTTTGCATTGAGTATTGAAGCGCAGCAACGTGTCGGCAGCGCGGAATTCCAGCAACGTCTGCAAAAAGCTCGCGAATCGCATTGGGTCAATTACACCGAAGTGGCGGATCTCAAGCTGAGCGTATTGCCATTGCTGTTCAGTGAATTCAAAAAGCGCCACTTAGACAAGAACACTGAGCGCGCTCAAGCGTTCCTTGCGTTTGTGGAGGAAGGCGGTGACAGCCTGATGCATCAAGCAGCGTTTGATGCTCTGCATGCTTCTCTGCACGCTGAAGATTCCAACGTCTGGGGTTGGCCTGTGTTCCCTGATGAGTACCGTCGTTTTGAAAATACAGCGGTTCAGAAGTTTATTGAACAGAACCACGACCAAGTACACCTCTACATGTACCTGCAGTGGGTAGCGGATATCCAAATTAATGAAGCTCAGGCGTTAGCTGAAGAGAAAGGCATGTCTGTTGGCCTATACCGTGACTTAGCGGTTGGTGTCGCTGACTCCGGCGCCGAAACTTGGGCAGATGACGGTAACCTTGTAATGGATGCCAGCATTGGTGCACCGCCAGATATTCTTGGCCCGTTGGGTCAAAACTGGGGTCTACCGCCATTGAACCCACAAGTACTTCAGGAAACCAGTTACGATGCGTACATCAAATTGTTACGCGCCAATATGAAGCATTGTGGTGCGCTGCGCATTGACCACGTTCTTGGTTTGCTGCGACTTTGGTGGATTCCGAAAGGTGAAAACGCAACGAAAGGCGCGTACATCTACTACCCAGTTGAAGATATGCTAGCGATTCTTGCGCTGGAATCTCATCGCCATCAATGTAGCGTGATTGGTGAAGACCTAGGTACGGTGCCAGATGAGATTGTCGAAATTCTGCGTGAAGCAGGTGTGCACTCTTACAAGGTATTCTTCTTCGAAACGTCTGAGGAAGATGGTGGCTTTATTTCACCAGCGCACTATGCGGAGCAATCTATGTCTGCGCTGTGTACGCATGATATGCCGACTTTACGTGGCTTCTGGCATTGTGACGACTTAAAGATGGGCGAAGAGCTGGGTCTGTACCCAGATCCAGAACAGTTAAAAGGCCTGTTTGCTGATCGTCTTGAATGTAAGCAGGGCATTTTAGACTCTGTGGCATGGCACGGTTATCTGCCAGAAGGCGTGGGGCGTGATGCTCAATACGTTCCAATGGATTCGTATCTTGCAGAAGCGCTGCAATTGCACGTTGCTGCGGGTTCTTCCACTCTGCTCAGTGTTCAGCTAGAAGATTGGCTAGAAATGGACAAGCCAGTCAACATTCCTGGCACCGTTGAGGAGTATCCAAACTGGCGTCGTAAACTGTCGATGAATCTAGATGAAGTATTTGCTCAGGAAGGGGTGAATCGCATTGCGCATAAGTTGACAGAAGTGCGTGCTAAGGTCAGTAAATAACAGGATCTTATCTCGAATAACATAGAAAAATATCGACTCTATCACTCTATGTGAAACCGGAATTCGGTAAACTTTCAGAACGCTATATTAAGCCCGCAATCATTAGCGGGCTTTGTTTTATAAAACCAGAAGCTGTTTACGTTGCGCCTCGATTTTAACGCTTATCAACCAGCGTTCCTGTCCGCAATTATCTATCTCAAAAAGTAAGCAGACTATCGGGATTTTTTAGAAAGTTAGGTTAGGGAGAGAATAACTTGAAAGCGGCAACACTAGACAAAAAAACCAGAGTGTATAACCAACTTTCACATGCGTCGTATGCGGATCCTTTTTCGTTTATTGGGCCTTTCTTAGATCCGGAACACGGTGCTCTTCGGGTATGGATGCCCGGTGCTGACAAAGTGGAGCTGGTGATTGAAGGAGAAGAACGTGTTGAGCTGGTACGCGAAGATGCGTCTGGCTTTATCATGCAGCAACAACGCGATCTGAAATTTACTCACTATCAGTTAGCTGTTCACTGGGGAGGCGAAGAGCAACTGATCGATGACCCATATCAGTATCACACTATCTACGCAGAGTACGATGACCTGCATACGCCTAAAGATATGTACCATCATATGGGGTCGCAATTTGTTACTCTTGAACGCGATGGCAAGCAGATTTCGGGCATTCGTTTCCTAGTTTATGCACCCCATGCTTCAGCTTGTAGCTTAGTCGGCGAGTTTAACCAGTGGGATGGCCGACGCACACCGATGCAGCGTCTCGATTACGGTATCTGGGGCATTTTCATTCCAGGTCTGGAAGAAGGGACTCAGTATAAATTTGAGCTGAAAGGGCCAAATGGTGAAGGACTGCCGCATAAGGCAGACCCTTGGGGAGCGTATGCAGAACAATACCCTTCCTTTGCCTCGGTGACTTATGATCACTCTCGCTACGACTGGCAGGATACTCAGTGGCAAAGCCGACCAGTCACGGAAAAGCGTAAGGAAGCGTTGTCTTTCTATGAGCTTCACGCGGGCTCATGGCGTCGCAATGAAAATGGCGATTTCTTGAACTACCGTGAATTGGCTGATCAGCTTATTCCTTATCTGGTCGATATGGGTTACACCCATGTTGAGTTGATGCCAGTCTCTGAGCATCCTTTCTACGGCTCTTGGGGTTATCAACCTGTTGGGTTGTTTGCACCAACAAGTCGATTTGGTTCGCCGGATGACTTTAAATATTTCGTCGACCAGTGTCACCAAGCTGAAATTGGTGTGGTACTAGACTGGGTTCCAGCTCATTTCCCTTCCGACGAGCACGGGCTGGCCAATTTCGATGGAACACCGCTTTTCCATGACCCTGATCCACGCCGAGGCTGGCATCAGGACTGGAATTCCTACATTTACGACTTAGGCCGTGAGCACGTACGCCGCTTCTTAGTATCCAATGCTCTGTACTGGTTTGAACAATTCCACATTGATGGTATTCGAGTCGATGCGGTCGCATCCATGTTGTACCTTGATTACTCGCGTAGCCACGATCAGTGGATTCCAAATGTCGATGGTGGCAATGAAAACTACGATGCTATCGCGACTCTGAAATGGATGAATGAGGAAGTGTACAAATACTTCCCGAATGCGATGACTATTGCTGAAGAATCGACAGCATTCCCTAGGGTTTCTGCCCCAACCTTTATGGGTGGCCTAGGCTTTGGTTTTAAGTGGAATATGGGCTGGATGCACGATTCATTGCAATACATTCAGGAAGATCCTGTCCACCGTAAGTACCATCATGACACCATTACTTTCCCACTGGTGTATGCACATAGTGAAAACTACGTGTTATCGCTTTCACATGATGAAGTGGTGTACGGCAAGGGCTCAATCCAAAATAAGATGCCGGGCGATGAGTGGCAGCAGACGGCCAACTTACGTGCTTACCTTGGTTACATGTACGCTCAGCCAGGTAAGAAGCTCAACTTTATGGGGGCTGAAATTGGTCAGACGGCGGAGTGGAATCATGACGATCAGCTGCAATGGTTCCTGCTGGAGTTTGAACGCCACCAAGGTGTGCAAGCGCTAACTCGAGATCTTAATAAGCTTTACACCTCTGAGCGTGCGATGCATGAACTGGATTGTGAGCCACGAGGTTTTGAATGGCGTTTGCAGGATGCTGCTGAGTCTTCGATTCTTGCCCACGAACGTTTAAGCGATAATGGTGAGCGTATCTTGGTTATCACCAACTTTACCCCTGTTCCTCACGATCAGTTCCGATTAGGTGTACCATTGGCTGGTGAATATGAACTGCTGCTTAATACGGATGACCAGCGCTATAACGGCAGTGGTTATGAGGTGAAACAGAGTGTGGTGACAGAAGAGGTTGAGAGTGAAAGTCAGCCTCAATCCTTGTACCTCAGTCTGCCACCATTAGCTACGGTGTTCTATAAACTGAAGTAATGCTGATGCAGATAACAGAAAGGGCCAGTCAATCGACTGGCCCTTTTGTTTTTTGCGATTAAATCGTTAAGGTAGGGGGAATGGAATAGTTAAAGGGACTGCGAGAGCGAATGGAGACGACGCAAACCACACAGCGCTTTGAAGTGACAACTTTTAAGCCAGGCCACACTCATGATGTCGTGTCTTTGTGGCGAGATTCAATGCAGGACGCCATTGGTATACCTCCGATTCATCCCTTTGAATCACAGGCGTTTTTCCTCAACCATATCTTACCCGAAACGCATAGTATCTATGTGGCGTTGAGCCACGAGACGCATCAGCCTATTGCCTTTGCTGCCATCAATGAATGTGAAATCAATCAGCTTTATGTCCATCGAAAGTTTCAGTCAATGGGGATCGGCAGCCAGCTTTTGGCAATGGCGAAACAGCAGTCGTCAGGACGCCTGAGTTTACGAACGTTCGAAAACAACATTCGAGCTCAGCAATTCTATGAGCGACATGGTTTTGTTGCGATTGGCGGCGATGCAGAAAACGAAGAAGGACTGCCGGACATTCTATACGAATGGAGGCGTTAACCATGACGGTAAAAGTATTCTGGGAAAATCCTTATCAAACTGAGCTGGTTTCTACCGTCAGTTGGATTGAGGGCCGCAATATCAGACTGGATAAAACCATTTTCTATGCTGAGTCAGGCGGTCAGGAAAGTGACGAGGGTACAATCGCAGGCATTCAGGTTGAGTGCGCACAAAAGCAGGGAGCAGAGATTACCTATACTCTAGCAGCAGAACCGCCATTTCAGGTTGATGACGAGGTTATTACCTTGATTAATTGGACTCGTCGCTACGCTCTGATGAAGCTCCATTTTGCAGCAGAGGTGATACTTGAATTGTTTACACAGCGTTATTCTGATATCGAAAAGATTGGGGCGCATATTGGTCAAGACAAAAGCCGAATTGACTTCGTCTGGCCCGAGAGTCTCTCCCCTCTACTTCCAGAGTTTGAAAATAAAGCTCAAGCCCTGATTAATAAAGGTCAATTAATTGAGAGTCAGTTTGAGGATAAAGCGAATGAAAGGCGTTTTTGGCGCGTCGAAGGGTTTGCTCAGGTGGCATGCGGTGGTACACACCTGAGAAAAACCTCTGAGGTGGGCAAAATAGCGTTGAAACGTAAGAATATTGGCCGAGGGAAAGAGCGGGTAGAAATACGCCTAGTGGTTTGATCTATCATACATTTTTATCTTGAACGGTGGCTAATTAACACAAGGATTGGTTACACTCGGCATAAATTATTTAGGGTTAAGGAGTACCCGCTTTGTCTATATTATTGCCGCGCCGTTTATCGAAAGGTGACACCATAGGATTTTTCTCACCTTCGTCACCAGCTACTTATTTTGCCCCGAGTCGGTTTCAACGAGCTAAAACGTATCTCGAAAGCAAAGGATTCAAGCTCAAAAGCGGGAAGTTAACCGGAAAGTCAGATCACTACCGCTCGGGTTCGATTCAAGAACGTGCCGAGGAACTTAATATCTTGATTCGTGACCCGGAAGTCCGTTGTATTATTTCGACCATTGGTGGCTCTAACAGCAACGCATTACTGCCCTATATTGACTATGAGGCCCTGAAAGCTGATCCGAAAATCATCATTGGTTACTCTGACGTCACGGCACTTTTATTGGGTATCTATGCTCAGACAGGGCTCATCACCTTTTATGGCCCTGCTTTGGTTGCATCATTTGGCGAGTTTCCACCTCTGGTTGACAACACTTTTTCTTCGTTTGAATCCATACTATGCTCCGCACCTTCGCTACCGTATCGCTATCAGATGCCAGAAGTCTGGACAGATGTCATGATTGACTGGGAATCCCAAGTGAATGCTAAACCTGTGACAGCCAATGAATGGCAGTTTATTGGTGACGGGAAAGTACGAGGTCGTATTATTGGTGGAAACCTGAACACCATGAATGGGATTTGGGGAAGTCCCTACATGCCTGACATTAGTAAAGGCGACATTCTGCTTATCGAAGACTCTCTTCATAACATTGCTGTGGTAGAGCGCAGTTTCAACCTACTCAAGCTCTGCGGTGTGTTTGACCGTGTCGCTGCTATCGTACTTGGTAAGCATGAGCTGTTTGATGACAAAGGGACAGGCCGCACGCCTCTTGATGTGTTGTATGAGGTGTTGAACGGTCAAAAAGTTCCGATTCTTTGTGGCTTCGACAGTTGCCACACGCACCCTATGCTGGTCACACCATTAGGTGTTGAAGCAGAGCTCGATTTTGATCAAGGAACTATATCTCTCACGTCTCCTTGGGTAGCTAACTAACTGACAGGAGAAGAGTAATGGCAAGGCTGTATCTCGTGCTAGCTGTTATTGGAGTGGCTGTTCCCTATGCAGCCTTTGCACCATGGTTATTGCATCATGGTTTGAATATTCCAGAGTTGATGTCTGAGGCAATGGCATACCCTCTCAGTCAGTTCGCCTGGCTAGACGTCATCATTGCAGCGATCGCACTGATTGTTTTTATTCTTGTTGACGGTAAACGTCTCAAAGTAAAAGGGCGTAATTGGGCTATTGCTGCGACGCTATGTGTGGGTGTTTCCTGTGGCTTACCTTTTTACCTTTATTTGCGCGAGCGCCAGCTAGAGTCTGAGTAACGGCACTGGCATGTATTGTTTTCAAAAGACGAAACTTTTACATTGCGTAGGGTAAAACAATGTAAAGCTCATTATTCTCTGACGGACTCTGATTACACTTACTGTATGTCGTATCAGGAAGTACGTTATGAATTATTACCCAGACGCGAAAATCCTTGCGGAACAAAGGTTTGGTTTTGGCCCCCGACTCGGGCAACAGACTGTGCCACTGGTGAATCAGCTTGATGAAACAGGCTATATTCACCCTGCTATTCAGACACTGCCAACCACCGAAGAGATTCTGGCGCAGTTTGGTCACAACCAAGCCCAACGCGCCAAAGTTAAAAATGACGATGTGAAAAAGCGTGAGCTACAAAAACAGACTCAGGCATTTTTTCGCCAGCACTATCGACAGCAGGTTGAAGCGAGGCATCAGCAGAGCCTGCATACCCCTTACGGCTTTCAAGAACGCTTAATCCAATTCTGGAGTAATCACTTCGCCATCTCAGTGGATAATCGACGCTTAATGCCACTCGCTTCTCGAATCGAAAATGATGTAGTCCGCCAATACTGGAATGGCAACTTCAGCGATATGCTGATGAGGGTGGCGAAACACCCTGCCATGTTGATGTATCTGGATAATCAGGTTTCAGCGGGGCCTAATTCCAAGCTAGGAAAAAGACGAGGTAAAGGGCTCAATGAGAATTTAGCGCGAGAGATTTTAGAGCTTCATACTTTAGGTGTTGATAGCAGCTATACCCAACAGGATGTGATTGAGCTGGCCAAGGCGATTTCGGGCTGGAGCGTTAAGCTAAAAACCCCCAATGTTGGATTCCGCTTTGTGCCCAATATGCATGAACCCGGAGCCGTGACAGTCATGGGGAAAACTTATGCGCAGAAAGGGACAGAGCAAGGTGAGGCTTGTCTAAAAACGTTAGCTTTGCAACCTGATACGGCGAAACACCTTACCCGAAAACTGTGCCAGCATTTCTTTGGTGAAACGCCCCCCGCGCTGCAAGAGAAAATGGTGGATGCCTACCTGAAATCAAAGGGTGATTTACAACCCGTGTATCGGGTTTTGATTGACAGTGAGCAGGCGAAATCAGCCAAACCGATGCGATACAGGATGCCTAAAGAGTGGATGTTTGCCGTATTGCGGAGCGCACAAATTGATATTAATGATAAGCAGGCGTTTAATGCGCTGAATGCTTTAGGCCAAGCTCCATTCAAACCAGGCTCTCCGGCGGGGTGGCCGGACAGAGATAAAGATTACAACAGCCCATCTGCTCTCACGCAGCGATTGCAAATCGCCAATATGCTGGCAGCGAAAACGGTAAAAAATGCCAAAGCCAAAGGTATCAAGCCGCAAAAAGTGGTCGATGAAGTGATTGCACGGCTTTATCACTCTGATTTGGATGAGCACACGCGTTTAGTGCTCAATAAAACCAAGAACCCCATGATGCAGCTGTCGCTACTTTGGCTCAGCCCGCAGTTTCAATATCGCTAAGGAGAATTTTGATGTCGAATTTACAGCTAAATCGTCGCCGTTTTCTCCAGAGTGCCACTGCGCTGAGCATTAGTTCACTGTTACCAATGCCTGTGTTTGCTAAGACGAGCTCAGATAATCTGTTTGTCTGGATATCTTTGCGTGGAGCAATGGATGGATTGAATGTCGTCGTGCCTCATGGTGATAAGTCGTATACCTCGCTCAGACCTTCGATTGGGCTCAAGCCGGAACAGTCACTTAATCTGACTTCTTTCTTTGGTCTTCACCCTTCTTTGAAGCAATGTCATCTGTGGTTTAAGGAGCGGGAAATCAGTTTTGTCCACGCTTGTGCCACACCTTATCGTGAGCGCTCTCATTTTGATGGCCAGAAGATACTGGAAAACGGCACTCTAGACCCGTTTTATGGGGAAGGCTGGCTAAACCGGTTGCTGAGCTTGGAAAGTCAAAATCACGGTATTGCGATTGATTCGGGCCTACCGCTTATCATGCAAGGCGATGCGAGTGTTGATAGCTGGTATCCGAACCGACTTAAAACCCGAGAACGGCAAACCGAACTTCTGGAGCAGCTATTTCAAAGTGATGCCACCTTGTCTGCCAAATTTGAAAGCATGATGAAAATTGACAAGCTAGTCGGTGATGAAGGCGTCGGTAAGCAGTTCAAGTCCTTGACCCAGAAGACCGGAGAAATTCTGGCTGATCCAACTGGGCCTAACATTGCAGCCTTGGAAATTGGCGGCTGGGATACTCATGCTAATCAAGGCAGCGTTAACGGTAGATTGAGTAATCAGCTGAAACTACTGGACAGCGGTTTAGCAGCACTTAAGCAAGCTTTGGGTAAGCAGTGGCAACGAACAGTCGTTATTGCGGCCAGTGAGTTTGGCCGAACAGCACGTGAAAATGGCACCAAAGGGACGGATCACGGAACGGCCAATGTCATGCTGGTGGCAGGGGGAGCCATCAATGGTGGTCAGGTGCTTGGTGACTGGCCGGGGCTCGGAGAAGCCGAGCTGTATCAAGGCCGAGACCTCAAGCCAACCACTGACATGCGTTCTGTGATTAAAGGCGTGCTGGGCCAACATCTATCGGTCACTGCCGATAAACTTGAGACCATCTTTCCGCAAAGCGAGCAGGCACCACCGTGGAAGTTTGATTTCGTCTAAGTGTTACTCTTTGATTTTTGGATGAGTCGCAGTCTGGTAGTGAGGGAGCTGCTGTCGTAAGCCTTCGAAAGTATTACGAGCGCTCTCTTTTGCCAGATCATTGGCCAACCAGTCAGGTAGCGCACCTCCGGGATCGGCAAATGCGATGTACTCGATGTGAGTCGTCCCATTAGTAAGCTTTTGTAGCGTCCAAGTGGCTTTAACCCGAGTGATCCGAATGTAATCCTCCTGCTCAGGTAAGGTGTTGCTTGGCGCATCCTTGATGCGTAATGAAAAACTGGCATCGTCGATTAGGAACTTGGAATACGTCACCATGTCGCGATCCTTTGCAGGCTAAGGCGCCGCGAACTGGGTATAGACGATGTTTTCAGTCTCGCTGATTTGCCGTAGTACTCGGCTGTGACTGACGTTATCAATCCAGTTCGGCACATTGTCACTGTCTTCCAATAGGGTTAGAAAGGCGCCATAGGTGGTGGGCGCAAACATTTCTGCACGTACTTCAATTAACCCATCCGTATGCTCCCTGATGTAAATAGAAATGCCGTTGTCACTGCTATCAAACTGCCATGGCTGAATAGGCTCAGATTGGGCGGATACTGATAACCCAACGCTGGCGATAGTGGTTAGGTAGAGTTTCATCGTCGTTTAAAAATCGGCACGGAATAGATTAAAAATAACGCTGGGTTACAGAAAACACAAAAATGGGATTCATTCGAGCGTATTTGTTTTCGCCACGCTACTATGGAACAAACAAATAAAAGGAGTCTCTGTGATGGAACCTAGAATCAGCATCATTACGCTTGGCGTCAGTAACCTCAAAACTTCATTCGACTTTTACACTAAGCTCGGCCTCGAATCGGCTAAAACGCCAGAAGAGGGGATCGTATTTTTCAAAACGCGCGGAACCTGTTTGGCGCTTTACCCCCTTGAAGCGTTAGCTGACGACGTCTCGCCGGATTTTGCAGCGAAGCGGGAGGGTTTTAGCGGAGTTACATTAGCGCACAACACACGAAGTAAAGACGAAGTGGATGAAGTCCTACGTGTGGCCGTTGAGGCGGGAGGAAAGCTTGAGAAACCCGCACAAGATGTCTTTTGGGGTGGATACAGTGGTTACTTTTCAGACCCAGACGGGTATTTGTGGGAAGTGGCTTATGGCGACTGCTGGGAGTTCAATGAAGATGGCAGTTTGGTGATTTGATTGAACGTCAAGCCCATAGTGAGAGCTATGGGCTGAGTTATTTTATAAGCGACTAAAGGGCTAGCGCACCGGGCAGCTCGCCCTTAGCGTATAAGCCGAGGCTGACTTTGTTGAGTGCTTCTGCTTGCTTGGGCATCACAGTCAGAGTCGGGCTGATCCCCATGGGAATATTCTTCACCATTTGCTTAACCTGCACTAATGCTTCCTTTACCTCAGGGACTTTAGTTTCAATAAATGAGAACCACCCATCGTTCATGTGCTCTCGGATTTTAATCACCACGTCGGGGTTGCTGATGGTATAGGGCTTGGTTTGATCTTTCGATTCACGCAAAATATCGTAAATCACATGCTCTTTCTCTTTAGCAATCAGCATGTCCTTGGTGTTAAGTTGCAGCTCGCCGATGACGCCATTGCTCATTTTTAGGAAAAATTTAATATCCTTGTAGCCAGACTTCTGTGCAGAGGAGTTGAATTTGAGCAGACCGTCTTCCTGTGTACCACTTGAATATCGGTCTTTGAGCGCTTTCTGGTAGCCCTTGACGGCCAAGAACTCCTGAGATTGAGCAATTTTTGCTTTCGCCAATAACATTTGTTTCTGGTTATCAAACTCGATTGTCATACGCGCGCAGTCTTTTAGGTCTCCCACTTCATCGCTACGTTCACGTTGGGTGATTTTGTTGAGGGCGCCGTTAAAGCTCTTGATACCGTTGAAAGCCCCCGGAGGCGCGCAAACTTTGCCTCCTATGGTACTGGTTACATCTTTACACAAGACACGTAAGGCTAGCTGAGCCTCTATAATACGTTTGTAAAACAGGAACAACTGTTTTCGTTTTAATCTCAAACTGGCGAGTTGGCTTCGGGCGTGATTGCTGAGATTACTGCCTGTCACTAGAGTGCGGCTGCTGAACATCTTTACAATGCTCCAGCGTGGGTCTTTGGCATGGATTTCGTTTAAGACATCTTCATCGAGATATTTTTCTAGCTCGGAATCGTCTTCCAAAATCGCAAGCATTAACTGGGACATTTTTCCTTCTGGAGTTTGCTGAAAGGTGGTGCTTTGTAGCTTAGCTTTAAGTTCAGACAATTCACGTTGGAACTCCGCACGGTTCACGAGCAGAAAACCTTGGCTGAGATTTTGTTGCTTGTTTATTTGGGCCAAGAATTTCTTACTTTTCTCTCGGGTTTTAGCAATTTCTTTCTGCTGAATCTCGTTGATGATGGCTCTGGAAAAGTCGTTGAGCATTTCTCCCCCTTTAGACAACAGATGACAGTTCTTGTTAACAACGGTCTGGTTTCTATGGTATTTCGTACACCAGCCACAACTATTACCGCAGGTGTAAATCTGATGTTAGGGGCAATTCTATGGTTTTCATAGTGAGAAAAATGCGCGTCTGTGGTGCATATTTGAACCAAGGAGAAAAAGATAATTCAGACTTGGATCAATATCACATCAGTATGTTCTAGCTGAATTTATTAACAGAGCATTATAGTTTATAGATTGATGAGTTACGTTTAGTTAGGAATATATTGGTGCAAAATTCATCCATGGACTGGAGCGATGTGGCGATTTTTCTCCAGACAATGCGTGCTGGCAGTGCACGCTCGGCAGCAGCAAGTCTTAATGTCAGCCATTCAACCATTACTCGTAGAATTGCTAGCCTAGAGAAAAGTCTGGGAGTATCTCTATTTCGTAAAGATACCTCAGGTTACACACTCTCTCCTGAAGGGGAGAGCTTGCAGCGTTATGCTGAGCAAGCCGAAATGTCACTACGACAAGCAGAGATCGAGCTCAAAGGGAAAGACGCCAAATACAGCGGTGAAATTCGTATTACAACTGCGGATGCGATTGCCAACCATTTATTGATGCCGACGATTGCTATGTTCAGTCAGCAGTATCCTGATATCAACGCCGAAGTGGTTTTGTCGAGTCAGGTGCTGGACTTGGGTGATCATGAAGTCGATATCGCGCTGCGGATTATGCCAATGAATCAAATGCCTCCCGAGCACTTAGTGGGGCGGATCATAGGTAAAATTGCCATCTGTTACTACGCTACACCACGCTACCTTGAGCAACACGATCCTTGGATGTCAGATTCCAGCGCTCAACTGATAGGTTGGGGAGAGCTAGGCAAAGAAAGCCCTATTTTTAATGACTCCCCTCTGCGTTATTTATCTATTTCGTGTCGAATGAACCATAGCGCGATGCAGTTAGAAGCCGCTAAGCAGAGCATGGGGATTACGCTCTTGCCGTGCTTTATTGCCGACAAAGAACCAACATTGGTTCGTGTTCCCAAATGTGAACCGGAAATCAAACACGATATCTGGATGTTATCAAAATCAGAGCAGAGAGAAGTAGCACGTTTGCGTGCGTTCAAAGAACGACTCATCGACGACTTCAACAGTAAGCAAATGAAAGAGCGGCTACTTGGTAACTGATTGGTTGTATATAATGGATAGTCGTGACCTTAGGACGAGTCGCGGTGTCTCTATCTGCATATCAGTAATCCATTTTTTGCTGTTCAAGATCTAATGTCATTGAGACAAAACATTCATCTTCTTCAGTGACTTGATAGCCTAATCGAGTGTAAAACTGGATCGCTTTGGTGTTGCGAGTGAAGCTGGATAATGTGATTTTGTTACGGCCTTCACTTTTAACGAGAGTGTTGATCTGCTGCATGACTATGTGTCCAAAGCCCTGATTTTGATACTGAGGGAAGAGGATCAACAAGTGAATGTGGTAAGCGGTGTCGTAAGGTTTGAAGCACACTAGCCCGATTTTGTTCTGTTTGCTAACGACCCAATGAAACCATTCTGGTTGATAGTCGGTAGACAGTCGATGCTGCTGGAACTGATCATCCCAGCCAAACACAGAATCAACATGCTCATAAAGCGCCTGTTTTACAACAGGAAAAACCTCAGGAAACTCTTGCTCGGAGATAGGCAGTAGCTGAATAGACACTAATTTCAACGCCTTGATTTAATTAGAGTTGATAGTAAGCGATGTTGGCTTAGAAAAGGCAACTCGGATGTGTCGTAATTGTGATACTAGATGAGAAGAAAGCCCCGCCGGATAAGTTCAGGGCTTGATGCAGTGGAAGTCGTGCTGAATTTACTTAATGTGGATGCGGAAATGCTGTGCGACTGCTTGAGTCGCTTTCTCTACATGCACGGGCACATCATAAAAATCGAATTGCGAAACGCCCTCCAACCAAATAGCACTTACGTTATCTTTGGCATTTTCCAGATACTGATGCGTGCCATCAGGTAAAGCCATGTCCTCAGAAGCAACCAATAAAATAGGTTTGTCCTGATCTGCTGCACCGGAAACCGCATCATAAGTTAACCAGCCTTTCCAAGAAGCGACATTGAACAGATTGTCATATTGAGCCACTTGTCCACGATTGGCTTCTGTGTAGTATGGCGCTTGGTACATTAACGCATTCTGATTTGTCGTACTTGCTGCTTCAATGTAGACAGCTTGTTCACCGTGTGCAGCGTCTTCACTTAACTGAATGAGGTTTTGAACACTGGCTTCGCCGCCATAGATAGCGTTCGCTAAGTCGGCGTTGTGTAGCCAAGGAGCGACAGCCGCCGCAGCTCGGATGTGCGGGTTTGATTCTACTGCATCCAGCATGTAGCCAGAGGAGGCGCAAATACCCAGTCCAAAAATGTTTGAGCCATCGATATCTTCGCGTTGAGCGAGTGAATCAATAACCGCTCGTATGTCCTCTATTTTTCTTGCAGGCTCTTCCAGATATTTAACTTCATCCAGCGACTGACCCCAGCCTCTGAAGTCAAAAGTAATAGCGGCAAAACCTTGTTTAGTTAGAGCTTCGGCGTAAACCGCGGGCATCTGTTCTTTCACTGTTGTCCAAGCACCAGTGACAATAACGACGGGTGGTGTCTGTTTGATTTCTTGAGGAAGATACAGATTGGCGGCCAGTGTTCCGATTTGAGTATTTAGAATGATAGATTTCATGAGCATGCTCTTTATTTGGCTGACTAAATAGTATTTTCAGATGCTTGATACATCTACGGTAGAAAAGATATCCAGAGTCCCGGCTCGAAAGCAGGGACTTCTTGGTGATTAACTCACGACAGGTGCCACAAGATAATTGTGGATAAGAACATCACCTTGTGTATCGAAGCTTACTTGCCAAGTTTCATCGACTAAAATGTTCACCGATTGACCGACAAAGGTGGAATCAGGATAAGTGTCTGCCAGTAAGCGGACTCGTAGTTTTACGTCAAACTTATCGCCATTGGGTATGACTTCGACTTGCTCTACCAAGTGTTGGCAGTTGGGTTTAAATGTTTCTAGTGCAATTCGATACCAATCACGAAATCCCTCATGACCAAGGAATTGTCCTTCAGGCATTGAAAGGGTGAGGTCTCGTGCAAGATGGCGCGTAAAGAAATCGCTGTCCTCTGGTAATACGTCAAATCTTGCAAACCATTCGGTGATGAATTTATTAATTCGTGTTGTTGGTGAAGTCAGTAGTTCCGAAATTTGCGAACACAGACGCTCTGCATGATTTTTTGCGCGCGCTTGAACATCCTCCAACTCGTTATATACGTTTGGAATGTAAACCATGCGATGGGTGTAGATAGGTTGACGGTAGTTCATTCCAGCAAGATAAGCGGTTTGCTGCAAAGGATGAAGCATCTGCTCAACCGTGAAATGGTTGTAGCCCAGCGGATCATAGCTTTCAGCAGGACCGCCTACAGTAAAGGATAAAATGAAATCTTTACCTTTCAGCTTGTCACCCTCAGGCCCATAAGCGAAGTTGAAACTGAAGACATCGTCGATCCACTTCTTCATTAACGCGGGAACCGCATACCAATAGAATGGGAACTGAAGCACAATAACATCCGCTGCTAACATCGCTTGTTGTTCAGCCGCTACATCAATTCGATAGTCTGGGTAAAGACTGTCGAGGCGACGTACTTCCACATCACTCAAATTGCTTTGGATCTGCTCCAAAATAACGGTGTTGGTATAAGAAGCGTTAAGATCAGGATGACCTGAAATGACTAATACTTGGCTCATGATGGTTCTCCCGTTACTGAGCAAAAAATGCGTTAAAGAAAGCGTCAGAGGTGTATAAATCACCTGAAAAATTTTGAACGCGTTTGATCTTACCGTCTTCAATTTGGTAGAGAAGAATCCAGTTCAGGTCGATATTTTCGTCGGCAGCTGTACTGAACCCACGGTGAGCATCAATGACATAGGTATCATTTGCCGCAAGAATCATGACTTCCGCTTTAAATCCTGCCTGTCCAAGTTTGCTGAAGAACTCGGTAAATTCGGTGATGCCGCGTTTTGTGCCTGCTGAGGAGTGGCGACCGGGAATGTGCCATTCCACCTCTTCAGAGACATATTGTTTTATTCCTTCAAGGTCACCTTTGGCGTAAGCGGCGAAAAAACCTTGCACGACTTTGAGTGCTTCGCTGTTTTCAGAGCCAACTGCTACTGGGTTGTCGGGTTTGGGCCAAAGTTTGGCATTATTAATCGCTTTGGCGTCTTGAATTGCTGACATGTTTTCGACTCCTGACTGCGCTAACACGGAATGTGAAAAGGCGATAGTACTTGCTAAAAGAGCGACAGATTTGATGGTTCTGAACATGATTTCCTCACTCATTACGTGATTGCTGTTGGTATGGAAATCAGTCTAAGAGAATTGATTCGTAATGATTAGATAGTATTTATCTAAATAATTGTTAGTCTTGAGCTAATAATTGGAGGGTTTGAGATGAATGGCACTATCTTCAATCAGTTAACGGTTTTTCATGCCATTGTGCGTGAAGGGAGCATTACAAAAGCGGCGCAGAAGCTTGAAGTGGCTTCACCTTCTGTGAGTAATGCATTGAAAGCCTTGGAGGAACAACTGGGGCTACCTTTGTTTACTCGCACAACTCGACGTATTGAATTAACGGAAGCAGGGCGCTTGTTGCATCTGAGGACATCGGATTCGATGTCAGATCTGAGTCTGGCGTTTGAGAGTATCAGTGATCTTAGCAAAGTGCCGTCCGGCAAAGTCAGGCTGACAACCCCACGATTTGTCTATCAATACCTACTTCAGCCTATATACGCGGAGTTCTGCCAGCGTTACCCCAATATTCAGTTGGAAATATCTATCTCTGATGCGGCAATTGATATTCTCAATGAAGGTTTTGATCTGGGTATTCGCTTTGGTGATCGCGTCGAGGAAGGCATGATCGCGAGGCAGCTGACGCCAGCGATGAGGGAAGCCTTGTTCGCCTCTCCGGAGTACATTGAGCAGTACGGAATGCCTGACTCACCCGAAGCTCTCAAGCAACATAAACTCGTCCAGTATCGATTCATTTCTTCTAATCAGCTTGCACCCTTAGAGCTTAGCAATCAGGGGGAACGATTAACGGTGGAAATGCCTCATGCCCTAGTTGTTAATGATACCGGGTTAATGCTGGATGCCGCGCTAAAAGGTTTAGGTATTGGCAGAATTGTCGATCCTATGGTGGAAGATCTATTTGCCTCTAAGCAACTAGTACCAGTACTTGAGGAGTATTGGGCACCTTACTCTGGGCTCTACGTTTATTTTCATAAGAACACCCAAAAAGCTAAGCGTGTCCGAGTCCTGATTGACTTCCTGCTGGAGAAAAGCGCGTTATCAAATTAATGACACTGCTCGCGAAAGTAGCCCGGTGACACCCCTTTCCATGAACTGTAGGCACGAATAAAGGAGTTGGACTCTTGAAAGCCGAGCAGAAAAGAGATTTCCCCTAGAGACATCTGAGATTTTTCTAAGTAATGGTCGGCTAGCTCAGCACGCACATTTTGCAGCAATACCTGGAAGCTCTCTTTTTCACTGCTGAGCTTGCGCTGGAGTGTGCGCTTACTCATTGCCAGTTTTTCAGCAACACCTTCAATAGAACTGTCCCCACTTGGCAAGGCTTCTAAGAGAACCGCCTTCACGCGCTCAGCGGTTGAGGCGGACTGATCTAAGTCAGCTAATTTCTGGTTGAGTTTGGTTTCAAAAAATTCCCACATGGCTGAATTTGAAGTCAGAAAGGGACGTGCGGCGTCCTGCGCTGAAAAACGAATACTCACGCTTTTACCTTTGCTTAGCGTACAGCCGAAATAGTCTTCGTACAGAGATAATTGCTCAGGCAGTTCAGGCAGAGACAAGCGAATGGGTTTGACGTTCTCACGGGTGGTTGTGCGTATGAGCTGCGTAAAGAATACTAACTCCATCAGTCCTAACGCACGAGGCAGTGGACCACGGTGGCCGTAACAGCTGGTGGTCAATTCGGTAAAGCTCTTTGCCTGATTGACGGTCAAAACCATCGGCCCTATCAGTGGCTTGTACTGGCTCAGACGCCTGAGTGCCACATTCATATTCGGGCTACATATCGCGGCGAAGACAGGTGCATCAAATGACTCCACTGAAAAGTTTTCCGCAAGCAACAAAGGAACTTCACGCTCCCCGGCGGCTAGCTCCATTCCGTGACAAAGCTGGAAATATTCGTGAGGCGCCAAACTGGCGTGCTCACGGTTAAACAGGTCGGCGGGTAACTCTGCGAATTTGAGAACATCAGCAGGGTCAATTTGCATATCACTGAGCAGTAACTTCCAGTTGGGCGCAATGATAAATTTGTTGGCTCTTTTCATGGTGTCAGTTTTTTTCCATAAATTGACGTGACATTTTTAGCACAGTTTTACGTGGTAGTAGGGGAACCACCCAGTTAAGCATAAGCTTCAACCCTGTTTCATTAAAAGCGACCAACTCACCTTTTTCCATTGCCTTATAGCCACATTCAGCGACAGATCGTGGGGATTTGGCATTCTTCCACACATCGAGCCCATCTAAATCTCCTGCTTTAACAAAGCCGGTATCAACCGCACCAGGGCATAAAGCAGTGGCAGTCACATTGTATTCAGAGACTTCTTCGGCTATCGCTTGAGTAAATGAAGTAACATAGGCTTTAGTTGCGTAATAGACTGCTTGCAGCGGGCCCGGCATGAAGGAAGCAGTGGACGAGACATTGAGAATTTTTCCGCGCTTACGTGCGACCATATCTTGCAGAAAATGATGGGTCAGGTTAGTGAGTGTAATCATGTTCACTTGCATCATCGCTTGATCGGCACTCAGTTCGCGCTCATGGAAAAGACCATGGCCACCAAAGCCAGCGTTGTTGATGAGGATGTCAATCTCAAGTCCTAACTCTTTAACTTTCTCGGCAATACGATCAGCGGAAAGAGGATCGGACAGATCTTCAGCAATGACATACACTTGCGTCTGATGTTTCGCTTCGAGCTCTTGTTTAAGCTCGTTAAGTTTGTCTTCAGAGCGGGCGACTAAAATCATATCTCGACCTTTTTCAGCGTGTATACGCGCTAGCTCTAGTCCTATACCGCCAGAAGCACCTGTGATTAATGCTGTTTCTATCATCTCTTTTTCCTCACTGTGACTGCCATTCTGCTAGGTTGCATCATGTCGTTGAGGAAATATTAAGCAATCTGATCGCGCCACGCACTGGCAGATAATGACAGCTTACTCGCGAATTGTGCCATCGAGTCTTGATCTGTATCGCGAAAAAACTCAGTGGTTTCTTCCCCTTAGCGGATTTTTTTCAACTAAATTGTATGTATGTGAAATTTTCTTATTGATTTCCCTATCTTGTTAACCATGGCGTAGTAATAAACGCCATGGATAGTTAGCCGGCCTATGCGAGTAGCGCTGAACATTTGAAGAAGTATTGCTGAGGTTAGAGATGGAGTTAGCAAATCAGATACAGGCATGGTTGTACGCTGGGCATACATCAGTCGCAATGCTGTTTGTTGGCATCATCCTGCTTTCTTATTTACTGGAAGACTTAGCCATAGTGACCGCGGCAACGCTCGCAGTACAAGAGCTAATGCCAATGAGTATGGCGCTAGCGGCTATCTTCGTTGGGATTGCTACAGGAGATCTTGGCCTCTATCTGATGGGGAAAAGTGCACAACGTGTACGCTTCCTACGATATCGAATTTTCCAATATCAACGTGTCCGTCAAGTGAAGAAGAAACTTCACCAGAGCGCGTTTATCACCCTGTTTATTGTTCGTTTCATTCCTGGCCTACGCACGGTGGGCTTCACGCTAAGCGGTTTTCTTGATGTGCCTATGATGCGATTTTTTGTCGCGGTGATTGGTGCAACAGGGCTTTGGACTGCTTTGATTTTTGGTTCGTTCTATCAGTTAGGCAGTGTGGCTTGGCTGAAAGAGGGTCACGTAAGCTGGGTGCTTATTCCGGCAGGTCTATGCTTAATGTGGATGCTCAATAAAATTATTACAAAAACATTCTTAAGAGGCTCTTATGACACAGCTCGCTAATGTCGAAATGATTCCACAAGGAAAGGTCAATGCGGGAATGCCAGTTCTCCATGAACCGAAAAGAGTCATCTCGCCATTTGAATTTTTACCAGCTTGGTTCGTTTATGCCCCTGTGGTTGTCCAAAGTGCAGCATTAAGCCTGTATCACAGAGATTGGGCACTGCCGCTGATTGCAAACCCTGCGATCAAACTTAGCGGTATGGTTGGAGAATCCAAACACGACATTTTCAGCGCGGCTGGAGATATTACGCGCCAGTGGATTTTGCCTTTCATTACGTTGGAGAAATCTGACACCGACGAAGAGCAATTGTTTACACAAGCAAAAGAACAACTCAAACAGCAAGGAATTACTTACCCTCTTGTGGCAAAGCCTGATTTGGGTTGCCGAGGGGTTGGGGTCAAGTTGGTGAATGGCGACCAACAACTCAAAGACTATATTGCTCAGTTCCCTTCTCAAGGACGCTTTCTGTTGCAAGTTCGCTCGGACTACAGTGCTGAAGCGGGCATATTTTATGTCAGACAACCGGGAGAGGAGCGAGGTAAGGTTATTTCCATCACTCTTAAATACTCCCCACGTGTAACGGGTGATGGACGCTCTTCACTCAAACAGTTGATTGAACACTGTCCACGTGCAGGCAAACTTCAGCATTTGTATTTGCCTCGTCATAGCGAACATCTCGATGTAGTTATTCCGGAAGGGGACGAGTTTCAGTTGGCATTTGCGGGTAGCCATTCACGTGGTTGTATCTTCCGCGATGGCAATCAATTTATCACAGAGGCTCTCGAGCAAAAGCTGGATGAAGTTCTCGGTGATTTTGATGGCTTTAACTACGGTCGCCTTGATGTGAAATTTAAAGATATCAATGCATTAATGCGTGGTGAAGCGTTCGATATTCTCGAAATTAATGGTGCGAGTAGTGAAGCTGCGCATATTTGGGACAGCGACACATCACTGTCGCATATCTTCAGTACGCTGCTTAAGCAGTACCGTTTGCTTTATCAAATTGGCTCTAAACACAAACAGCAAGGCCATCAGACGCCTTCTCTGGGTGCGCTACTACGGGCGTGGCGAGAAGAAAAATTGCTGACTCAGCTTTATCCCATGACCGATTAATAGCTCTGCGCAGGAAAAATGTTTATGAAGAATACTTCGACGCTTTCAGCCATGCTTGCTAAATCTCAGACTTCTCAGGCCGTTGTCGGCTGTATTGAGACGCTCAATCAGGGCTACGAGTTTTTAGAAACGCTGCAACCGGAAGATTATACTTATATCGCCCAGCCTCATGTGAGCAGCTCGATTGGTGAGCACTATCGTCATTGGCTTGACCTATTTCATGCGATTCGTTTGGACCGTGACAAAATTGATTACAACGTTCGCCGCCGCGGTCATAACGTCGAGCGAGATATTAATGTCGCTAAGCAGGAGATAGCTGAGCTGATTGAGTGGCTGTTTGGTTTACCAGCCAATGAACTGAATCAACCTGTTCAGGTTGAAACAGAAGTGATGCTCTCTCAAACGCACGTTGAAGAAGTGACTTCGACCTTTGTCCGCGAAATTACTTTCGCCGCGTTGCACGCTACGCATCACTTTGCGATGGCGAAAGTCGTGGCATCGTTAAGAGGCGTGGCATCAGATAGCCATTTTGGCGTCGCACCAACGACGGCAACTTACCAAAGGGCGCAGTAATCTATGTGTACATTATCTTGGGTTTATCATGGCAATAACCACTACGAGGTTTATTTCAATCGCGACGAGCAGCGTTCTCGCCTGCCAGCGCTTGAGCCACAAAGTCTGGTCATTGATGGTGTGCACTGTGTGATGCCGATTGACCCTGTGGGTGGAGGCAGTTGGATTTCCGCCAACGAGCACGGTGTTACTGTGTGTTTGCTTAACTTCTACCAAGGGAAGACACCAAAAGGTCCGCTAACCAGTCGGGGTATGATCATTAAACGTCTTGCTAGCAGTTGTTCCAGTCAGACTGTCGATGCTCGACTGTTGGAAATGGAACTGACACATTTTGCACCTTTCACTGTGGTTTCTTTCGATACACGCAGAACGGCGAATGAAACCGTATTGTGGACGTGGGATGGGGAGCAGCTTACGCGTTCACACGCGTTTGCTCCGATAGTCTCGGCGGCTTTGCACTACGAAGACGCGAGACAATATCGCCTAAGTTTGTTTAACGAATTAGTGTTGACGACGCCAGATGAAGAGATAGGTAAACGCTTTCATCAGACGTTTGATGACAGCTATCCGCACCTTTCTCCTCTTATGGAAAGAAATGACGCTCGCACTGTAAGTTTTACCTCAGTTGTCGTGTCTTCTACTAAACAAGAGATGAATTACCAATCAATCGACAATCACCGCAATGTTGATTTTCGAACGACACAAAGTTGTTTGAAGGCCGACGTTGTAGAACAAGGAGTCTTCAAATGAAGAAGTTATTTGCCCTTTTAATCATGTTAGTCAGTTTCCCATCTTGGTCAGCAGATAAAATTTACACCGGAATATTCAGCAGCAAAGCAGTGAGCGGTTATGACACGGTTGCCTATTTTACCGAAGGTAAACCTGTTAAAGGAGACAGCAAGTGGCAAGTCGAATATGAGGGCGCTGACTGGTATTTCTCTTCTCAGGAAAATTTAGACAAATTTAAAGCAGACCCTGAAGCTTACGCTCCTCAATATGGCGGTTACTGCGCGTGGGCGATTTCAGCTAAAAACGATTTTGCGTCAGCGGATCCAAAACAATGGGCGATCGTCGACGGTAAGCTTTACCTAAACTATGACGCAGAAGTGAAAAGCTGGTGGGATGACGACCGCGCTGGTCACATCAAGCAAGCTGATATCAATTGGCCAACTTTAGTTAACTAACAAGGACTTCCCTCTATGAAATTTTCTCCGATTAAGCATATTCCTTCAGCGTTTATTGCCTTTGTTTTTATTCAATCGTTGTTCTTCAAGTTCTCTGGTTCTTACGAGACAGACCATATCTTTGGCACTTTGGGAGAATGGTCAGGGATTGAATGGTTTGGTGTTTACGGTGGTTACTTAATTGGTTTTTCCGAGCTGATTGCCTCAATCCTGCTGTTTACTCGTTTACACGGTGTTGGTGCGGCAATGAGTGCTGGCATCATGACAGGTGCGATTTTCTTCCACCTATTCACACCATTAGGCATTGTAATGCCTGAGTTCAACGCTATGGGTGAGATTGTTGGTGACGACGGTGGCTTGCTATTCGGTATGGCATGTATTGTTTGGTCGTGCGGTGTATTCCTCTTCATCCGTGATGTGAAAACGGAAGGAACGTTTACCAACAACCTGCTAGCAAAAGGAGCTTAATATGTTGGATAGTCCTTTCAGATTACCGCGAAAAACGCCGTTTGGTATTGGTGAGTCAATGGTGGAGTGGGCAACGGGTTTATCAACGCTCGACGCCCTCTACAAGCAAGATATCTTGCCGGAAGACAGCTTTGAGTTTATGCAAGAAGCGCTCAATCGAATTGGCACCCAGTATGAAGTCGACCATGGCAGTCTGGAAAATATCCCCGCCGAAGGTTCGGTACTGATTGTTGCTAACCATCCGTTTGGTGGCATTGAAGGGATAATTCTCGCGTCTCTGATTTCTAAGGCGCGAAAGGACGTAAAAGTGCTGGCGAATGAACTGCTAAAACGCATTCCTGAACTGGATGACCTGTTCATTGGAGTGAACGTATTTGGTGGAGAACAAGCCAGACAGACCAACAGAAAAGCGATCAAAGAAGCCAATCAGCACCTTAAAGAGGGTGGGGTGTTGATTATCTTCCCTGCGGGCGAAGTCTCCGCTTGGCAGGCAAACGAAAATAAAATCACCGATAAAGCGTGGAGTAAGTCCGTCGCTAAGTTTGTGAAGCATGCCGAAGCGACAACGGTGCCGGTTTTTATCAATGGTATGAACAGCAAGCTCTTCTATCAAGCGGGACGAATCCACCCTTTGCTGAGAACGGCGCTACTTGGACGTGAACTGCTCAACAAATCAGGGCAGACGATATCCGTATCAATCGGCAATGCTATTCCATTCTCAGAAATCAAAGGTTTTGAGGATGAAGAAGACATTACCCAGTACTTCCGCCTGAACACGTATTTAATGGGCAGCATGGGAAAGACACAGACGTCTGCACTACAGACGGATGATGCCGAGCCAATCATTGCCCCTGTTGGTGTTGCCACATTGGAGAATGAGTTGTCGCAGATTGAACAATACAAGCTCCTCGAACAAGGTGACTTTGATGTTTACTGCGCTCCAACGGATGTGATTCCACACATGATGGAGGAGATTGGCCGTGTGCGTGAAGAGAGCTTCCGTGAAGTCGGTGAAGGCAGCGGTTTATCGTGCGATATCGACAGATTTGACCCGCACTACCATCAGTTGTTTGTCTGGAACCGTGCAAACCAAGATTTAGTGGGTGCTTATCGCTTAGGTCTTGTGGATGAACTGATCGCTAAAGGTGGGATAGAGCAGCTGTATTCCACCAGCTTGTTCAACTATGACGAAGCGTTTGTTGATACGTTAGGCCAGTCGATTGAGCTTGGGCGTTCTGTGGTGTCGAAACAATACCAACGTAACATGCATTCCTTACTCCTGCTATGGAAAGGCATCGCCAAGTTTGTTGAGCGCCATCCGAAATACACACATTTATTTGGTCCGGTCAGTATCAGCAATGATTACAGCCCGGTCGCGAGACAGCTGATTGCATCGGTAATGTCTGTCCATTATTACGATGAAGAGAAGGCAAAGCTTGTATCGCCAACCACACCACTAGAGAAAAGTGGTCAGGAATTCTGGCGTCCGGACATGCTGAGTTCATTAGCTGATTTACCGTTGCTCTCTAAAGTGCTGAGTCGCCTTGAGCAAGGCATGGGGTTACCTGTGTTATTGAGACAATACCTCGGAATGAACGGTAAGCTGGTTTGCTTTAATGTTGACCCTGCCTTTAACTTTGCGCTGGATGGCTTGATTGTCGTCGACCTGACTTCGGTACCAGTCAGAACATTAGGTAAATATATGGGGCGGGATGAAGCGAAAGCGTATCAAGAGATTCATTCTGCACAACTAAGCAGTGAACAGTCTCACTAAACTCAGCCATGAGTCTAAGCCGCGATAATCATCGCGGCTTTTTAATTGTCTATCGATATAGCTTTCGAGTATTAACCAGAAACAACCGAGCTATCCTGAACCTCAGCTTTCGCCATACAATCCTATGGTTGAAAGGGAAATTTATGCATAAATCTATTCTTCTTGTCGCTGCGCTCACTGCGTTTGTCGCTAACTCATTTTTCTGTCGGTTTGCCCTCGCAAATCACGCTATTGATCCTGGCTCATTTACTTGGATTCGTTTGGTGTCTGGGGCGGTGACGCTATGGCTTATCTTAGCTTTCAGAGGCCAGATGAACTACCAATTTGTCAGCGACAGAGCCAGTTGGTGGGCTGGGGGAGCACTGTTTGGTTATGCGGTAAGCTTTTCATTCGCGTATACCCAGCTCACTACAGGGACGGGAGCGTTGATTCTATTCGGAATGGTTCAGATGGCACTGATTGCTTTCCATTTAATGACAGGTAACCGCCTTAAAATAGGTGAGAGCATTGGCATTGGTATTTCTCTGACGGGGTTTGTTGTGCTTATGTTGCCGTCTGCCGAGACACCCGATTTCGGTTCCGCTGCTTTAATGTTGATCTCAGGTATTTGTTGGGCTGGGTTCACATTGCTGGGCCGTAATACTGCCAACGCTGCTCAGTCGATAACTCATGGTTTTTTGGTGGCGAGCCTGATGGCTCTGATGCTCAGCCCCGCATTACTCTCATTGGAGTCCGTCACTGCGCAGGGAGCAATGTGGGCGCTACTGTCTGGGGTGTTCGCATCAGGGTTCGGTTACATTCTTTGGTATCAGGTTTTAAAGCAACTTTCCGTTCTTCAAGCTTCTGTTTCTCAGTTGGCGGTACCTGTAATTGCGTTTATTGCGGGTAGTTTACTACTTGGTGAAACGATCACTCTAAATGCAGTCATGTCGTCATTGCTGATTTTAGGGGGCATAGCGCTGATTTTTACTGCTCGTTTCAGGAGTTAACTCTCGTTTTTGTTATGTGTCTCAGTAACGCGCTGAAATCAAAGCTAAATTATGGAGAAGAAATATGAATTTAATGAGAAGTAATCGATGAAAATCTGGATGATGCTGGGGCTTGCTTTAATCTCTCTGAGCGCTTTTGGACAGCAACCACCTGAGAGTGACAGTGCATTTATTGACGTTAATGTGACGCTGGAGTTGGACGGGATAGAGAATTCCATCGATCAAACTCGTGCATCGTTGGATAACATTGCGGGTGCTCTCGATGGTATTGCGCACAGTGATAATCTGACCGAACAACAAAAGCAGACGTTGAGTGAGACTATTTCCAACCTCAATCAACTGGTCTCCATCTCCAGAGACTCCGTTGCTAGCTTCCCTGCCGCTATTCAGTACTCGCAACAAGTTGTCAGTGAAAATAGTCAGCGATTTTTCGACGATTTGCAGTTTAAGATCGTGTTGATCGTCGCTTTAGTCGGTGTCATCTTGATCGCTGTCATCGGTGCTGTGTACTGGTTATTGCTAAGACCACTTCAGAGTACGGTATTCAGTGCAACACACAATGTGTCTCAGATGGCTAAAGCCCTTAAGGTGACCGCAGAGGCAGTTGAACGCTGTTCCAAGAGGCAAGAAGAAATCACGCAGCAACTCGCAGAACTGTCGGAGAAAGAAAAAGCCGCCGTGACAATCGAAGATGAGAAAAAGCCCTAAAACGACGGTGACGGGCTTTAAATTGATGCGCTTTAAAGCAGCTTGTCCTTAATGACTTTAAGGACGCCATTCTCTCGATTACTTGGTGCGCGGAATCGAGCGGTCTGCTTAATGGTGTCGTGAGCATTCTCCATCGCGTAGGAGTGGTAGCTCTCTTTGAGCATTTCTAAGTCATTTAGGTAGTCGCCAAAGCTCATGGTTTGTTCATGACTAAAGCCAAGTGTTTGTTGTAGATGTTTAATGGCTGCGCCTTTTGAAGCCTCTGCATTCATCACATCTAGCCAGATCTTAGCACTCACAACCACTTGATGACTGTCACCAAAGTGCTCGTTCATGGCAGGGAACACGAGTTCTTCAGTTCCATCGAAGTGGCAAATGGCGATTTTAATGAACTCTTCTTCAACGCTGAGTAGATCTTCAACATACTCGCAGCGGTGGTAATACTTGGCAAACTCTTCCAACGCTAGAGGATCTTGAGTTTCGATGTAAGCTGAGTTTTTGCCGCAAAGCACAATGTGTGTTCCACTAATTGCTCGTGCCTGTTGAATGATGGCTTCAATGGCACTGCCATCGATTGTGCAACTGTAAAGCTCTTTGCCTTGGTGCATGACCAGCGTGCCGTTTTCAGCGACAAACATCATACGATCTTTAACTGGAGAGAAAGTCTCCATCAGGCTGTAATACTGACGCCCCGATGCCGCTGCAAAAATGATCTGTTTCTGTTCAAGCTGTTCGTATAGTTCGAAGAATTCAGGGTTTAGCTGGCTGTTTTCATCCAGCAGAGTGCCGTCCATATCGGCAGCGATGAATTTGATATCTGAAAGCGACATGTTGTGTTTACCTAAAAATGCAGAAAGCGAAAGGCTCGAAAAGTGTTCAAGCGAATATCAGGTAAAGTACAGGAAATTGTGGCGATCTCAAGCAGAAATGCAGAGCAGGAGTCAGTCAGATTGTGGCCTGAGGTAGTCAGGCCACACAGTCTGAGAGAATTTTTTAATAATCCTGATATGCCCCACTTTCTACCATCGCAGTCTGGAGCATTTTGTGCAGACGCGAGCCAGGCTTGAGGGGATTGCCATACTGACTGGCTAATACGCTATTTTTGATTGAGACCGACATATAGTAATTTACCGCAGTTACCAGTTTATCGGACTCTCTGCGTGTTACTAAGTTTTTCAGCGTTTTGACAGCGTGTTTGGATTGACTGCTTTGTCGAAATTTAGTTGCGCCATCGTATTTCGCCAATGCATCTGAAATGAGGTTGATAAAGTAATTGTTGTCAGACACGTTATCTTCACCAATTACATAATCAAAGATAATCTCCGGATAAGCTTGGCTGGCACCAGTGATCATAAATTCATTGTTGCCACTGGATATATTCCAGAAGTTGTTGTTGGTACCTCTGGAAATGACCGAATCATAACCCAGCTCTTTGGCGTGATCTGAACTCACTTTTCTAAAATCATTCCTGGCAGATGTGAATGGAATTGCTTTATGGATAAGGTGAGGAAACAGTTTAGAGTGTCCAAGGCAAACTCTGGAGATTAGTGCTGTTTTACTGAATTTTCGGCCTGTATTATCTCTGCAAAAACAGCGATAGTCACCACACTGTGGACAGGTCGAATAGGTCATAATCTTCGAGAAATTGTCTGAGAAATATGCACCTTGACCAAGCATCCCATAGCAACCTGTTTTCGCATTTTTCTTCCCTAGGTCTGGTCTGAACCCTCCACCTGCAATTAAATCACCGATATAAGGTGACGTGCCGTGAAAGAGCATCAACTCGCCATTTCTTCGATTAAGCACCGGTGCACAGAAGTCCGTATATTCTGTGTCATTTTGAAACTTAGACTGGAATTTGGTGGCACCAATTTTATTAGCTGAGTTTTCGCCAAGTGAGTAATTGGTATTGAGAAACGCTTTATATGTCGCTAGCAACTCTTTGTTATAGATGATTTTCAAAGAACGAATCGAGATATTTGCTGACTCTGGAGGTTTAACATCGCCCTTACCTTCTTTCATTCTCCGCGTCATTCTCGAAACGATCATTTCGCTATTTTGAGGGTTGTTTTTCATCTCATAGGCATAGTGCATACGAGCGTTTTCAGCAGTCGGTGAAACAACTTTTCTTGCAGAGATATTTTCGTTAACAAAGTCTTCAACGTGTTTAAGAAAAGGGTGACCACTTGTGAGTTCTAGATAGATATATTTGCCACTTTCTGGCGATTTCCAAGAAGTTTTAATCTCGCCCCAGTAATTTGGAAGCTCAGAGCTTAGATATTTTGCGTAATCGGTAATCATATTCTTCAATACCCCGTCTAGAACTTTACTTTAATCGGTATTTTTTAGATGCGTCTGCTTGCCTAGAGCACCACAGCTGTTGCTCATTTGTCAACCAGTCATTATGTGCGAATACTCCTACACAATATGAACAATAGCGCATTACCAAACCCAGTAAGGAATGAGTGATTCGCTATCAATATCTGGTTAGACCATTAATCCCAAGTAGGAGTATTTTGGTTTGCTATTCAAGGCTCCAAATCCTCTGTTCACCTGATCAGAAATTGGCTTGACGGATTAAGCGAAATATATACAATTAATATACATTTTATATATAAGGCGTATAATATTGGGTATTGTCAAAATTTCAGATGAGCTGCATGAAGAGATCAGAAAAGCCAGCTCCGTGATGTCTCGTTCGATTAACTCTCAGGCAGAGTTTTGGATCAAAATGGGTATGTTGGCAGAGCTACATCCTCAGCTGTCGTTTAATCAAATTATTTCTGACCTGATGAAGTCGGCAGAAGTCTCAGCAGCCAATGTGGCATCAGCGGAAGGGGAAACGGTTGAATAACAGCGTCATCATCAAAACTGCGGCAGAAGCAGAGTTAATGCGTGAATCTGGTCGCCTGCTTGCTGAGGTGTTCCATATGCTGGATAGCTATGTACAACCCGGCGTATCGACAATGGAGATTAACAATAAGGTGGAAGACTTTATTGTTAATGAGTTGAAAGCCCGTCCTACCAGTAAAGGGCAGTATGACTATCAATACGTGTTGAACTCTTCGATCAATGAAGTGGTTTGTCATGGAGTCCCGAAAGCTTCCCAGTTTTTGAAACCTAAAGATATTATCAATCTGGATATCACTTTGGAGAAGAATGGCTTCATTGCGGATTCAAGCAAGATGTACGTGATGCCTGAGGCAACTCCGTTAGCGAGAAAGCTTGTTGAAGTGACCTACATCGCCATGTGGCAGGGAATCAAACAAGTGAAGCCCGGTGCCACTCTGGGGGATATCGGTCATGCGATTCAAAGTTATGCTGAATCCCATGGCTACAGCATTGTTAGAGAATATTGTGGGCATGGCATTGGTCGTGAAATGCATGAAGAGCCTCAAGTGCTTCACTACGGAATCCCCAATCACGGGCTGACTCTAAAAGAGGGCATGGTTTTCACCATTGAACCTATGATCAATCAGGGAACGGCGAGAGTAAAAACAAAGAAAGATGGCTGGACTGTGGTGACCCGTGATAAAAAGTTGTCCGCCCAATCTGAACACACAGTTCTGGTAACCAGTACGGGTTATGAAGTGCTGACGCTGCGAAATGAAGAGAAGTCCTGTGCTTAGCGTTGTGATAGAGTTGACGTGAGTGGGGTTACGTATCATTTGAGTCAATGTATTGGTTGCTTATGTATTTAATAAGTCGTTACACAACTCGACATTTTAGCGCTTTACATCTCGCGCTAAGCAATGAACACTTCCCCCAAAGTAAATAGCAGCCGACATAATAGAGTTAGTAGGAAATTATGAGCAACACGACGGCGAAAAAGTCGAATCCATTATTTGAGATCCTTTTTAACGTATTCATCCCTTCATTCATATTGATGAAGTTTAGTGGTGAAGAGCACCTAGGCACGGCAATGGCGCTTGTGGTCGCTTTGCTTTTCCCTATTGGTTACGGCGGTATGGATCTTATCCGTAATAAGAAGTTCAACTTCATTTCCGCGCTTGGTTTTGTCAGTGTGTTACTGACGGGCGGCATCGGTCTGTTGGAGCTTGATACACGTTGGTTAGCTCTAAAAGAAGCACTGATCCCTGGCCTGATCGGCTTAGCGGTGTTGGGCTCTACTTTCACTCGTTACCCGCTGATGCAGAAGATGCTCTTGAACGACACGGTTTTAAACCTTTCTTTGATCACCAAACGCCTTGAAGAAAACGGTAAATCTCAAGAATTTGAGCGATGCCTGATGTCATCAAACTATCTATTCGCCAGTACCTTTGCGTTTTCTTCTGCGATGAACTATTTCCTTGCAACTTGGATTGTCACCAGCCCTGCAGGCACGCCTGAATTTAACGAAGAGTTGGGCAAGCTCACTTTGTACAGCTATCCAGCCATTGCGATTCCAAGCATGCTGATGATGTTTGGTATTTTTTATTACCTATGGCGTCAAATTCGAGCAATGACTTCCCTGGAAACCGAGCAGATATTCCATACCAACAAGTAGATATCGCATCGGTAGATTCAAGCCGAAGAGCATAGATACCCCCAACAAGCCTGAGCGGATAACCGTTCAGGCTTGTTTTATTTTGGCTGGCGTGAGCAATATTAGAGGTTGAAATATGAGCAGCGAAGTAACAAAGCGGGTTTTCCTCTGATGGCCTAAAATGTAGAGTCTAACCCCGCTTAAGGTGTGGCTGCCTAGAGAATTACATGACTTTTAGCGACTATTGCATAGAGATTGCACTTTTCTTGTGAAAGAGATTCAAAAAAGGTGGACTTCGCAAAGCCGTTGTAACATCCTGCCACTCCAATTCATTCAACCACAAATAATGAGACGAAGTGCCTGCTGAAATGTTAATCAGCCTCCCGTATCTCATTAAAGTAGTAAGGAGTTCAACTTGAACCTATTTGTAAGAGATCTTACCGTTATCGATTCTTCATTCATTTGTGAACACAGAGGCATCGTGGGAGATAGTTGGATTTTAGATGTGACCTTGTCGGGTGAGCTCAATGAAATGAGCATGGTGTTAGACTTTGGCAAGGTAAAGAAACAGATTAAACACCTAGTTGATCTACACGTCGATCACCGCCTGCTGGTGCCGATGAAAAGCGCTGCTGTCGTTCACAACACAAGCAAGCCCGGTTATGCCACACTGGATGTCATGCGTGACAACAAAAGCATCCACCTTCAATGTCCAGACGAAGCTTACTGCTTGATTGATGCAGAAGCGATCACTATCGAAAGTCTGACTGAGCACGTTTATCACATCCTCCGTGATAACCTGCCAAGCAACGTGACGGGACTAGAAATCACACTTCGCCACGAAAATATTACCGGCGCGTTTTATCACTACACTCATGGCCTTAAAAAGCACGATGGTAACTGCCAGCGCATTGCGCATGGTCACCGATCTCCGGTTGAAATATTGGTGGATGGACAACGTGATAATGAGAAAGAAGCGGCGTTCGCAAAACGTTGGGAAGATATCTATTTAGGTTCTGTCGAAGATCAGGTATCTGTAACTAAGCTGAATTTGAGCTCAAGTGCCCAAATTATCTCAGACGAGAGCCATTATGGGTTCCGCTATACTGCGCCACAGGGCGAATTTGAGTTAGCTATCGCGAAGAGTGAAACAGAAATTCTGCCAACTGATACCACAGTAGAACTGTTAGCTGGCTACATCGCTGATCAAGTAAAGCCAAGCCTAGAGTCTAATCAGTCCTTGCAGATCATCGCTTATGAAGGCGTAGGCAAGGGTGCCATGGCGTTCCGCTAGTCGAACTAAGTCGCTTATAGCCCGCTTCGCGTTTCATTTATTACAGCGCATACTCGCTCAACGTTCTCTGGAGAGAAGGTTGAGCATCTCATCTGGCGGGCTTACCTATCTCTCTTCTTGAAGACTAGTGATTGGTTTTCATGCTAATGCCTTTCAAACTCAATGAGTTGCACTCGGCGCCTGCCACCTTTATTTAAAGCTTATACATTCATCTCGGTAAATCTTGGGCCGCAAGCTGTTTTTGTTTTTCTATTTGTTATGTTATAACATTTCAATTGTTATCCTTGCTGCTATCAATCGATAGCAGGCAAGGTTGTAAAAGGAATACGATACGTTTGCCGCATAGGAGGTCATTCAATGAATGCAGTTGTCGCTGAACCGATGGTCATCAGTACCCAAGATACGTCAATTGAGGTGCCCAGTTTCAGTTTAGGGGAGCAACCGACTGTGTTGGGGGACATCTATCAGGACGAGGTCAACATAGCGATTTGGCGACGTCACTTTGATCAGGCATTTGTTGATGATGTAAGCCAATTTGTAGCTGCAAATCCGAATCTCAGCAAATCTCTGACTCTATCGCCAGAATCAGCTTATGAAGCGCTAGATTACGCGACAGATGGCACTGCGTCTAAAAAGCTGTTAGAGAACATGGCCGAGCTGGTTGATATGTTTTGTTATCTGTTCGACATAGAGCAGGCAGGCCTGCGTTTAGCGACACTAAGCGGCGCAATGTGCCCACGTTTTCATGTTGACCAAGTGCCTTGTCGCTTAGTGACCACATACCATGGTGTTGCGACTCAATGGTTACCCAACCACGTACTCGATCGCACAAAATTAGGACGTGGCGCAAACGGACAGCCGGATTCAGTCTCTGGTTTATATCGTCAGGAGTCGGACATTCAGCAGCTTGTTTGCGGTGATGTTGCGTTGCTAAAGGGTGGGAGATGGGAAGGCAATGAAGAGACAGGCTTAGTACACCGCTCGCCTTCGAATGTGTCTGAACAGCCAAGATTACTGATGACGTTGGACTTCGGTTAAGCCGCTTGACGGCAAGCAAATAAAAAAGCCAGTAACGGTGGTTACTGGCTTTTTCGACAGTATCTAGTCGACGGTATGGCGCGGATTAGATTTTGAATGAACCCACATGGCTGTCGAGCACTTGTGAAAGCTCTGCGAGTTGCTGACTGGATTGCTCAAGCTGTTCGCTGGCACTAAGGCCATGTTTCACTGAGTTGCTCACTGTGTCCATGTTCATGTTGATCTCATTGGCCACGGTAGATTGCTGCTCTGTGGCGGTTGCTACTTGCGTATTGATATCCAAAATGGTCATCACTTGGGTGGTGATTTCTTCCAGTGATTGTCGTGCCAATTGAGTTTGTGACGTACCCTGATCAATCAAGGTTTTACTATTGTTCATTGAGCTCACTGCACTTTGAGCTTCGGTTTGCAGTCGATTAATCATCGCATCAATCTCATCGGTCGACTGAGCGGTTTTGGTTGCTAGATTACGTACTTCATCAGCAACAACAGCAAACCCTCGACCAGCTTCACCGGCGCGAGCAGCTTCGATAGCAGCGTTCAAAGCTAATAAGTTGGTTTGCTCAGAAATCCCTCTAATCACATCGAGAATAGAACCAATCGACTGAGTATTATCGGCCAAACTCACGATGATATTCGACGTGCTGTTCATCTCGGTTTCTAAGTTGGTAATAGCTGTGGTCGTGCTCTCGATAGTTTTGTGGCCCTCTTGAGCCTCATTTGTTGCTGTGCTCGCGGCATTTGCGGCGCCAGCGGCATTGGATGCGATTTCATTGACCGTCGCGATCATCTCGTTCATTGATGTCACAACCAGCATGGTTTGTTCGTTTTGCTCTTGTCCTCTGGCAAGTGCATGTTGAGATTGTTGCCGAAGAGCGGTCGCTGAGTTGTTAAGTTCTGCACCAGTACTGACCACTTGAGAAATGATCTCATGGACTTTGTTGACAAAGACGTTGAATGCAGAAGAAATCTGAGCGACTTCGTCATTCCCTTTAATAGGTAGGCGAACCGTCAAGTCACCGTTCCCTTGAGAGATATCATGCAGAGCATTTTTCAGTACCGAAAGAGGTTGCATCAACTTGCCCAGCAGAAGGAAGAGCAGCGCCACACAAATCACAAAGATCACCACCATAGATGTCAACTGATACGCCACAATGCCGTTGGTTGCCTGACTGACTTCGGTAATGGGAATACCAATGTCAAAGGTGCCGTATAGCTTACCGTCGACATAGATTGGCGCCATAATGTCGTACACCCAGACTTGTTGTACATCCGCATACCATTTCGAGTATTGCTGAACGCCTTTCGTTGCCCCATCTACGGTATAGCTGTCTTCATAGGTCTTATTGAGCTTTTGTTTGTCACTGTGAGCAACAGCGGTGACATTGCTATCGATAACAATCGCATAGCTAACATCAGAGCGTTGTTTCAGTTTGCTGACTAACGCTTGCAGGTCTTTAAGGGGTTGTTGTGAATTTTCAAGAATGTAGCCTGCATTGCCAGCCAGGAATTCGGCTTGGACTTGTGATTTATGGAGTATGATCTCATCGATTTTTTGGCTCGATATGAGGTAGGTTGAGATCATGCTGGCGGCCACCGCAATGCCAAACATGATACAAACCGCGATTAGGATTATTTTCTTCATTCTGAACGTCTCTATGCAAATCTGCTTAATAATGTTTGTTGATGCCCTACAACAAGTAAGCAACAACATTAATATCTAGTAGTTTGTCTGCACAATTTTCAATAACTTTAGTAAGTAGAGTTTAAACTCAAGCTAGTCGTCACATTTTTATTACTTTGAAGGACGTGCAGCCTAATAGCTGAGCGAAGCAACGAATTGGATAGGCATCTTTGGGCGGGTGATAGACGTAGATGAAAGCGTATCTTCAGCAGGTGGGGGACATCTCAGAAATGGCAAAGGGCGATGATCGCCCTTTGTATATGCTCAGGTGTGCTGGGGGATTTAGAACACGCCATTAGCGTTTTCGATATCACCGCCACTAAGCAGAGAATAAAGTCTCATCGAGAAGTCGAGCGCTTGGATTGAATCCCAGTGTTCAACGATTCTGCCGTCTTCGATTCGCCACGTATCGATGATATTCATGCCTTTCTCATCATTTCCTCGGTCTTCTTTGTCCAAAGTGGCATGTGAATGGAAAATCACGTAGTCACCATCCACATAGATGTGTTTTACGTCGTAGGTGTAATCAGGGTAATCCTCTACGAACTCTTTCAGGAAGCCAACCAAGCCTGTCACTTTGTCAGGCAAGTTACGGTTGTGTTGTGTATAGGCGCTGTCGTTGTAGTGCTCCAGAACATAATCAAAGTTATGGTCATTCATTAAGTTCTGCACAAAATCGGTAATCAATTCGGCGTTGGCCAGTTCTTGTTCAGTCCAGTTTGGTTTCTGCAACTCTTGTAGGTTAATTGTTATGTTGTCTGATGATTGTGCATAACTCGTTGTACTTATTAGCAAAAGTATGGCGGATGTGATTAGTTTTAGCATAGCTCTCTCCAAGGTACTTATTGTTGTTTAGGTATACATTGATCATTATAGTAATTAATAGTAACCTACATAACAAGAAGGCACTTTCGCGTTCGCTAGGCACATTTTGGTAACCTATGCGGCGCTCAGGGTTGGATAAAGGGTAAAGAATGGCTGAACAAGCTAAAGCTGAAAGACGAGTTTTTCATAACAATGAAGATTGCGCAGTACGCAATGTGGTTTCGCAAATCGGTGACAAGTGGTCGCTCTTGATTTTGTTTGCGTTGGTGGATGGGGAAGATCGGTTCAACTCTTTAAAATCAAGGATTGAAGGTATATCTCAACGGATGCTGACTCAAACATTGAGAGATTTAGAGCGAGAGGGCTATGTGAATAGAACGGTCTACCCCGAAGTACCGGTAAAAGTAGAATACTGCTTGACGGAGATGGGAGGAGAGCTAGTTAAGCCTCTTTATCAATTAGTCTCGTGGGCTGATGACCATAGGCAGGATATTGAACGTGCACGCAAAGCTTACGACGAGAGAAATGCATAAAAGAGCTGGCACCAAGGCAGGCTGTGGAATTTATGCCTTGATGCCAAATCTATTAAGCTAAAATTTCCACCAACTTCTGGCCTACACCGTGTGCACTGGTTGGGTTTTGGCCTGTAATGACACGTTCGTCGACAATGACAAGCTCTTGCCAAGGTTGAACCTTGCTAAAGCGTGCTGCACTTCGTGCTAGTGACTCTTCCAGTAAGAATGGAATATCGTTAATGGTGCCGAAGTCGATTTCTTCTTCTCGGGTGAAGCCTGTGACCGACTTAGAAGCCAATAGCTTCTCGCCATTGCTTAGTGTAATTGGCAGCAGCGCCGCAGGGCCATGACATACCGATGCTAAAACACCACCATCTTCATAATGTTTAGCGGCGATCATGGCAAAGTCTTTATTGACGGCAAGATCAGACAGCAAGCCAAAACCACCCGGATAGAAAATGGCATCGTAATCGTCACTGTTTATCTGAGATACCGGAATCGTGTTGTTGATTCGATTTAGGAAATCATCATCTGACAAAATCTCCGCATTAATGTTATCTCCTTCGATATCTGTCCCGTATAACGGTGCTTTACCACCTTTGATCGAAGCAATATCGTATTCAATACCAGCGTTGATTAACTCTTTAAGCACGTGAGTGAGTTCTGGCGCGTATGTGCCATTTGCTTGCTCTGTGCTGCCTAGTGTGGCGTGATTAGTGACAGGTATTAGTACTTTTTTCATGATTCTATCCTTTCTCGCTGACTCATATTTTTAGTTCACCCACATACTAATTGTGAATCATTTGATTGATAATATGGGTAATCTGCAAAACATTATTGCCATATAGCAAAGGTGAGTATGGACAGTTTCGAAGGGATCAATGAGTTTGTTGCGGTAGCGGAGAGCCAAGGGTTTTCATCTGCGGCGAAGCAGCTGGGATGCAGTACGAGTCACGTTAGCCGGCAAGTCTCCCGACTTGAAGCGCGTGTTGGGGTGGCGTTGCTTGCCCGATCGACGCGTATGGTGTCATTGACGGATGCCGGGCAAATTTACTATCGCCAATGCAAAGAGCTGGTAAACGGGCTTCAGCATGCGAATGAGCAGCTTTCCTCACAGCACATTCAGCTCAGTGGTACGCTGCGAGTGAGCGCCGCAGGGGCATTTGCGGAGAATTATGTAGCGCCGGCTTTGATGGCGTTTGCAAAGAAGTACCCAGATTTGACGGTGGAACTCGATTTCAATACTCGCATGGTCAATTTCATTGAAGACGGTATCGACTTTGCTATTCGCTATGGTCGGCTTAATGACTCAGGATTAGTGGCAAGAAAATTGGCAGACAGGCCTATGGCCGCCGCGGCAAGTCGTGACTATCTCGAACAATTTGGGCAACCGACCCATCCTGAGCAGTTAAAGCAACATAGCTGTATTATTGCCAACAATGATCATTGGCTGTTCGAACATGAAGGTAAACCACTGAATGCAGTCCGTGTTCATGGTCGATGGCGCAGCAACAACTCCACAGCCGTGATTGAAGCTTGTGAGCAAGGCCTCGGTATCGCGTATTTACCCAAAAGCAGTTTTAACCATGCGATTGAAGAAGGGAAACTGATTCCAGTTCTGGAACCATTTTGGGGAAAAGGCTCAAGCAGTTGGATTGTGTATCAGAATCGACGGTTTTTACCTCAGAAAGCGAGAATGGCGATAGATTACTTGGTCTCTTATTTTGCTGATTGGCAAGAGTAAATACCATTAATGAATTGATTCCCGCAAAAAGAGATAGCAGTCTTTTCGAGTATAAGAATTTTAACTCTTGCTGAGCGCAACTTTCTGTCAATGACGAATGTTTTCTGCTCGATATTCAGATGGTGATGAAAGACAAATTGGTGAACAAATCTATTGTGCCAGAATCGTTCGAGTAGATGTTCAGAGCACGTTTACTCAGTTAAGTATCAGTGCGATTCTTGATGTTGTTTTTTGTAATACTATCTACGTCGGATGCTTTGCAACATCCACCTCCTTTTAGAGGCTTGCGGGAAAACATAACGCCAATAGCGAGCATAGCCATGAAGCTCAGAAAAATCATGATTGTCAGAAATAAAGTCATAAACTATCTCCTGTTTGCAGCTCATAAGTCCATATTCCTCTTTTTGATTTTCTTTACAATGGTCATTTTGTAACCACTCATGATCTACTAAACACAACTCTCTGTATATCAGTCAGATACCTACTATTACTGTTATATCACCCTCCAGCCTGCTATGTGCGGCTTCCAAGTGTTGACAGTTGTTCTTGTCTGAGGCGAATTGTCGAGACACGCTATACATTTATCCAATCATAGCTTTGAAGCGAGCGTGCTGTGGGGTAGGCTTTTCTGCAAATTAAGCAAGGATGAACCAAGAATGCGCGTTGATTACAAAAAACGGCTAACTCCAGTCATTCGCTATCTGGAAAAACATTTTAACCAACCTTTAAACCTGCCAGAAGTCGCCGCCTTGGCTAACTTATCGCCATATCATTTTCATCGCACGTTTAAAGCGGTACAGGGTGAGACTCTGGCTGACTACATTCGCCGCCTGAGACTAGCCGCCGCTGCTGATGATCTGTTCAAGTCTAAGCAACCAATACTCAACATTGCACTTGAGTACGGTTTTTCCTCTTCGCAGAGTCTGGCAAAGGCATTCAAGCAGCACTATGGCGTAACACCAACTGCGTTTAGAGATTGTGAAAACTATCAAGAATTTTCCAAACTGGCGCGAAACAGCAAGATTGGACACACGTTGCGCAAGAATGGAAACGAAGGCGAGAGTGGCGATCCATATACTGGCTCGGAACCAACGATGTGGAGCAAGACAATGGAAATTCAAAAGTTTGAAGCAACAAAACTAGCCTATGTTCGAGTTACTGGTCCTTATGGCGAAGGCTATCAGAAACCATCAAGTCGCCTTTATCAGTGGGCTGGAATGAAGGGACTGGCAGAAAATACCTGCATCTTTATTTTTCACGACAACCCGGAAATTACCCCAAATGATAAGTGCCGTACCGATATCTGCTTAATGGTGCCAGAGGGCACGGAAGTACCGGGCAATATAGAACTGCAGGACTTTCCGGGTGGCGATTACGCGGTTATGCGTCAGAAGATTACCGAGCCTACTCAGTACTCAAAAGCATGGGATGATCTAATGAGTAACGTGATTAATTCTGGAATGGAAAACGATGATCGACCTTGTTTCGAGCTTTACCACAGTTATGACCCAGTGACTCAACACTCCGATGTGAGCTTTTGTACTGCGATTAAGCAGTAACGGTTCAAGGTAGCGGACCCCGAAAGCCGTTAATGTAAAAAGAGGGCGCAATGCCCTCTTTTAGTCAAGTACCAAGCTATTTGTGGCCAATAACTAGTGCCATCTCATCACCATCAACAAATGGTGTACCCTTTAGATCGCTGTAAGCTCGTTTAATCTCTAAGCCGTGAGCATCGAGTTCCTGATTTAGAGCTTCAACAGTAAAGTGCTGAAGCCAGTTGAACACAGTCCAATCTTTGTCTTCCTGAGAGATCGCATAGAGATCCAAAGTAACCTTCTCATCCTCATATTTGAAAGAGGACTGAATGCACCAATAATCCTTGTTACTCCAGAAACCATTCATAGAGTTCTTTTCAAGGTTTAGAGATTCATTTTGATTGGCAAATCTTGTTTCCGTATAAACATCGAGTGCAATCGAGCCGTTTGGAGCAAGTAGTGACTTAAATTTGCCATAAAGCTTTGAACGTTGTTTTGGGCTCAAAGCACACAGATCGCACATAACTAAGGTGATCAAATCGAACTTTCGTGAATCACTATATTCAAGATAGTTCCCATAGTTGTACTCAATATCAAGGCCTGCTTGTTCAGCCTGTGTTGTCGCATGCTTCAATGAGTTCTTGGAAAAATCTAAACCAACTACTGTGCCGATATTTTTCGCTTTAAGTCGATGAGTATAAAGCCCTGGACCACAACCAAAATCAATGACCTTGGAGGTTTCGTTTAACTTAAATTCAGAAACCAGCCATGCAACAGATTCGTCAATGAAAGGCGACGTTCTAGAGGCAAGGCTTAAAGCAGGATTTAGATGAAACTCCAGCATTTGCTTTGCTATGTGACTGTCAGTCCATAGGACATCCGCTGTATATTTTGACCAAACAGCAGGTTTAGCCGTTGCATTGTTAATTTTTTCAAACATTTTGTAATTCCGACAATGATTAAATTGCCATCCTCACAACAAACTACAGGGCCGATGTTGTCCCTAAAATGCAGTAAGGATGCGTTAAAGAAGTAATGTTTTTATTGTTAATCATTGAAAGTGCCTCCTTTTAGATGAAGTAAAAATCACGCTGAGACTATAGCAAGTTTAGAGCGGGGTCAATTTGGGTAGCTAATAGTTTCATAAAGCAGGGGTGGATGGGGGTATCACTCGTTTAGAGTCAACCTAGCAAAGCTACTGGCGAATTGATGCCCCAATCCTTACTAGGCAATTCGCCTATTTCAACTTACTTAATAGGTTTCAGCCCATTCGGGTAATAAAGGTTTGCTCGTCATCCACAAAAGCGACAAAGCCGCCGTGGTAGATAAACACTCGACCACGTCCCTCAACTAGGCACGCAAGCTGTGGATTTAAATCTTCATCGTTATCAGGGCTTTGAAAAGTGCCGGTATCAGCGATTACGCCGTCGAGTGAAGGCAAATATCCATAAGCGCGCTTGGCTTGATCAATCAGGCTCAATGCGCTGGCGGCAGAGAAGCAAGAGGGGATCGCACCAGCTTCTTCAATAAATAGAGGTTTCAGTTCTTCAAAGGCGGTAATCACCAGCCAGTCGATGCCATTAACATGATGGATAAACATAGAGTTTCTCGGTAATTCTGATGCGGGGATTGTATCACTATCAGGGGAGAGCAGAGTAGAGAATTAGTGGCTAAAGGCGCTGTTTCTGCGCCATTTCCTGACAATTACTAGGCCAACTTGAAATACGTTTATATTCAACACCGAGCTAGCTAATAATGCTAACTTACTTTTGCCCCAAAGTTTGTTGGAAAGTGTTACTAAGTCACTTATTTCATTGAACCGTTTATCTATATCGGTGGCCTATATCTCTATTTACTAATAACGAGTATATGTTGAAATTTCAAATAGGTATAGTGAGCGAATATTTGTTAACTATTTGATTTGTATTGAAAATAAAAATATAAGAAGAAATATGTATCTATTTAGTTCATACCGTGTATAGTAGTATCCAGCTCAAACAGTGAGCTATTGATAACTTATTAAGTTCAAGTTCTTCTCAGTACTCTATTGATTTGATTCATCATCTCTATCCTGCCCTGTGATACCTTTTTCTTCATTCCTTATTTAGTAGCTCTCTTATTTTATTAATCAATCATCGAGATATACATGTCAAATAAAACAACTGGCTCAGTAAAGTGGTTCAACGAAACAAAAGGCTTTGGATTTATTGCGCCAGATAATGGCACTGCTGACGTATTTGTTCATTTCAGATCAATTGCTAGTGATGGCTTTAAAACACTAGCAGAAGGCCAAAAAGTTGCCTTTAACGTAGAGCAAGGTGGCAAAGGCCCGCAAGCAGCTGACGTTACTGTATTGTAAGTATTCTGCTGAGATCTTGCTGACTCCTAGTTACGGTAAGATCTCTTCATTGGAGCACTAGTTAAGGAGTAATATGACTCGAAGAACCAACCGAAAAAAATATTGGTACTATGTTTTGCGTGAGAAAAAGAACCTTGAGAGTAAAAGTTAATTGTACCAAATTAAATATTATCTTTATCACAACAATATTTCATGGTTAGCAACCATCCAACAGCTAAATAGCGATGTTTTGAAACGTCATATCCTTTCCAGATCAAATACTCACTGCTTAAACTTAAATTTTTCGTTTTGTGAATCTAAAAATACTGGGGAAATACGAGACTCACTAGATAGAGTCTTGGGACACTTTTATATCTGGCAAGAAGAGGAAATTAGTCTTTGAAAAAAACAGTGGGTCGTAAGTTGAAAGCAAAAATCGTCGAGAGTAATGAAAGCGGTGATCGTAAAGAAACCATTCATGAGATTAGAAAGAAGATCGAGAATATTCTATTAGAGCGTGAGCAGAAAAAATTATGGGATCTATGAAATGAAAATGAGAAAAGTTGCTAAAAAATCAAGTAAGAAAATCCAAAAGAGTAATTTTGAAGAGAAATTTTCTCTTATGGTGGCTGAATACAATAAAGCTAAAGAAATTCTTGATGCTTTGGTGGAAGGTACTCCCGAGCACACCAAGCAGAAAAAAAACTGCGATAGGCTGTTTGCAAGCGCTGAACGATTCATAAACGCCAATTAACCCCTGCACTCCATGAACACTCCCAGCATGCGGTATCTTCCCACACTATCGGACAGTTCCTTTAGCTAACCTTCGAGTGTACTCGTTCGTATTAACCAATAGCTCCGGCTGTAAGAAAACTTACTCATTTCTTATCAGCTACTCCTTATCAAAGCTATCCACAACAATCGCTCCCATTGAAGCTGGCATGGAAATAATGATGACTCGTTTTAGCGCAACTAGCGGGTCTGAAAATAGAGGAAATTTATTGATGCAGAACAGAACCAGCATAACCACTAAAGTTGTGATGAGATAGGCGACAACGATACGCAGTATCAAAACAAATTTGCGATTGATGATATTACGCTGAAAGACACTTTCAAAAGTGTATAAGGTAAGAAAAACCAGCGACAGTAAGAACAACATGAATAAGTTTTGTAACGGCAATGTTTCGCCTAGGCGCCAAGCTTCTTCTGAAAAAGAGATTGGGACAGCGAGCGCGAACGCCCCAACAAATATTTGACTAGCGTCTTCGAAATTAAAGCTGTATTTCACAATAGTCTCCCGACTTTTTCGAGGCTGAGGACAACAGGTCAGGGGTGCTGACCTCTGAGTCAGTATGAAATTAAGTTTAGCCGCAATAATAAACGAAATCTCACTCAGGAAAAAAAGCGTCACTTTCAAGTTAGAAAGGCCGCAGATTAGCTCGAACTTTCTCATCCACATTAGACGCTGCGAAAAGAGTGGCCAGTTAACGATCAAACCGTCACACTGTGTACTTGAGTTTGTTGATTAAAAAACACCTAATGTAATGCGCAAATGGAACATTCACATTTCTAACTAAAGTCCGAAGAATATCAATTTAGAAAACTAGCAGACTCGTTTGTGTCCAGAACCCTTTCACTCGGCCCTTTCTAGACCGAAAGTACCCCAAAGTTTTCTAGATAAGAAAAAGCAACGGTTATGCATTGAGCAATTTTGTTCTATCTTCACCATCACTTGCTCTC
This sequence comes from Vibrio sp. B183, assembly GCF_000740665.1. NCBI lineage: Bacteria > Pseudomonadati > Pseudomonadota > Gammaproteobacteria > Vibrionales > Vibrionaceae > Vibrio > Vibrio sp. B183. The sequence goes on along the minus strand of NZ_JPQB01000010.1, from coordinate 271,919 downwards.
TATACTTTCCTTATGTTTCCACCAAATAGATAGAGTCTGTCAGAATGCAAGAACAATTTAGTTATCAAAAAAGTGCGCATACTCTAGGGCTGTGTTCATTTTCGGCAAAGATGAGAGACTTTAGTTACGGTAAACATGCTCATGAAGAGTTCAGTATTGGTGTGACTTGCCGTGGTCGACAGGACTTTTTTAGCAATGGCGCTTTTCATAAAAGTCAGGCAGGAAACGTTGTCTTTTTTAATCCAGAGCAGGTTCATGATGGGCATGCTGGAGGTGGAAAAGATATGGAGTATGAAATGCTCTACATACCTGAATCAACAATGATGAGTTTGATGCAAAGCATAGGGAGTGTGTCTAAGGATCAGTCTCGATTGAAAGCGTCATCCTTTCATGATGCGGTGTTGCAACGCCAGATCATTTCATTTGCCCGCTCTATGAACTTAGAACGGCCGCTTTCTTCACTAGAAGAAGAGCACCTCTTACTGGGCATTGCGCACTCGATTGTTCGCCTGGGCGATGGCTCGTTTATTGAGAAGGTGGCGTATGGGCGAACAGACAAACTATTGGAGCAAGCAAAAGAGTTTATTCACTTCAACCTAAATCGAAAACTAGGGATTGAAGAGATTTCAAACGCTGCCAATATGTCTAAATATCATTTCATTCGACTGTTTAACAAACAGTTTGGTATGACGCCACATCAGTATGTACTTAGCTATAAAATCAACCGTGTAAAACGCGAGTTAGAGCTAGGTGATAGTGCAGCGAATATAGCGTTTAAGTACGGCTTTTCTGATTTGAGTCATCTAAATCGTAACTTCAAAAATACGTTTGGCATCACGCCAACCCAATATCAAAAACAGCTCTCGCTTTAGCCTCAACTAAAGCATAGACCAAAAGATCAACGCTATGCTGGACATAATTATTTATGCTCTAGGGGTCATGTACACCCCGGGGCCAGTCAACGCTATCTGCTTAAACAGTGGCATACAGAAACAAAGTTCAATATTTGGCTTTAGCCTCGGTGTCTCAATCGCCATGCTTGCATTATTCAGCGCGGTTTCGCTGATTGGCGAGACATTAATGAATGATGCTTTCTTACAATGGACCGCAATACTGGGGGCTCTCTATATTCTTTGGTTGGCATACAAAATATTCGTAAGCCAAGTGGGTAAGGTTGAATTCAAGTCTCGCCAAAACATGAATTTGCGAGATGGTTTGATGCTTCAGCTGCTTAATCCGAAAGGCATTACGGTTGCATTACCTATTGCAATCGTTCAATTTCCCTCTGCAGGGATTACGGGCGGGTACATCTTTGTGTGGTGCGCTATTTTGGCACTACTTGCGTTTGGCGCTCCTACGGTTTACTACATTGCAGGGCGTCTTATTGGCAAAAAGATAAACGAAACTGACTACTTAGTTGTCATGAATAAGCTAATGGCCGTGTTGTTAATGTTTGTTGGCTTAAAGATGGGCGTCTCGCCCGTCATTGATTTAGTGTTCTGATTAATAAGAGGTTATATGCAATTTAATTCTAAGTTTGTCATTGTTGTGGCGGAGGATTTACCAGTATGGCAAAAATTAAATGTTGTCAGTTTTTTATCCGGTGGCATCACTTCAACATCCGCGGTTCAGACTGGAGAACGATATGTAGATGGGAGTGACAACACCTACCTACCGCTTTGTATTCAGCCAACAATTGTCCTTAAAGTGAAGAGAAGTAAACTGCCAACTTTTATCCAACGCGCTCATCGTGCAAACACAGAAACGGCCATATTTATCGATGATATGTTCGCAACAGGTCATGATGAAGCGAATCGAGGCACCGTTCGTTCCTATGATACGGAGCACTTACCCTTGGTCGGGATTGCGCTATGTGCAGAGAAAAAGCTCGTGGATAAAATCGTTAAAGGCGCAAAGCTTCATGATTAGGGTTGACCTGTAATAACCCAAATCTAGGATAACGAGCCAGAGAAAAGTCTGGCTCAATTTTGTCCACCAACGTTTGAGGTCTTTCTGAGCCCTACTAAATGTGACTGCCAAACTTCATGTTGACCAAAAACACTGAGAGGAGGTCATCATTAAAAAGTCATCTTATGGAAAATGCAGTGGTATAAAAAGGCCATTTAAGCTTGAAAAGATCTGGCGGATAAGAATGAGGCTGGAGATTGAAAGCGATTTTATGCAGCTCGTGCTACTGAACCTGGCTATTATAGATGGCAAGTTAAGATCGAGTGATTTGCTAAAGCTACACGTTTACAATGTTTCTTTGTAAGGGGTTATCTATGACAGGGTTCAGTGCATCCAGCAAAAAACGGGCACCGATGTCCACTATGATATTACACCAAGAACACAGCAAAGTATTAGCTGATGGATTCTTGCAGCACCCCTAGAGGCAAGCAGTTTTCTATTTCCGAGTAGAAGATGCTCTGAGGTTGTCTGAGCAAACCGACTGCTGACAGGAGCTGAAACAGGCTTTTCTTCTGAAAAGCCTGTGCCCCAAAGCTTGTTAGAATCGATAATCTACATATTTTAATGGATAGATACCATAAGAAATATAATCCGAATTCTGTGGCTTTTCGTTGCCAAATTTATACTTGATCCTATAACAATCAATGTGTGATTGTTGTTTCGCAAGTGGTAGCTTTTCCTATAAAGACAACCGAATAAATTCACCCTTCTTGGCTACATTCAATCCACCTTAAAAATAAGAACGTTTGTTACTTAACGTGTCGATTATTAATTTCTTTATTACCTGCAGCTTCTTTGAATTTCTAACATCGACATGATTGATGACCCATAATTCCCATTTAGGGTAGTCTGAATCATAGTCCATGAGCTTGGTGACTGCTGATTCAGAAACTAATTGTGGTAAGTAGCAAGGCATAAGAGCAACACCAACACCAGATTTAACCGCCTCATACATCCCTTCAATATCATCAACTCGTAAAGCTATGTGGCATAAATTAAAACTTGAAGTAGCCCAATCAGGTATATCGACTTCATCTGCCCAGACGATCAGCCCAGTAGAGCTTTCTTGATTAATTGAAAGGTTTTCAATCCCATATATTGCATGGCTGAGAGAAGCGATCTTTACCCCAATAGCATCAATAGGAGGCGAGGTTGTAAACCTTATAGCTAAATCAGATTCTCTTGACGATAGATCATGAAGGTCGTCCGTTAAGCTGATGTTTAATAGTATACTAGGGTGGTCTTTCAGAAACGCAGCGATTGCATCAGACAAGAGATATTTGTAAATATCACTTGGCATAGTTATTTTGACGGAGCCGAATAGATTGTGATCGGTTCCTTGTAACTTTCGGGATATGCGGTTTGCCGTATCTTGAAGGGTCTCTATATCACCGATAATTGCCCTTCCTTCTTCTGTTAGTACAAGCCCCTTCGGTGTTTGTGTTAAAAGCTTAACACCAATCAAGCATTCTAGAGCCGACACTCTTCTCGCAACAGTAGTGTGATTGACTTTAAGTATTTTCGCGGCAGCAGAGTAACTGCCAGTATTGACCACTTGTAAAACAAAGCGCATATCATCCCAGCAGAACATATGATCCTTATCTGTGCGTTTTTGCAGAATTGTAGGGCAATTTTGTGCATTCATAAAGATGTGAATTATTCATATACTGAAAAAATGTTTAGGGATTTGTTGATAGATTGAATGATTCCTATATCGAGCGAGCGAAGTCTAAGCTTTGCTTTTTTCCGGAATAATAGTGTTTAAGGGGTTGTAGCATGCTTGGATATGTTACTGTCGGTACTAATGATTTAGAAACTAGTAGCAAGTTTTATGATTCTGTTTTTGAAGAGATTGGAGCGACTAGGTTTTGGGTAGAAGAGCGTTTCATCGTATGGGCTACAGAGCCAGACAAATCTAAATTTTGTCTAATAAAGCCATATAATGAGGAACCTGCAACCGTCGGTAATGGTGTCATGGTGGCATTTGAAGTTTCAACCCCATTAATCGTTGACGCAATGCACTCTAAGGCCCTAGAACTTGGTGGTAATGATGAGGGTGCTCCAGGAGATAGAGGTGGACACTTTTACGGTGCATATGTTCGAGACTTGGATGGTAATAAATTGTATTTCTTCTGTGCAATATAAATAGAACTGTAGAACATTGTCTATTTAACCAATCAATCAGAGCCATTCGTACTTCGTTTTGTAGTACCTAGTAATAGTGACTCGCCTAAAGTGAGTCACATTACTAGGCCAACTCTAAGAACAGATTGCTTGACCACTTATGAACTTGCTAACGAATATTGTGAAAGAAAATAGAACTAACATTAGGGCCGCTAAGGCAAATGAATTAGAAGATGTTTACGCTTTGATTACCTCCAATGATGAATGGACGAAGTTTAATGGGCCTTATTACCCTTATCGTCACCCTTCCTTAGAAGAATTTAGAGAATCTTCATTTCAACGACTATTAACTGGTGAAGATATGCAGTTGATTACGTGTGACGACATTCCAGTAGGGACAGTGAGTTGTTACTGGGAATGTGAAGAAACTCGTTGGCTTGAAGCTGGTGTCGTTGTTTACAATAAAGACTTTTGGGGTAGAGGAATAGCAGCATTAGCCCTCCCTTTATGGATTTCGTATCTGTTTAAGCATTATGAAATTGATAGAGTTGGTTTAACTACATGGTCAGGTAATCCTAGAATGATGTCATTGGCATTGAAATTAGGCTTTCAGCAAGAAGCTAGACTAAGGAGAGTACGCTATTACAAAGGGAAGTATTATGACTCTCTGAAGTATGGAGTGTTAAGAGCAGAATGGTTATGCAATGAAACAGAAAATTTGGTTCAAGGTTAGAAAGTTTGTAATAAATGCCTCAAGCTAGCCGTCAAAAGATAAATAGATAATACAACTGAAGTCATATTGTGTATGAACGTTTTAAGAGCAAACTGAATAGTTACGTTCTAGCCTCATGAGAACATGAAAGAAACGAGCGTGTCCTAAATGACTATGAGGAAATATGATTCGATTATTATGCCCTGAAGACATAGAAACAACTGCATCTATTTGGCTTGATGCAGCAATCAAATCTCACCATTTTATTTCTGAGGAATATTGGGTATCTCAACAACAAAATATGCGAGATATATACCTAACACATAGTGAGTCGTGGGTATATGAAGATAGTCGTGGCATTCTTGGTTTTGTTTCTTATCATAAAGGAAGTATCCCTGCGATTTTTGTAGAGCCTTATTCACAATCTCGTGGTATCGGTACGCAATTATTGGAAGTGCTGAAAAGAAAATATTCTGAGTTGGATCTCTGCGTTTACCTGAATAATGACAAAGCACGCCAGTTTTATCTTCGACACGGTTTTCGTGACTGGGGGCAAAGTCTTTGCGAGTATACAGGCTATAAAAAAGTAGACATGTATTGGCAAAGGTAGCGCCTTGCGAGAATTTCGATTTAGTATCTATGTGCAAACTTATAAGGATTTATAAGCTCTGTTGAGGCTCTCCTATCGTTTCTTCAACGTCGGACTAGTTACCAAGACCTCCACATACAAAAAAGCCGCTTAATGCGGCTTTTTTATCCCGATAACGATGCGTTTAGGCAATATGCGTCATGCGGTTGATTGTGAATGTCTCTACCGTGCCGTCAACAGCTGCGACGTAGTCAGCGATATGCGTGCTGGCGAGATGCTTATCCAGCGCGACTTCTGACGTCCAGTTTTCATGGAAAACGAAATGCGCTGGGTTGTCGTTGTCTTGATGCAGATCGTAGTTGATGCAGCCATCTTCAGCGCGTGTTTTGTCGATCAACTTGATCAGCTCAGCTTTAACCAACTCAACCTGGCCTTCTTTGGCAATGATATTCGCGATAATCGTTAACTTGCTCATGTGCTTACCTTTTCGTCAATTTCTGATGTTTTACAGTGTCGTGATGACATCTTCTAGAGGTAGACGTGCTTTTGGCAGACCGTGGTTATAATCCTCACCGTCTTTGTGATAACCCAAGGCTAGCGCAAAATCACATACAAAGCCTTCCAGTTCTTCTTTGAACTCTTCACCGATTAGCTCTGGGTCTACCCCTTCCATTGGTGTAGAAGCGATGCCCATGCGTGCCAACGTGTGTAGCGTGTTACCCAGTGCGATATAGGTTTGAGCTTTTGTCCAATTACCGTTGAAACCTGTCTCATCTGTGTTGAGTTCCGCAAAGCCGAACGCACCGTTTAACATGTCATTGTATCGCTCTGCTGGCAGGTGGCCTGAGGCCACTTCTGCATCGACCACTTTTTTGTAGTTGTCTTTGGTAAAGCGAGGGTTGTGAGCAAACAAAATCGTATGAGACGCTTCTTTGGCATGCGGTTGGTTGAACTGGTGCATGTTGGCAAACGTGTTGTGGAAACGTTGTTTTGCTTCGTCACTTTCAAGAACGATGAACTTCCAAGGTTGCGAGTTGATAGAAGAAGCAGATAAACGAATCGCTTCTTTAATGACTTCCATATCTTCAGCAGAGATGCGCTTACTTGCGTCGTATTTTTTTGCTGTGTAACGAGTGTTTAGATCTTTGATGATTGGGTGAGTCATGTTGGCTCCTAGTTGAATTTAGATAATTGCATTAGGTCTCACGAACCGCTCGGACGATGTTGAACCCTTATTTCAAGTAAACGAACAAGCTCAAAAACTCGAAGACTTCGATATGAACAATGTCGATGGGCGTAGATTAACGACATTAAAGAAGGGGAAAAATAGCGAAAACTTCCAATCATTATGGAAATAATTGTCCATAATTAAACAGAGTGCTCGACAAGAGGTGGAGCAAGATGTGCGGATGCTTGAATGTAACGGATGATCCACTGGCAAGAGTGGTTTCCCAACTGGTGGGGATCGACTTCTTCCCTCAGATGAACCTTGACTTGAAACCGACTGAAAATGTCTCTGTGGTGGCGTTTGAAGCACAGGCGTATTGTCAGAAAGATATCAAGTGGGGAACTCGGCCTGAATGGGCTAAGCGATTGATTATTAACGCTCAGTCAGAAACGGTGGCCACTAAGCCCACATTTCGTAACGGATTTATCCGCAGGCGTGTCATTGTGCCTTGTAACGGTTGGTATGAGTGGTGGGAGAGTGGAGGAAAAAAGAACAAATTCTTGTTTACCAAGCCAGATGGCATGCCTCTGTATATGGCCGGAATTCTGGCGGATGATGGCAATTTGGTCATCCTGACTACAAGCCCGAACACACAATGCTTACCATACCATCATCGTATGCCATTTCTTGTCCCTGATATTGGTGTTGAGCAGTGGATAATGGCAACGCCGCAACAGGCACAAAGTTACCTTGAGTTAGGTTGGAGCGATGAACTTTTAATTACTGCGGCTTAGTGCGTCAATAACTCGCGGCCAATGGCATCGACCAATTCTAGAATATGGATTTGCGATTCGCGGCTGTATGGTGAGATACCATCGACTTGCTCAGCAAGATCTAAGTTGGTGCTGGCAATCCCCGCGAGCGTTGACCCTGTATGGCTGATCGCGAATACCTTCAAGCCTTTGCGTTTCGCATTGTGGGCCATATCCACCACAGACTGCGTTTCTCCCGACTTGCTGATCAGCATAACCGTACCACTTTCGGCGCGGGCCAATTGGTGGATATCTGTGATCACTAAGTGAGGAACATTCGCCAAAGAGAGAAATCGTGAAAGGTAAGAGACACTGACAATCGAGGCACCACGGGAATAGAGGTACACCACAGGTGACTGATTTAATGACTGAGCGATTTTTTCGATGCGTTGAATCTGGTCATCTTCTTCAATCACAGACTGCGTCTGCTTTTTCAGATCAGCGGCAAGCTTGTACCTGAGCTCAGTGTAACTGGCGTAGCCCATCTTTTTACACACACGATTGACTGAAGTCGTCGTCGTGAGTGCTTTGTTCGCAATGGTTTTCGCAGAGATCTCAGCCAGCTCACTCGCGTGGCTGATCAAGTACTCATAGATGACACGCTCAATGCCTTTAAATGTATTCATCGCATACAATTTTAGTAATGAAATTGTCATTATTAGGCGCTAACTGGCAAATATTTTCCTTGATTGCTATCACAAAAGTATCGTCATACGTGGGTTGTATCAGGAAACTGTACCTTGGTACGTGGACGCTAAATATACTTGGCGGAGTTGATAAGAATACGGTGAACAACCATGAGTAAGAAAAAACTCGTTGCAGTGACCGCTTGCCCTACCGGCATTGCACACACATTTATGGCAGCGAAAAAAATTCAGGCATGGGCTGAGAAGCAGGGCTACGAAGTCAAAGTGGAAACCCAGGGCAGTGATGGTGTTAAGAACAAGCTGACAGCGCATGATATTGCGACAGCAGACGGCGTCGTTCTGGCTGTCGATGTACCTATCATGGACATGGAACGTTTTGACAATGCCAACCCGCTGAAAGTTCGCACTCAGGAATTGATTAAGCGCGTAGATGAACTGCTGCCAACCGTCTTCCTACGCGGTAAAGAGAAGTCTGACGCCGATATTGAAGTGGCAGAAGAAAAACGTTCAGCGTATCAGGTGGCAATCGGCCACATCATGACGGGCATCAGCTACATGTTGCCAGTGGTAGTACTTGGTGGCCTGCTAATGGCAGTCGCGAAGATCACGGGTGAATTTGTTGATATCTCCGGCACGCCAATCGAAACGCTCGATAAGCTTGGTTTTATGACCATCAAGTTTATGTACCCAATCTTTGCTGCGTATCTGGCGTATTCGATTGCGGGTAAACCGGCTCTGATTCCAGCCTTTATTGGCGGCATCATGAGTGATGAGGTCTACAAGCGCTTCTTTGACCTTGAAGGCTGGGCGCCATCGGGCTTCTTTGGCGCTATTGCGATTGGTTTCCTTGTCGGTTATCTGGTTCGTTACCTCAATGATGTGATCAAAGTGAAGTCAGAGCTCACCACGCTCAAGACTATGCTGTTGGTTCCAGCAGTCACGGGCGTGGTGATGGTGCTGACCATGGAATACGTGATCAACCCATTCTTTGGTGCCTTGAACATCGCTATGATTGAACTGTTCACTCAGGCAGGCGATGCAGGTCGCGGTATCTATTCAATGGTTATTGCTGCTGGTACTGTGTTTGACCTTGGTGGTCCGATCAACAAAGCTGCTGGCTCGGTTGCACTTGGCCTGAACGGTATGGGCGAAGGCTTTGACTTGATTGCTCGCGAGCTGGGTATCGTTATTCCGCCGATTGGTGTTGGTCTGGCAGCGATTCTGGATGGCAAGTTCCGCAAACGTGTCTTTACTCCGGAAGAGCAGACGGTGGGTAAAACCTCACTGATGCTAGGTATGATCGGTATTTCAGAAGGCGCAATCCCATTCATTCTGAAGAATCCGAAGATGATTCCAATCATGATTCTGGGTTCTATCATAGGCACACAGCTCGCGGTTGTACTGGATGTATGGCAAAGCCTGCCACTACCAGCTGTATGGGGTTGGTTCCTATCTTCAGACCCAATCAGCTACACCATTTCCGTCTTCGCTGGCTCTATGTTTATCGCAGTAGCACTACTGCTGTGTACTAAGCCACAAAGCGCTAACGCCTAACACGTCACATACCAGAGGCTCTGCTCTCCAAAATTGAGCCTCTGGTAACAAGAATCAGAATTTAGATTAGAGAAACTCCCATGACTAAAGTACATGTCATTCCACATACTCACTGGGATCGTGAGTGGTATTTTACTCAGCAAGACAGTGACGTTTTAGCGACTTACAACTTCACCAAAGTGATTGAAACTTTGGAAAGTCAGGCGGATTACAGCTGCTATCACCTAGATGGTCAGTCTGCGATTGTTGAAGATTACCTGAAGGTTCTGCCGCATATGCGTGAGCGTATGGCACAGCTGGTGGCAGACAAAAAGCTCTTCATTGGCCCTTGGTACACCCAGACCGATACTTACAACGTAGCGGGTGAGTCCATCATCCGTAACCTGAAATACGGCATGCACATCGCAGAAGAGTTGGGCCACAGCATGAAAGTCGGCTACCTGCCTGACACATTTGGTCATAACGCGCAAATGCCAACGCTATTCCGCGGTATGGGTATCGACAACATCGTCTTCTGGCGCGGTATTGATTATGACCAACATGTCAGCAAATCCCATTTCATGTGGCAATCTCACGGTGGCGATGAGATATACGCTTACAACCTAGTTCATGGTTACGGTGCAGCGAAGAACATCGTGCCGGATGCTGAGCATCTGGATAAGAAAATCTTCCCAATGATTGAGAAGATCAAGTCGTTGTCAGGCCTTGATGAAGTATTGATTCCATCGGGTGGTGATCAGGTCAATATCGACCCGAATTTGCCAGCCACGCTAGCGGCAGCGTCTGAGCGTTCTCCATCTGGCGATGTGTATTCTATTTCTTCGATGGAAAACTTCGTCGATTTTCTACGCCGCAATAGTGAAGGGTTTGAGACTTACTATGGTGAGTTCAAAACACCGCGCTACACACGTATTCACAAGACCATTGGTTCTGTGCGTTACGACATCAAAAAGCTTAACTTTGAGATCGAACAGTTCTTGATCAAGAAACTGGAAGTGGTGATTGCGATTGCCAAAGCACAGGGCATGACGGTACACACTGAGCTGGTGGACTTGGCATGGAAGAAGATCCTTGAGTGCCATGCGCACGACAGCATGGGTGGTTGCAATAGCGATGCCACCAACGCTGATATCATGCATCGTCTTAAGCAGGCGGAAGAAATCTGTCATGGCTTGTACAACTTGGTGGTCAAAGAAATTGCCACCAATGCCTGTGATGATTCGGAAGTGATGATCTTCAACGGCCAGAAGACGCCATTTAGCGGCATTACCCGTGTTGTTGCGTTTTCCAAGCATGAATCCATCGCGCTAAGTGATGGCGAGAAAACCCTTCGCAGTGAAGTGGTCACTCGTGAAACACTGGATGGCGGTAAAGTCATCGAAGTGACTAAAGATGGCGAAAAAGAAGTGCCTGTTCCTCCTTATTACCGATTTGAGCTCAATGTTGATGTGGCAGATCTACCAGCAATGGGTTATCAGGTATTTCAGGTAGTGGAAACAGATTGCGATACCCAAGTGCAGGTATCTGTTGCAACTCAGATTGAAAACAGCCAACTAGCGCTTTGGTTGGAAGATGGTCAGCTTAAGCTTAAAGATAAACGTTCAGAGCGTATTATTGAGCAGCTTATCCGCTTTGAAGAGCAGGCCGATGACGGCGATTCTTATGACTTCTCACCGCTGGAAGGCGATACGCCACTGTACACTAGTGGGCTGAGCTGGGTTGAATCTCATGTGGGTGAAAGCCAGCAGTCGATGATCCTGAAAGCAAGTCTTGAGCTTCCGGAAAACCTAGAAGCTCGCCAGAATGGTGAAAAATCTGTTCAAGCGGAATTTATCGTTCGCCTGACGCTTACTGAAGGTAAACAATCGCTGGAAGTAGAGATCGATACGCTTAATCAGGTTGATGATCACCGTGTACGCGTTTTGATTAATTCAGATGTTCAGACCGACACATCCATCAGCACTCAGCCATTTGCGTTGATGACTCGTCCGGTGGCACCAAATGTTGATGGCTGGCGTGACAGCTTCCGCGAATGTCCGGTAGATATTGAAACCACCGATGGCGCGGTTGCGGTAGCGGCAGAGGATCGAGCTTTGATTGTTAACGGTCGTGGTTTGAAAGAGTTCCAGATCCTGAAAGGTGACACCAGTGACTTGATTGCTCTGACCTTGTTTAAGGCAACGGGCAAGCTCGGTAAAGATGACCTGTTATGGCGACCTGGCCGCGCCTCTGGCATCAACAACACCGTTGTGTACACGCCAGACGCTCAGTTACAGAAATCCATGCAGTTCAGCTTTGCTATTGCGTTGGCGGACAACGCTGAGCATCAGACAATCCGAGAGCTGGAAAGTGAATATCTTGATAGCCCATTCAGCTACCAGAAGCAGTCGCTCAACAGTTTTGAGAATCGTCTCGAACGTTTTCAGGTTCGATTCGATAGCCGCGAAGCTGAGAAAAAATTCAGCCTGTTTGAACTGAATCAGCCGTTGGTTTTATCCAGCGTTGGCCATTCATTCTATCAAGACAATGCGGTCATTGTGCGCCTATTTAATGCGACGGACAGTGAGCAGCAACTTGATGTCACTGCGTTCGCTCATTTCGCTGATGTTGAGCGTGTCAATCACCGAGAGCAGAGTGTCGAGCAGAATTGGACAGTCAAACCAAACAATGCCATTGACCTGCGCGTTAGTTTCAAGATTTAACAGGTTGGAATCACAATGAAAGAGAAGATTTTTAATAAAGTTGCCAAGCTGTACGGTGAAGAGCTAGCACCATCACTGACACAGGACATTTTAGCACTGGTTGATAAGTGGCGTGGTCATGCGCCGTCTTATCAGAACTGGGTCGACGAATCGACGGCGTACCTCATCACATACGGCGACAGTATTCGCCGCGAGGGAGAGCCGACGCTGAATACCATGAAGTACTTTGCCGATAAGTACTTGCGTGGCGCGATCAGCAATATCCATATTCTACCTATGTTCCCATACACTTCGGATGACGGCTTCAGCGTAGTGGATTACCGCAAGGTTGACCCGAACTTGGGTGACTGGAAAGAGCTGAATGAGCTGGCGGAACATTTTGACCTGATGTACGACTGCGTGATTAACCACATCTCTAAGAGCAGCGACTGGTTCCAGCGCTATCTCGCGGGCGATGAGGCTTATCAGGATTATTTTGTAGAGTCTGACCCGAGCCTTGATTATTCGAGCGTTACGCGTCCCCGCGCACTACCGCTCCTGACGCCGTTTACCAAGGCTTCGGGTGAGACGACACATGTCTGGACAACGTTCTCAGACGATCAGATCGACATTAACTTTAAAAGCCCGAAAGTGCTGTTGGAAAGCATCGATATTCTGCTGATGTACGCAGCGAATGGTGGTCGTTCTATTCGTCTTGATGCCATCGGCTTTATCTGGAAAGTGCTGAATACAACTTGTATTCACCTTGAGGAAGCCCATGAAATCATCAAGCTATGGCGTATCGTTCTCGATGACGTTATGCCGGGCTCTCTGTTGATTACAGAAACCAATGTGCCGCATAAAGAGAATATCTCTTACTTTGGTCAGGGTGATGAAGCTCATATGGTGTATCAGTTCCCACTGCCACCTTTAACGCTGCATGCTTTCCTAAGCCAGGACAGCAGTGTGTTGACCGAATGGGCGAAGGGACTAACAAGCGAAGCCATGGCATCGTTGCAAGCTGGAAGCAAAACGACTTACTTTAACTTCCTTGCCAGCCATGATGGTATTGGTGTACGTCCGACGGAAGGTATTCTTAGCGACGACGATCGCCACATGATGTGTCAGCAGGTTGAGCGTAAGGGTGGTCGAGTCAACTACAAGAACAATGGGGATGGTACTCAGTCACCGTACGAGCTCAACATTAACTATTTGAGTGCCATTACTGAGCCTGAAGATGACACACAGACGAAAGCGGCGAAGTTTCTCGCAGCGCAGTCAATCTTGCTCTCTTTCATTGGTGTGCCTGCGGTCTACTACCACAGCTTCCTTGGCAGTGAGAACGATGTGGCCGGAATGGAAGAGTCTGGCATCAATCGTCGTATCAACCGCAAAAAGTTCTCAGTCGAATCGCTCGAAGCCGAGTTGGCTGAGCAAGGCTCACTGCGCAATAACGTCTACAGTGAAATGGTACGCTTGCTAAACGTACGCCAGCAGCAATCTGCTTTCTCACCAAGTTCATCTCAGCAGGTATTAGAGCTGGGTGATGGCCTGTTTGGCTTACAGCGTGGCGAAGGTGACAAAGCGATTCGCTTCGTCGTCAATTTGTCTCAGCAGACACAATCCGTCACGCTGAGCTCTGGTGGTAAGGATCTGGTCAGCGATCAGAGCTTTGATAAACAGTTTACTCTTAATCCGTATCAATTTGTCTGGCTGACAGAGCAATAGGAGCCACACTATGAAACTTGCGAACCTCACCTCTGAAAATCTGATCATGCTTGATGCGGCGTTTGATGACCGAATTGCTGCTATTCATGCTCTTACAGACAAAATCGAGCAAGAAGGAAAACTGACGGATAAGAGTCAGTTTCTAGAAGCGGTATTGAAGCGTGAAGACGAGGGACCGACAGCACTGGGTGAATATCTTGCTGTGCCGCATGGTAAATCTGCTGCTGTCACGGAACCCGTATTTGCCTGTGCATTCGTTAAAGATGAAATGATGTGGAAAGGTCTGGATGGTGATGAGCCTGTGACCATGATCTTTTTGCTCGCCATTCCGCCAGCAGAAGCTGGTTCAACACATATGGAAGTGCTGACTACGCTCACTTCCTCTTTGGTGGATGACGATTTCCGTGACCAGTTGGTGGCAGCGAAATCGAGTAAAGAAGTCATGCAGCTGTTTGGCGCTGAAGAAGAAGTGTCAACAGAAGCAGCCCCTGAACCGGAAGTAGAGCAAGAGCAACCCGAAATGGCAAAGGATATCAGTCGTCATGCGTATCCACTTGTCTTGGGGGCGGGTGTTCTGATTTCTGCTTTCTTGTTCTTATTGCTTTAAGACGATAAGTCTTAGGGATTTTTCTCTCTGTTTTGCCCGGCATGACCGGGCTTTTTTGTGCTGAAAGTAAGCAAAACGGATTTGCTTAGATGGGAAGGCGACTTTGATTTAACAGTTGGTATTTTCAACCCGTACGGTACAGACACAGCCCTCTGCTGGGCAGGTGCCAGAAGATCTTCCTCCAAAGGAATCATAGATGACATAACAACCCTGCGGCAGAGTGGTGATGTTGCTACTGTTAAGCTCAGTGTCAGAAAAAGAGTGTTCAAAGCCTATCACAGTATGCCGATTGCCAATGGCTGTTGTGAGATCATCGGTTGTACCCAGCGTCATAAAATCGAGCATGGTCAATGCATCTCCCGATTCGCCCTCACTCTCTGGGCATAGAGCCCCCCAATCGACTTCAACAGTTCCGATACCGAAATCCAAGATATAGTCCTGCTGATTACCTGGGTTAGAGGTGCTAGGTGTCAATCCGTTAACATAAGCTTTGGCGCTCACTTGACTCACAACGCCTTCCATCGCGTTTGCAATACCTTCTATGGTTGCTTCACGAGCAGATTTTTGAATACTGAGAAATTTAGGTGCAGCCACGACGGCCAGAGTGCCTAGAATTACCACTACAGTAACTAGTTCAATGAGTGTAAAACCTGCTTTTCTTTTCAAACTTCAATACGCCTATTATCTATGCACATGTTGGCTACAACCACGTACCAGAACCATCCAATAGGGGCAATTATGGAGACAACAAATAACTATAATTACTGAGAGGTATTTTATAAATAACCGAGATTAATGAATTGAGAGCGGAAAAGCTACTTGAACTTTGTTAATGTCGCAACGCTGCCTTTGAAAGCGAGTCCGTAAACTGAATCAGTTTTGATTTCGAATCTTGTTATTTGGTACTTTGGTTAATAATAATCAATTGCATTAACTTCGTGTTATCACTATCCTAACAAGCTGATTTTGATTCTATAAATATCGCCACTATGAGCTCAGACGCTTTCTTCGAGCACCTCTTCGAATACGCGCAACAAGTAACGCCTTATCTGGCTGGTGTGATTTCACCGATCCCCGAAGATGCGCCTCAGCAAGACATTCTCCACGTCGATCATCCTTGCAGTGAAAATATCCAAGACCTGTATGAACGCCTGAAGGCGGCTCACCCGGAAGCCGGCTCTGCCTATTGGTTAACCCGAACGTGGGATCTGATTTGTTGGCAACCCGTCTACCTTTCATTCATATCCATTTATGCATTACATGGTTTGCCTGATCTCACTCGCATTGGACAAAAAGTGCAGTCGGAGTTTGTAGCAGGCTTTCAATTCGAATCGACAGAGCATGTTCATGGCACAGAGGCGGAGTTAGTAGCAAAAGCAGGCGTTCAACTGCAGGCGTTGTTTGCTTTTTTCCGTGAAGAGATGAGCCAGTGGACGCGGATTCGTCCGGGCTTTACCAACCACTTGTTCGCTGATGGTGTGCTGGGTTGTCTGGTTAAGCTGAGTAAGTTTGCCCCGCATATTCCCAATGACTATCTGCTTGAACAGGCTTCACTTTGGTTGGATGCGTGTGGGCTGCCCGCTAAATTGGCTAAAACACTGACCGTGGATGAACAAAGTGGAGAGCTGAAACTGGTACGTACCAGTTGTTGCTTGGTATACAAATGTCACGGACGTAAACTCTGCGAGGATTGTCCGCGACATCCGGATAATAAAGTCTAGCTCTGTGTTTCTAACGTTCCGGTGCTACGTTGTTTAAGCGCGATGACGAAAATGATCGCGGAAAAGCCAATACAAATGTAGATCGGGTAAATCGGATTGATGGTTGCACTAAAAGCCAGTAGCGAAGCGAGCCCATATCCGAGCGTGTGTGACATTGAAATATACCCCGAAATCGCACCAGGTGAGCTTTTGTCTGTTTCCGTGGCTTTCGCCGTATAAGCAGGGACCAAGAGTGCAGCGCCACTGGCTGCAATCGCCATTGCAACGCCGAATAGCCAGATGTTGGGTATAAGGAACAAAACAAACCCAGTCAGCATTGCCAGCCCGCCTAACTGATACATTGCCGTCGGCGTCAGCTTTTTCTTTTTGATAACCAGTATCTGAGTGCTCAGAGTCATGGCGGCACTGATTGTCAGAAGAATGCCGATAGCATTACTGATTTGGTCAGTCGGCCATTCTGTGACGCTAAAAATCAGTGGAGAGAAACTGTATTGCAGCAATGCGATGACCGCACACAGTAGTAAACCAGAAAACAGAAATGGCATCAGTGGAGTGTTGGGTATCCAAGAAAGGCGAGGTTTCTCTTCACCTGCACATGGTTTGTCCAATGGCGGGGAAGGGAGCCAGTAAGCTCCCATTAACGCTAAGACAGGGAACAGCACCATCACCATTAATGGGGCGAAAGGCGAGAACTTCAGTAGCACAATAGAAAGCAAAGGCCCAAGTAGACGCCCTGTACTGAGGCCGATACTCACTGAGGTAATGGCCTGAATCCGGTTTTGCTCACCACAAAGGAGAATCGCCCAATGCTGGCTGGCGGGAACCATGCCGGCGACGGTACAACCGTAGATGATTCGCGCAAATACGAGCCCCGCTAGGCACCACCCGATCCATTGCTGACCTTGATCACTGAGTATTGCAAACACCAGCAATAGCAAGAAGCTCACTGCCATTCCCAGCAGTGCTTGAATGACGACTCGTTTCGGACCAAATTGATCGCTGTGGCGTCCCCAGTAAGGGGCGGCGGGGAGAAACAGAAAACTACCAACGGCAATTAAGATTGACCACGTTGGCAAGGCAAAGGCGGAGTGCTCAACCAGAAAGGGCAATGACACCAAAAGCCCATTTTGACCAATGCCCATCAAGGCGGCGATTAAACCAATCACACTGAGTTGGATACGTGTATTTTTTACAACTGACATGAGAAAGCACCGTTTGTCGGTTTCTTATTGATCTTGGTGATGAAAATGCATCGAAATAACGTGATATTTAATGATTATGAAAATAATTATCATTAACCTTGCGGTGTGATAAAGTTAACCGCTGGTGCCAAATAAAACAACTCTTCATTTTCATGTTTCAATTACTGGATGCTTCGTTTGCAATCGAAGATAAAACCATCTTACATCCGACAAATCTGACCTTTAACAAAGGGGCGGTGACGACTTTGCTCGGTCACAATGGCTGCGGTAAATCGACGCTAATTAAATTGCTCAGCCGACAGAATCAACCCGCCAGTGGTCAAGTCCTTTTCAGTGACAAGGCGGTGTCTTCCTACACCAGCCAAGATTTTGCGCTGAACGTTGCTTATTTGCCTCAGCATCCTCCAATGACGGATGGCGTAACGGTGCGTGAATTAGTGTGCTTCGGACGTTATCCGTGGAAAGGTGCTTTTGGTCGCTACAGTAAAGAAGATTACGCGTTAGTGGACGAAGCGATTGAGAAGGTCGGGTTAACCCAGTTTAGCGATCGTTTTGTTGCTACTTTGTCTGGTGGTGAGAGGCAGCGCGCGTGGGTGGCTATGTTACTTGCCCAACAAAGTCAGTGCATCTTGCTGGATGAACCGACCTCAGCGCTGGATGTAGCGCATCAATATGAGTTGTTGGCGCTGATTCGAGAGTTGAATCAAAGCTTGGGGCTGACGGTTATCATGGTGCTGCATGACGTGAACATGGCGGCCAAGTTCAGTGATGAGCTGGTGGCTTTGCACTCGGGTCAAGTCATCGCCAAGGGCACGCCACAAGAGTTGATGACACCTGACACTCTCATGAAGATCTACGGTATGGAGCTGGCTTTGTTCCCGCATCCGGATACCGGCCACCCTATCAGTTACATCCCATAATTTTTGATCGTTGAGGAATCCGCTTGTGAAACGAATCATCATACTTTTGACCTCTTTTCTAGCCTTTGCCGCGAGTGCATTCGAAATCAAACACGAGCTCGGGGTTGCCTCTTTTGATCAGGCACCAAAGAAGGTTGTCGCGCTTGATTGGGCATTAACTGAAACCGTATTAAGCCTTGGTGTTATGCCACAAGGTATTGCCGATGTGGCAGGGTACAATACATGGGTGGCACAACCCGAGCTGAATAAAAATGTCATTGATGTTGGTTCTCGCCGCGAGCCAAATCTGGAACTGATTGCTGACCTTAAACCTGATGTGATCCTAATTAGTGAGCACATTGCCCCTGCCTACAAGCAGCTAGAGCAGATTGCACCAGTTCTGGTTTATACCGTCTACAGCGATGCAAAAACACCGCTTGCATCGGCGGAGCGCATCACACGTTCTCTTGGCAAGCTTTTCAACAAAGAGCAGCAAGCACAAAAGGTAATTGAGCAAACCACGGCTCGTCTTAAAACCAATGGTGACAAGATAAAAGCGGCAAATGCGGATCTGAAACCTTTGATGTTCATCCGCTTTATTAACGATAAAACGCTACGAATTCATAGTGATGGCTCGCTTGCACAGTCGACGATTACAAAGATGGGTCTGAAGAACGACTGGCACGAAGCAACCAATATGTGGGGCTTTACTACCGCGGGGACTGAAAAGTTAGCTGAGCATCAGAAAACCAACCTAATGATCTTTGGGCCGTTAAAAGACAATGAGCGCAAGCAACTGACTCAATCTCCGCTGTGGCAGGCGATGGAATTCACTCGTACCGATTCCGTGTATGAGCTACCGGCTATCTGGACTTTCGGCGGCCTGATTGCTGCACAAAGGTTCAGTGACCACATCACAGAACAATTGACCAGCGATAAATAATGAACGTGACACAAACGCAGACTGAACGTCGTACTGCGATGAATCTAAAAACGCCTTTAGTGGCGTTTTTGTTATTGGCGGCCCTTGTTTGGTTAGTACAGATCACCGCCCCTTACTCACAAGGCTGGCCTCTGCTGTGGAATACGGTATTTCACTATGATGCGGCAAACTATCAACATCTGATCACTCATCTGACTTATTTGCCGCGTTTGGCGATTGCGGTCATTTGCGGTTTTGCACTGGCGATAGCAGGTTGTGTAATGCAGTTTGTGTTGCGTAACCCGATTGCCTCACCCACTACGTTAGGCGTTGCGGCAGGCGCAGAACTGGGCATGGTGCTGGGAATACTCCTTTTACCTGCGGGTATGAGTGTCGCTGGTTTTATTCCTGCATTTCTTGGTGGCTGTCTGGCGACGTTTCTGGTGTTTGCTTTGAGTGCGAAGCGAGGCTTTTCGCCCGTTCATATGGTGTTGGCGGGTATGGTCGTCAGTCTGTTCTTTGGGGCGCTCAACACCATGCTATTGCTGTTACACGAGCAGCAGCTCACCAGCGTATTTGTCTGGGGCGCGGGCACCTTGAATCAGAATGATTGGTCGAGTGTCACGACTTTATTGCCTTTAGTGATTATTCCAACCCTGTTGTTGCTTGTCTTGCAACGACCATTATCAGCATTGCAGTTCGGCGATGGCGTTGCTTCGTCACTGGGTGTGAACGTCAAACAAATCAAAGTAGCGTGCCTGACTCTGGCTATCTTTGTGACAGCGGCGGTTGTCAGTGAAGTCGGTTTGATTGGTTTTGTCGGTATCGTCGCTCCAGCACTGGCAAGAATGTTAGGCGCGAGAGCGCTGCACTGGCAGATTCTGATCAGCGGTTTAGTCGGCGCGACCATGTTGTTACTCGCCGACCTGAGTATTCAGCCTTTCTCTGGAGTAGGTGGCGAGCTACTGCCAACCGGGGCGATGACTGCGTTATTGGGGGCGCCTTTCCTGCTTTGGTTACTGCAACGTAAATCCTTGCAATCGGACCTTAAGGCACGCGATGAGGTGGTTGAACAATATCGCCATCGTAGCTTACTCAAAGTCGTCTCAGGATTGGTGGTTACGCTTGTTATAGCGGTTGTGGTGGGGATATTTGTCGGTAAGAATCAGACGGGTTGGTCGATTGCTGATTCGATGGCGGTGCTTGAACTCCGCCTGCCACGCGTGTTTGTTGCCTTACTTGCAGGTATTGGTTTGGCGTTTGCGGGAACCATCATTCAGCGCGTATCAAACAACCCAATGGCGAGCCCTGAGATTCTCGGTATCAGCTCGGGCGCAGCCTTAGCACTCGTTCTCGGAGCAATGCTGGGTTTTGCGGTTGAGCGCCATGAGCAAATGCTACTTGGTACAAGCGGCGCATTGCTGGTGACTTGGCTGGTGTGGTTGTTCGGTCGCAAACACAATTTTGCGCCTACTCAGACCTTGCTGACTGGTATTGCACTCAGTGCTGGCTTGGATGCTTTTTTGCGCGTCGCAATGACGTCAGGGCAGGACAATGTCCGCGCGCTACTTACCTGGCTTTCCGGCTCTACTTATTTGGTTTCAAGTTACGATATTGGCCTGTTGCTCGTGGGTGTGACTGTACTTGGCGGAGCGGCATTACTGGCTCAACGCTGGATTGAGCTGATTGGCCTTGGTGAAACTACCGCCAGCAGCATTGGTATTGATTGTCGCAAGGTTCGCTTACTGCTGCTGATCTTAGTCGCGGCTATTACTACGCTATGTACGATTGTTATTGGCCCGCTAAGTTTTATTGGCTTGTTGGCGCCGCATATGGCGAGATCACTCAATCAATATCAAGCCAAGAATCAACTAATTACCGCTGCGCTTATCGGTGCAGTGGTGATGGTGATGGCGGACTGGATCGGTCGAACGCTGTGGTTCCCATGGCAATTCCCCGCAGGCTTACTAGCCTCGATTTTAGGCGGAGCCTACTTCCTATATCTGATGAGAAAGTAATGCTGTTGGTGCGAGTGGTTTAGTTTGTTCAAACCACTCGCTAAGCCTTACTGGACTAAAGCTGTGCCAACTTTGTAATGAGTATACGGTACAGATTTTTTTGATATTTTTATATTAATGAGGTGGCTATTTTAATTATTTAGTTAATTTTATTTGTTAACGAAAATAAGAATTCTTATCGTTCTCGATGTCAGTTATATGGAAATCGAGATATCTAATGAATCGTTTAAACGATCAGATCCCCCCTTTCGAAGCAGTTAATGATGTTCCCGCTGCATGCTTTCTTAATGCCCTTGCGCGCGAAAGTGAGCTTATTCAGTTTGAGCATAACTCCTCTGTTACCTTGTACAACATTCCCTTGTCCGGTGAACGAAGTATTTCAATTAAGCTCAGTCACTTTTCTTCACTTGGAGGTCACGAATACCTCTTTCCAGCCATGTTGAATGACCAGGCAACCGATGTTTCTCAACCTATTAGGTTTTCTCAGTTGCTTGCGTTAGTGCTTGATGAGCCTGCCTTAGTTGGGCTGCTCAGCAAAGAGCAAAAAGCGATATTCACCCAGCGTGTGACTGAGAGCTACCACAATACTTATCTGGCTGCGCAGCATCATCCGTATGGAGCTAAATTGTTTGAACAGCGGCTGGACTTTACTCAAGCAGAGCAGAGTCTTTTGGTTGGTCACTCGTTCCACCCAGCACCAAAGAGTCGTGAACAATTTAGTTTTGAAGACGCGAAGCAGTTCTCTCCTGAGTTTGGTGGTCATTTTGCTTTAGTTTGGTTGGCGGTTAACGAAGATGTGCTGATTGGCGATAGCTCTGCTGATTCTACGTTGTCGCAGCGATTGCAGGCGTTAGTCTCACAAGATGGAGCTTTGTGCCATGGGCTTGAAGGTCGACTGAATGATGGCGAGACGCTGTTGCCTGCTCACCCTTGGCAGTGGCAAGTGATGCAAGAACTGCCAAGCATTCAGAATTATTTGCAGCTGGGCAAAATTCGTCAACTAGGCCAGTTGGGCGCACAATGGTATCCAACATCGTCGACACGTTCGCTGTATTCCCAGTCGTTACCATACATGCTGAAGTTTTCTCTCAGTGTCAAACTGACTAACTCCATTCGCAATTTGTCACTCAAAGAAGTCGTACGTGGTACGCGATTGAATGATCTTTTCCAGCACTCGTCACTGCAGGAAACACTTGGCGATGGGGTGGGTTTCCAGCTAATGCAGGAGCCTGCATTCCTTGGTTTAGTTGATCAAAACGGTGAAGTGATTGATGAAAGCCTTGTCGCATTGCGTGATAACCCGTTAGCAACCCAGCCCGCTCAAGAAGCCGTCGTACTGGCAACCTTGACCCAACAAAACCCGTATGGTGGGGCAAGTCTTTTGGCTAACCGCGTTAGTGAATATGCCCGCACACAAAACGTTGACGTGAAACATGCAGCAATAGATTGGTTTGACGCTTACTGCCGACACACAGTGGTGCCCCTGTTTAACCTGCAAGCTAACTTTGGTGTCGTGTTTCTCGCCCATCAGCAGAACATAGTCATGCAGTTGGAGAGTGGTTTTCCAATCGGAATGTACTACCGAGACTGCCAAGGAACAGGCTATACCGATCTTGCTTTTGAACTTTTTGGTGAGCAGCTAAAAGAAGCCAAGCGAGATGTTGAGAATTATTGGGATCAGGGCAAGGTAAGACGCTATTTCGCCTACTATCTGATCATTAATTCCTCGTACAACGTCATCAGCAACTTAGCCGCCCAATGTGGAGTTGAGGAGTTGGAACTCGTGGCAATCTTACATAAACATCTCCGTCGGTTGTTAGATACTGGGGTTCGAGATGATCAGTGTTTGCGCTATGTACTGGAAAGCCAGTCCTTATGCTGTAAGGGCAATTTCTTCTGTTACCTGCAGAATTTCAATGAAAACTCTATTCCCGATCCTGCGGTGATCTATTTCGATTTACCTAACCCGTTAGTTCGCGTTAAGGAGACCAGCCATGCATGAGTTTCGCACTGTAACCTATCAGCCTGATAACCTGCCTAAAGTCACTATCGCTATACAAGATAGTGACTTAAACCAAGCTGATCTATTGTCTTTGATGGTGGATGAGCTGGATGCTTTGTTTAGCCAGCATGTTGAGCTGTTGGCTGTTGAGATCGAATGTCAGGACATCAATGTCTGGCACAAAGTTAAGCAGAAGTTGCCTATCTTTACTGACTGTACGTTAAAGCGCGCCGCATTCTATCAGAGCCAATTTAACTGGCTAAAGCACAAGCCTTCCGATCGCTATCCATTGCTTCAGGTCCAGACGGATAGCCGATATCGCCATCACCCGCAGAGGCCACCGATGCCGGAAGGTTTGGTTTACCAGCGTTATGACGCTAAGTCTGAATTAACAGTGAGTTTTCGTGTTTTTACGTTGGAGAAAGACCTCGATAACTTTACGATTTGGATGAACGATCCGCGTGTGGCCGAATTTTGGGAGCAAGCATGGAGTCGAGAGAAACTGGCTGAGTTTGTTCAGCAGCGACTCGCTGATCCGCATATTGTGCCTTTGATAGGGGAGTTTAACGGTCAGCCTTTTGGTTACATTGAAGCTTACTGGGTCGCTGAAGATCGATTGAGCCCGTATTATCCGGTCGAAAATTTTGACCGCGGTATCCACTTGTTGGTCGGTGAAGAAAGTTTTCGTGGGCCTAAGTATTTTGATTGCTGGATGAGAGCAATCAGTCACTATCTCTTTATTGATGACGCCAGAACTCAGCGTATTGTTCTTGAACCTCGCCACGACAATCAGAGGCTATTCAAGCGCATTTTGCCGCTTGGCTATGACAAATGTATGGAATTCAATTTTCCTCACAAACGTTCCGCGTTGTTAATGCTCAATCGTGATCGATTCTTTGAGGAGCAATGGTGATGACACAATCCGCACTTCACAAGTATTGGCACATTGCGAACCTCAAAATGGTCGCCAAGCTCATCAGTGAATTTGGTTACGAGCAGGCGTTTTCGATCCACCGTGTAGAGCAAGGTTTCGTGCTTGAGCTTGATAACGGCACTACCTATCAATTTGATGGAAAGGAAAACATTTGGGGCCAAATCGTGATTGAGTCGCAATCACTGGTTCGCACGTCACTCAATGATGAACAAGAACCGCTCAGTGCAGCACTGTTTATGCGCGACATTCAGGCTTTGCTTGAGATGCCAGATGAAGCCATGGCAGAGCACCTTGAAGACCTCAATGCAACTTTGTGGAGTGATTGTCAGTTAATGGCGCGCAAGGCATCGATAACGGCTAAAGGTTTGAGTCTAATGTCGTGTGAAGAGCAGCAATCTTATTTCGATGGCCACCCAAAATTTGCATTTAACAAAGGTAGAAGAGGCTGGGGGAGTGAGGACTTGCTGCGCTATGCACCTGAATCCCATCAAGCCTTTCAGCTAGGCTGGGTCGCTGTACACAACGATATTCTTCAAGTATCGACCAATCAAGAAGTCAATTGGGGCCAACTGGTGGAAAGCGCAGTCAACAAGGCTGACATTGACCAAATGCAAACGGTGATTTCCGGATTGGATCAAGATATTGCCGATTA
The DNA here is from genome assembly GCF_000740665.1 of Vibrio sp. B183. Lineage (NCBI taxonomy): Bacteria > Pseudomonadati > Pseudomonadota > Gammaproteobacteria > Vibrionales > Vibrionaceae > Vibrio > Vibrio sp. B183. The sequence continues at coordinate 246,979 of NZ_JPQB01000010.1, read as the reverse complement.
CCATTTTGTGCCTGTCCACCCTTGGCAATGGCGCAACAAACTTGCTTTGCTGTTTACTCGTGAACAGGCCTGCAAGCAGTTGATTTATCTGGGTGAGTTTGGTGATCATTTTCTTCCTCAGCTGTCCTTGCGTACGTTAAGCAATGTCACTCGTCCGCAGAATTTCGATATTAAACTGCCGCTAACGGTGATGAATACTTCTTGCTATCGCGGTATTCCGGGGCGTTATATTCTAGTGGGCCCTACCGCTTCTGATTGGATCCATTCTGTTTTCCAAAGCGACCCAATACTGCTAGAAAAGCAAGCCGAAGTATTGCAAGAGCCTGCAGCGGCATTTGCCGCTCAACATGATTACGCACAGTTGCAACACGCGCCTTATCGTTATCATGAGTTGCTTGGTGTGATCTGGCGAGAGTCGGCAATCTCTAAGCTCAAAGATGGTGAAAGCGCGATACTAATGGCTGCCTTGATGGAGACTGACTGCCATGGGACGTCATTGATTAGTGAGTACATTCTCGCATCGGGTGTGTCTATCGAGTCATGGCTTGGCCAGCTGTTCGATGCTGTCGTGATCCCTTACTACCACCTGCTGTGCAAGTATGGCGTCTCTCTGATTGCACATGGTCAGAACGTCACTTTGGTAATGGAAGACTCCCTACCCAAGCGAATCCTTCTTAAAGACTTTCAAGGTGATATGCGTTTGGTCGACAAGCATTACCCTGAACAGGACTCACTGTCTGACTCAGTAAAAGAAGTCACGGTGCGATTACCCGAAGAGCTGATCATTCATGATCTTCAAACCGGACATTTCGTTACTGTCTTGCGCTTTATCTCTCCGCTGGTGGAGCAAATCGGTGTCAGCGAGGAAACCTTCTACCAGATACTTGGAAACCGCATTCGCAGTTATTCAGAAGCGCTTCCTGAGCTGGAAGAGCGCTTCCGATCCTTTGATCTATTTAAGCCCAGAATTCTTCGAATTGGCCTTAACCTCGCCAAGTTCAGACACAACACGGATTCGAGCTCATCAAGGATGCTGCCGGATATGGACGACCAGCTCGATAATCCGCTTTATCTGTCAGCAAATAAAGAAGCAGCCACAGAGCTGCAATAAGGTTTAACGCTTATTTAAGCCTTGATTTAATAACAACTAAGGAACGTTCATTATGGAACGCACTAACGACACCATACTTGATTTGGCTGGCATTGGAGCTGGCCCATTTAATCTCAGTGTTGCCGCACTATTGGCTCAGAAAAACCATATCAATGCCCGATTCTTTGAAAGTAGGGAGCATTTTTCGTGGCACCCTGGGTTGTTGCTTGATAACACTAATATGCAGACCATGTTCCTCAAGGACCTAGTCAGCGCGGTATGCCCAGAAAACCCTTACTCGTTTCTGTCCTATTTAGTTAAAAACAAGAAGTTCTACCGTTTTCTATCTGCGGAGTTGAGCTGCATTAGTCGTCACGAATTTTCTGATTATCTCGCATGGGTGGCCCATCAGTTAGATAACGTGCAGTTCTCTTCTCGTATCGAACATGTTGAGTTCACGGGTGACCATTTTGAACTACACACCAGTAAGGGCAAAGTGGCGGCGAAGAACCTATGCATTGGGACTGGCAAGGTGCCGTTTATTCCAGATTGTGCGACAGCCTATATTGGTGAGCGTGTGTTCCATGCGGCTGAAATTGGCCTGCGCCAACGTGACTTTGCTGGTAAGCGCGTTGCCATTGTAGGAGGTGGTCAGAGTGGGGCAGACATTTTCCTTAATGTACTAAGAGGTAAGTGGGGTAAGGTCGCGTCGCTTGACTGGATCTCACGACGATCAAATTTCCAACCTCTGGATGAAGCGGCGTTTACCAATGAGTTTTTTACCCCAGATTACGTTGATGCTTTTGTCGGCTTAGCACCTGAAGTGAGGCAAGCAGAAGTACAGGCGCAAAAGCTTACGTCTGATGGCGTAACGCAGAAATCCTTGTTAGAGATTTATCAGGAGCTCTACTACAGGTTTGATGTTTTAAAAGAAGATAAGTGGGTGCGCCTATTACCTCACCGTACGCTTAACAGAATGTACGAACTGCAATCAAGCTTTGAATTGGAGACAGCCAATGCGCTTAGCTCGCAATCCGAAGCCCACGATGCTGATATTGTGATTTTGGCGACCGGTTTTCAGTCACCTTATCCCGCCTGTCTCGATGCGATTCTGCCATTGTTGGAACTTGACGAGCAGCAGCGCTACAAGATGAGTCCTGATTTTGAACTCAAGTGGAGCGGTTCTGCGAACAACAAGATTTTCGCCGTCAATGCGGGAATGCATAGTCACGGCATTGCGGAGCCTCAGTTGAGCCTAATGGCGTGGAGAAGCGCAAGAATAATTAACTGCTTAGCTCAAGAGCCCCTCTACGATCTTGATGCTGGAAAGGGCATGATTGAATGGACGACACCTTCGAAAGTCCATGAATTGCTCTCGGTGTGAGAAGAGAGCATAGCAGTATTGATAACTTCTATATATCTGATTTATATAAATAATTATACCAATAATAGTTTTATATAAAGGTGGAAATGAAAGTGTTAGTGAGTACTATTCTCGTTCTTATAACGCTTTTGATTTAATTATAAACAGAGTGATAAACATGAAACTCAATAAAGGGGCATTCCCGTTTAGCCTTGTTGCAATTGCAGTGGCAGCAGCAACATCAACCGTTGCTTCAGCAGCAAACGCTGAAGAATACACTACGACCCAAGAAAAAATGGTGGTGGTATCCAGCAGAACACCAAAAGCGATCAGTGAGATCCCAGGTACTGTTTGGTATATCGATGCTGAGCAAATCGAGCAAGAGTATCGCGGTGGTAAAAGCTTGGACGAAATCCTAGCGGCGACGATTCCTTCACTCGATGTTAGCAGCGGTGGTCGTACTCACTCAGGCCAAAACTTACGTGGCCGCAGTATCATGGTGATGATTGACGGTGTGTCTCTACAGTCTGTTCGCTCGATCAGCCGCCAGTTGGATTCAATTGACCCGTTTAATATTGAGCGAATCGAAGTGTTATCAGGTGCAAGTTCAATTTACGGTGCTGGTGCTAGCGGTGGTGTAATCAACATCATCACCAAAAAAGCGCAGGGCGAAGAACCGGAGTTTGAGACTTTTGTTGGTGGCACATCTGGTCTGAATTCAAGTGAAGATTTCGACTACAAACTGGCGCAATCCGTCGCAGGCGGGAACGAGAAAGTGCAAGGCAGAGCATCGGTTGCCTACACCAAAACTCAAGGCTACTTTGACGCTGATGGTACAATCGTGACGCCAGACATTTCCCAAGGTTCGACTCAGTTTAATGAGACGATTGACCTACTGGGTACGTTGCAGGTCAATCTTGCAGAAGACCAAAACCTGAACTTGCTAGCGCAGTACTACGACAGCCAGCAAGATTCGCCATACGGTTTGTATTTTGAAAAGGATAGTGATGATAACTATCAATTCGTAGACGTTCGCAAAGGTTACGCAGCCGATCGTCAGCAAGGTACAGAGCGTATTATGCTGAGTGCCCAATACAGCCATGCTAACTTCCTTAATCATCAGTTGATTGCAGAAGTTTCTTACCGTAAAGAAGACCACACGTTTACGCCATACACGGCGGGTGGCGGTTCTGAATTGGTACTGAGTTCATCGACCCAAAACACCGACATCCTGTCTATCAAAACTGCACTGAATAAGTCTTTTGGTGAGCTCAATCTGACTTACGGGGTTGATGGATTTATCGATCGTTTTGACAGTGATAATGCTATCTACGATCAAACCACGACTGAAAACAGCGGCGGTATGATTAACGTGATCGATACCATTGAAGGCCGTTATCCGGGGGTAGATACCGATGCGCTTGCGGGCTTTATTCAAGCAGAATACGCATTAACTCCGGATTGGGTGCTTCAAGGTGGTTATCGCTATCAATATCTAAACACTAAGATCTCTGATTTCCAGAAGAATGCTAGCTCTGACTTCGTTCCTGGCGGTGAGACGGATTACGCAGAAAGCTTGTTCAATATTGGTACTATCTATCACCTAACGCCGTCGTCTCAAGTATGGGCTAACTTCTCGCAAGGCTTTGATCTTGCTAACCCAGCGAAGTATTACGGTAAAGACGCTTCGGTAAATGTAAACGATACTAAACTGGAAGGCATTAAGACCGACAGCTACGAGGTAGGTTATCGCAGCGATTGGGATAGTGTTTCTCTGCAAACAGCAGCGTACTACTCATACTCAGATGGCTCAATTGAATACGCTGACGACCAGAGTATCAGTGGCGTTTCTGATCCAAAACGTGTTTATGGTCTTGAAGCACAAGTTAGCTACTGGGCGATGGATAACCTTCAGATAGGTAGCTCTGGGCACTATGTTGTTTCGGAAATCAAAGCAGATTCAGGCTGGGAAGATTACGAAGCCATGGAAGCCAGCACTTCAAAAGCAAGCGCATGGGTTGGCTGGTATGAATACGACTACAACGTAAAGCTGCAAAGCTTGACCACGTTTGATTACACCGATGCTGACAATCGCAAACTTGACGGTTACACCGTGGTTGACCTCGTGGGTAACTATCAGCTTCCTGTTGGTAGCCTTGGTTTCGGTATTAAAAACCTACTGAACGAAGATTACCTAACTACTTGGAGTCAGCGTGCTATCCATTGGTACGGCAACTCTCCAATGTACGAATACAAAGGCCGCGGCCGCACGTACACTTTGAACTATCAAGTTAAGTTCTAAGTGTTGCATTAAGTAAAAAGGCCGCTCACTGAGCGGCCTTTTTTATTGGTATCACTTACGCGTAGCTGAGCTTGTGATGTTGAAGTTCTGTACGCATACCCATCAATAGGCTGACACACATGGTCAGCAGAATCACAGTAAATGGTAAGCCAGTTGAGATGGTTCCTGCTTGCAGGGCTTGAATGGCTTCTGTACCACCAATCCAAAGCAACATTGCTGCGATAGCACCTTCTACCGATGCCCAGAAAATACGTTGTGGGATAGGTGCATCGACTTTACCGCCTGACGTAATACTGTCGACAACAAGTGACGCCGAGTCAGATGAGGTAATAAAGAACACCATGATCAACACAATAGAGATAACGGAAAGCAGTGTCCCCATTGGCATGGCGTCAAAGGCGTAGAACAGTGACATAGTAATATCAGTCAGACCGTTCTGACCCAGTTCACCGACTTGATTGACGACTTGTTCAATCGCGATACCACCAAATGCGGACATCCAAACTAGGGTGATGGCAGTTGGAATCAGGATAACCGCAGAAAGGAATTCGCGTACGGTACGGCCTTTTGAAATACGGGCGATAAACATACCGACACATGGTGACCAAGATACCCACCAAGCCCAGTAGAATACCGTCCAACCTTGCATCCAAGCTTCGTCTTCACGGCCATATGGGTTACTCAGTGGGAGCATATTTTCCACATAGCCAGTCAGTGTTGTTGGAATGGTACCCAGCGCCGTCGCCAGACCTGCAATGATCACAAACATCAATAGAGCGAAGGCCACAATCAGGTTGGTGTTACTCAACACTTTGACCCCGCCATCAATACCACGGACAACAGACACAACAGCAAGGCTGGTGACAAATGCAATTACTCCCAGCTGCAACCCGAGACCACCATCAATACCAAACACATGACTGATACCGCTCGCGGCTTGCTGAGCGCCTAGACCCAATGAGGTTGCAAGACCAAATAGTGTCGCTAGCACTGCAAGGATATCGATGATATGACCAAACCAACCCCAAGTGCGATCACCCAGAATAGGATAAAACACCGAGCGAATAGAAAGTGGCAGACCTTTATTGAAGGCAAAGAAGGCCATCGCTAACGCGACCACGGCGTAAATCGCCCATGGGTGCAGACCCCAGTGGAACATGGTTGCACCGAGAGCCACTTTTGCTGCTTCTTCAGTGTATGGCTCGACACCTAGTGGTGTTTCAAACCAACCAGTGAAGTAAGCAACTGGCTCAGCAACACCCCAGAACATCAAGCCGATACCCATGCCAGCGGCAAATAGCATGGCGATCCATGAAAGGTTGGAGTGCTCAGGTTTGGCATCGACGCCACCGATACGAATTTTACCAAACGGCGATAAAACCAGACCAATACAGAAAATCAGGAACACGTTTCCTGACCACATAAACAGCGTGTCAAATGACTCGATGATTTGCAGTTTTACGCCATCAATAGTGGATTTTGCAACGGTAGGATCGGCGATAAGAAGGGCGACAAGAAAAACAATGATCAGGCCCGCACTCGCACCAAAAACTGGATTGTGAACGTCAAAACCCCATTTCTGAACGTTGTCCTGACCGACGGTATAATCGGTATTTTCAATACTATACCTATCCTTAGTACTACTCATTAATCCTCGCTAATTGTTTAGAGTTCGAAATAAATTTTCTGGAGAAGGGTAACAGAATGCCAGTTAAAACGAAAGTGAGTCTGGTTTACTAACAATAATTGAGTAAATAATGGAAGGAAGATTAAGTAGAGGTCTAATGAAATGTGTCAGGCCTCAATGGTGATTTGCTCTCCTCATTAGAGAGGCTAACGCTGTATAAGCAGAGTATTTTATGGGCAGGCAGCGATCCTTGCTTTTGTCGGTGCTGCCATAACCTTCGAGAGGGTAAAAGAGGGGGGATATTTCAGTGTCGCTATAGTTGGATCATCTCGCGCAAACTTTGCACTATATCCGCATTGTCTTCGATCAGAGCTGCTTCGCTCAGTGCATTGTTGAGGAATTCAGCATACTCTTTTTCTGCTGAGGTTTGAGCTTCCCGGCCTTTGCCAGTTAATACGGTGTACACGCCTCGCTTATCTTTTGGGCACAAGTCGCGGATAGTGTGGCCACCTTTTTCTAGTCTTTCTACGAGTCTGGTGACGGAACTTTGATTCAATCCTAAGCATTTAGCGAGCTCTTGCATTCTTAGTTCTGAATCAGGAGCCTCAATTAACAAACTTAGCGCTCGGTACTCTGTAATACCTAACCCATGTTTTTGTTGTAGTTCTTTCGCTATCTGGGCTTCAACGCTGTCGATGACAATTTTCAGTTTTTGCCAGAGAAGAAATTGCGTTTTCATTTGAGGACCTCTTCGTCGTTGGTGAGGCGTCACCCTTACCGATTTGTTGTTATTTGCTTATATAAATATGTACATGCATTTAATTTGTAAGACCGAATTATAGCAGTAGAACAGATTATTGTGAAACTCTTCACATATTTAGTGTTTTATAAAGTTCTCATTTTAGGCGTTTCATTGCATCGATTTATTTTATTAAATTCAAAATAATCATTATAAAGAACTGTTTCATATAACCTATTTATATATATTTGTCGCTTAACCTCTTGTTCTAGTAATAAAAACACATAATTTTCATTCTAAATATCAAACATGTTGTATGTGCAAGCATGTTGACATGATTATCGCTGACCAATAATATGCTTGCACATGCAAGTTAATGTTATTGGACAAGGAAGAGTCATGAAACTGGCGAGGGTTGTGTCAGCGCTATCGGAAAAAGTGAAAAAAGATCCAGAAAGCACGGCATTTGTTACTGAAGATAAAACATGGAGTTACCGCCAATTTGATCAGCTTGTTCAGCATGCCGAACAAGAATTGGTCCGACTGAAGGTCCCTAGTCAGGTAACTGTTGCTGTGTCTGCGGTAAAGTCTGTTGCAAATGTGGCTTTGTGCGTGGCTCTTGGTCAAAAGGGCTGCACTCCATTACTGATTTCTAAAGATTTGGGTAGTGAAGTTAAACCTCACATTTATCAAAAAGCCGCTGTCTGCTGTGAGCTGGTGATAAGTGAAGTCGAAGGCAAGGTTTCAGTTGTTGGGTCCTGGGATTTTGAGCGAGCGCCTCATGCTGAGGACGATAAAGATGTGGCACTAATGCTCACAACATCAGGGTCAACCGGTGTTCCTAAGGTTGTTCGCTTAACTCAAAGCGGAATCGATGCATTTGTTAACTGGTCAGAAGAATTCTTTAGCCTTGGCAACGAGTCCAAGGTTTTGAGTTACGCACCACTGAACTTTGATTTGAGCCTATTGGAAGTATGGGCGCCACTGATGATCGGGGCTTGTGTGATTATAGTGAGTCAGGAAAAAGCAACGCAGGCTTCTTATCTCAAAGCCTTAGTTTCTCGAACTCAACCAAACCTTATACAAGGTGTACCTATGCTTTATACGTTGCTTTGCCAGGATAGTGAGGCAGAGTCAAGCGTGTATTCACCTGAACATATTGTGTTCACGGGGGACGTCACGACGAAATCATTGAGAGAGCAAGTCGCGGCATACTATCCCTCTTCCCGCTTTCACAATATTTATGGTTGTACGGAAACCAATGACTCATTTGTTTTTAGTGCTGAAGCTATAGAAATCAATCAGCTAGAAGTACTTCCTTTGGGAATTCCTATTCAAGGCTCAACTTTTAAGATCGTTGATGATGAAGGTTTTGAGCTTATCGGTGCAGGTGAAGGGGAGCTGCATACCTCGACGCCTTTCATGTCCCTTGGTTATACCGAGTCAGACAAAACGAGCCAGGCTTTCTATTTTGATGAAGCCAATAACCGATGGTTCTACAAATCGGGTGATCGGGTTTCCGTCAGTGACCGTGGCGAGATTTCATTGATTGGTCGAACTGATTTTATCGTAAAGGTTCGAGGCGTGCGCACTAATTTAAAGGATATCGAACATGTCATTAACCTTTCGCAACAGGTCAAAGAGTCTCTTGTATTGGCGGTAAGGGATGAGATTGCTGGCTCGGTACTTCACGCCGTTGTTCACTGTAATTCAGAACAGGATTTTGATGGGATGTCCCTGCGTCTACTGTGCGCCAAGCATCTACCCAGAACGTCTATTCCATCTCGTTTTCACGTTAGTAAAACTTCCCTGCCTAGAACATCTACAGGGAAGCCGGACCGAACCAAAATTGTTCACACATTAAACCTATAGGAGGAAAACATGAACTACCGTACCGAGATTAAAAACTACATCTGCGGGGAGCTAGCCCCTGATATCGCTGCTGAGACATTGCCTGAAGACTGCGATCTTCTTATGACAGGCGTCATTGATAGCTTGTCTCTTGTTCGACTTGTGGCCTGGCTGGAAGAAGAGTTTGAGATACCAACCGGTGATATTGAAATCGCACCTGAAGACTTCAGTTCGATCGAATGCATTGAACAATTTATTCATGAACATGCACCGCTAACAGCTTAGCTTTGCATTAAACGCTAAATCCAAACAACACGTATTTGAAGGAGCAAAAAATGATACATCGAAACAAAAAGGAACTTGAAGGTGTTCAGTGGGGCAATGGTTCAAGCTTTCGACTACTCACTGAGAAAGATGGGATGGGTTTTACGGTTTGTCACACCGTTGTAGAGGCGGGTAGTGAGTCTCGTCTTCAGTATCGTCGCCACTTAGAAGCTTGTTATTGCATCAGCGGCAAGGGGCAAGTGATTTCAGCCGATGGCAGCACAATCTATGATATTGAACCGGGTGCAATCTACGCACTTGATGAAAATGACCCACATATCCTGATTGCTGACGAAAGTGACGACTTGCATCTAGTCAGCGTATTCAACCCTCCATTAACTGGCCAAGAGAAACATCAGCTAAGTGCCGATGGATTTTCACAGTACTAATTTGATTGTCCAATAACAGTTTCTAAAGGACGCAAAATGCAACGTCAGGATAAAAATATAAAAAAGCGTGCGAGAAGTTTCATCGATGCCGCGATACATGAATTAGAAAATGAAGCCAGTAGCGGGCGGTTCCCGCGTGATAAATGGGAATCAATTGCCAGAACTGGGATATTTGAGCGAGCAGTCAGTAGTGATATCGACAAGCGTGAATCCGTGCTCTCGACCTTATACGGCTTAGAACGGCTGGGAGAAATATGTAAAGACTCCGGCCTGAGCTTCTCGGTGGCTACGCATTTAGCGAGCACGATTACCGCTCTGAATAAGTTTGGCTCGCAGGAACTTAAACATGAGTTTATGGAATCGTTAGTCAAAGGTCGTCTGATTGGTGCTCATGCCATCAGCGAACCGCAAGCTGGATCGGATGCGCTCAGTATGACGACAACGGCGAGAGAAGAGGATGATGACTATGTGCTCAACGGGCATAAAGCTTTTGTCACTAACGGAAGCATCGCTGACGTTATCGTCGTTTATGCAAAAACCAGTGAATCGAGTACAGCAGACTGTGTTTCCGCATTTTTAGTGGATACCAAAACTCAAGGTGTACGCCTTGGGCAAGAGATGGAGAAAGTGGGCTTACATACTTCTCCGCTATGTGAACTGACACTGGAAGAGTGTCGTGTTCCCAAAGCCAATATGATTGGCCGACGTGGGGCTGGTTTTTTCGTTCTCAGTCATGTGATGCAAAGAGAAATTCTCTTTGCCTTTATGCTCAATGTGGGGGAGATGAAACGTCGCTTAGATCGCTGTGTCAGCTACGTGAACTCGCGTCATCAATTTGATAGCCCTATTGGTTCGTTTCAATCGGTCTCCAACCGAATTGCAGACATGAAAATCCGCTATGAACTGAGTCGTCAGTGGCTTTACCACGTTGCTGAAAAAATGATTGATAACAAGGACATTACGAGTGAAGTGGCTATCGCTAAAGTGTTCGTCAGCGAAAACGCTTTGGCGACATCGGTCGATGCACTTCACATCCATGGTGGATACGGCTATGTCGCCTCAAATGGCTTTGGCGAGGAGGTGTGTAACGCTCTATCAGGGCCAATCTATTCGGGAACAAATGATATCCAACGAGGGCGAATCGCAGCGATGTTGGGGGTAGCAACTCAAAGTAAAAAGCGATCAGAGAGCAACCAGATTCGCGTGCCGAATGTTAAGAAAGCCCCCAAAGTAGCTGAACATTTTGAGAGTGAGGCCGTGTTTGATTATCAGCATCCTGATGTGCAGTCATTTGTGCAAAAAGCGTTAGGTTCAGAGAAACTCAACAAGCGAGAGACCGCGGTCAAACTCTACTATGCAGTGCGAGACAAAATTGCGTACATGGTGTTCAACACAGACATCAGTGAGAAGGGTCTCCGAGCGAGCTCTATTGTCAAAGCAGGTATAGGTTTTTGTTTACATAAGGCGATCCTTTACGCCGCCACTTGTCATTCTCAAGGTATTGAATGTCGTATCGTCGCCAATCGGGTGAACAACCATATCTCAACGCCTGAGCTGCAGGACCTAGTCGGTGGAGAAGTATTCTTACATTGGTACAACGAAGTCAAAATTGACGGTAAGTGGCTTAAAGTTTCCCCGGTGTTTAATAGCTTACTGTGCAAGTTGTATGGGTTAGAAACACTTGAGTTTGATGGCTTTAGCGATGCGCTTGCGCAGCCATATAGCGACGGCGGCACCATGAATTACATCGGTGAACCGATTCGGTTTGAACAGCCAAACTACCAGCAATTGATCGATTTAGTTGATGCCCACCACCCGAACATGGTGACGGAGTCAGGTACGGTTCCGCAGGCTAGAAAACCAAAGTCTTCTAATGAGAACAGGTCGATTTTATGAAAAAGCAAATTCAGATTTATACCGACTACGTCTGCCCGTACTGCTTGCTTGCAGATCACGTGATTAACAAGGTCATTCAGGGATTAGATGTTGAAATCAAGTGGCGTCCTTTTGAATTAAGGCCCGCTCCAGTACCGACACTAAGAACGGAAGACCGATATTTGCCAGAAATTTGGGAGCGTTCTGTGTACCCAATGGCAGCGAAGTTAGGAGTAGCGTTGAAACTCCCAGAAATTTCTCCTCAACCGAGAACAGACAAAGCTTTTCAAGTGTTTGCACTGGCAGAGCAAGTGGGTCTAGGGGACGAATTTTCAGTTGCCGTTATGAAGGCTTTTTTTCAACAGGAAAGAGATATTGGTGAGCCAGATGTTCTTGCCGATATTGCCAGCCAGATTGGCATAGAGAGAGATGAGGTTCTTGAAGCTTTATCAAATGGAACCTACTTAGAGCACCACCAAACGGCGCTGAAACATGCGGTTGAAGAGGCTCGTATCTCTTCTGTTCCAACCATTTATGTTGGTTCACGAAAGTTCTCAGGCGTCCCAGACCCGACAGAGCTAAGACTCGCGATAGAAGCGTTTGACGAAATACAGGCTTAAAAAGGCATTAAAAGTGTGGCTTAGGGAAACTGAGTCACAACAATCATAAACACTAGGAGATATTAATATGATCAGTTGGCTTTACCTCGGCACGGCAGTGCTATTTGAAATCGCAGTGGCTATCTCTGCTGGCAATGCGAATGGCTTCACTAACCCAAAGTGGACCGCAGCGACATTGATTAGTGGTGCGATAGCTACTTTCTTCCTAAGCCTCGCTCTACTCAGTTTTGATGTCGGGGTGGGTTATTCAATTTGGACTTCTGCAGCTGGTGTCGGAGTTGTCATCTTAGGCGCTTTGTTCTTTGGTGAACGTCTGAGCTTACAAAAGCTGTCAGGCATTGTTCTGGTTATTGGTGGAGTGATTGGTCTGAGAATGAGTGGCGCTGCATAAACCACGTCGGTAAATCATAAAAATTATTAAAAAATAAGAGGTTAATAACATGGCAACAACTAAACAGAACAAAGCAAGTACAAAACAGGCTTGGATAATGCTGCTGCTGGCAGGCGTATTTGAAATCGGCTATGCATTGAGTGTGGCGGGAAGTGAAGCATTCACCGTTTTAAAATGGTCTGTATCCGCCGTCATTTTCTTTTTGCTGACACTTTATGCACTCAGTGTGGCCCTTAAAGAAATCGATGTTGGTATTGGTTATGCGGTTTGGGCTGGTATCGGGGCAATTGGTGCTGCGGTATTTGGCGCTATTGTCTTTGACCAAACGCTGACTCTGTATCAAGCATTTTGGCTAAGTGTCATTATCGCTGGTGTTATATGGCTCAAGTTGGCGAGTAGTGAAAAGCTTCAATCTTCTGACCAAGTATTAGCTTCAAACCAATGATCGATTGAGGTGTAAGTGGTGCTGAAAATACCCACTTACACCCAGATTTTAATTCTATGCGAGGTGAATATGTGTAAGAGCAAGATCGAAAATATGGATACGCTTTTAGATGGTCTGGTGAATTACTCAGTCGATCATGTGCATCAGGGCGGCATCCCTTTCACGGCTTATGTTGTTAATTCAAAAGGAGAGGTCCTTGGCAAAGGGGTTAATAGAGTACTGGAAAACCATGATCCTACAGCCCATGCAGAGGTGGAAGCGATTCGTGATGCATGCCGAAATACCAAGTCTTCTCATCTCAGAGGTTTAACGCTGCTCGCCTCAGGTGAACCATGTGCCATGTGCTACTTGAATGCACTATTCGCTGGTATTAGTGAGGTGGTTTATGTCGCTGATAGAGATGAAGCCGCACGTCATGGTTTTGATTATCGCAACTCATACTCGGCATTGGCAGGGTTCCCCGAAAACTGGGGAATGCTGGTTCGTAAACAATCAACGGAAAATGCGCTTGAACCATTCAAGCTATTGCAAAGTAAAAGGAAATTTTAATGAGTAAGCTGGAACTGGAAGTTCAGAACACACAATCAATTGAACATTTATTCGAGCCAGATGGCTGGAACAGAACGGCTCGAATTGGTGTTGTGGTACCGCATGCTGATGTTGGCCCAGAAGCCGAAATTGGCGCCATGGCAGGAGATCATGCAACGGTTCACGGCAGTCGTATCTTTTTTTCAGCGATGAGAGCGGGTGGTGAGATGGATGACAAAATTCCTCATGCTCCTGTGGAATCTTTTGTGCAGGCACCTTATCTGGATGAGGCTGTAGAGGCAGTTTGTCAGTCACCAATTGATTGTGTGGGTTTAGCCTTTACCAGTTCAGCTTATAAACATGGACCGGATGGAGAAAGAGCGCTGATTGAACGCCTTAAACCAGTAGCAAGAGAGATACCTATTGTTTCAACTTGTCTTTCTGCAGAGCGTGCACTTAAGAAACTGGGTACTCAAAAGCTAGCAGTAGTGAACCCTGCGTGGTTTGACTATGATCTAAGCGCACAAGGCGCAAGCTACTTTGAAAAAGCGGGATTCAATGTCGTTCATCATAGTTCTTGTGGTATTCAAAGTGGGCAAAAGTATGTTACTCCTCAAGCACTTTACACTTGGATAAAAGACGTTGTTTTGGACTCAGGTGCTGACACTGTTTTTGTCGGTGGTAACGGACAAAGATCTGTTGGCATTATCAAAGCGGTTGAAGAAACTTTAGGTGTTACCATGATCACTGGAAATCAGCTAATTTTGTGGGATGCATTACGTTCAATTGGCTCAGATGCCAAGATCGAACGTTATGGCAGGCTTTTCAGCTAGAGCATCCTTTGAGGCAGTTGGCATGGGGTAACTGCCTTTGTTCTAGCCTAAGGTTTTCGACTAGCTGATTATTCAGACGTTGGAATTACTAGAAGAATTATACGAATACATCCTGATGTTATCTCTAGGGAACCAACCCAGTTTCTCATAGAATTTTTGGGCATTGAGGTTGTCGTCGTAGACAAACAGGTGAGTTTTAGGAATACCAATATTGGCTAGTGCGTTAATGGATTGGCTGATCAACTGATAGCCAATTCTCTGACCACGAAACTGAGGTAAGACCGCTAGGTGTTGCAGATAGCCCCTCCTGCCATCGGTTCCAACTAGGACGGCGCCGATAATGTTACTTTCACTGATCGCTACGAAGCTTAAATCGGGGTTTCTGTCGAGGTAGAGCGCAATGTTCTCACGAGAATCGGCATCCCTTACGGACATGCCTTCAGTCTGAAGCCACAACCGGATTACGGCGTCGTAATCTTCGATTGCCATTGGGCGGATGGTCACCACTTTAGCCTCCTTGCTATGCCGGTGATTGTTGGACGTAACAATGTTTTAAATCAATACCTATCAATAAGTTACCGATTTGTCAAAATTGGTGATCAAGAGCCGCTTTCCTGAAGAGAATGAAACTGTGCTGAAAGGTGGTTTTTACTAATCGTACAAATAAGTAGACCTTGCTGAGCATTGTCGGATGTAGCTGCTAATTCCCCTTGAGCATTCCAAACACTGTTCTTGCCGCAAGTATCCCATCCACCTGTTTTCGATATGTGATTGCAAAGGAGGACTGGGAACGCATGGTTACGAGCAATGCCAGACAAAATATTAGCATCAGGGGTGAAACCAGTTGGTGAGATCAGGGCACTAACAAGATAAAGGTCTGCTTTGTTGTCGGCTGCGCCTTGGGCGTGCTCAGGTTCAGTAAAATCAGCACATACGGCAAGCGCAATGCGCTTATTATTAATGTTGAGCACGTAATTGGTTTTTCCTGCAGCGCAATAAGTGCCTTCACCGTCATGTAGGTACTGTTTGGAGTAGAACTCGATCTCTCCGTTTGGAAAGCAAATAACCGCGGCAATATGTGGTTTTGAGTCTGGCACTGCAAGCGGACAGCCCGCAATGACCGTAATATTATGCGCAGTAGCTGCGGACGAAAGTGTATTAATCGCAGGAGTTGATAGGTCAAAGGCAAGTTCGTCGGCTAGAGCCAGCTCGTACCCTGTTAAAGACAGTTCGGGAAACACGACGAGATTTGCACCAAGCTGAGAAGATTGCTCTACATACATAAGGTGAGTGTGCAAATTGGCTTCAATGTCTCCTCGCTTGGCTGGAGCCTGAGCCAAACCAATGATAAGTGTTTGTTCCATCTTTAGTTATGCCTTTCCTTTAATGGCTTGCCGCTAGGCTACTGGCAGCATTTTCCTGAAATCTGAATGGGTGGGCAGGGAATCGTGCCATAGGAGCAAAATACACAGCAGTCTCCTGCCAGTGGCTTAAGTAGTTCGCCACAGCTTTTACATTCATAGAAGTAAACGCAGGCGTTATCTGGCATAGATTCTAGACTCGAAAAACCGCATTTAGGGCAAGTCAGTTTGGATACTGTTACTACTGCCATGGTTGCATCTCCACCATGTGCACTATTTAAGCATAGGTGCGAATATCAGACTAGGGTTTCAACCACTTTAAACCATGGTAAGGTTTTGATTTTAAGCTTTGTAAGCGACTTTCCAAACTTCCACAGTGAATCTCTAGTTTATGCCCATCGGGATCGAGAATATACACAGAGGAACCTTCACTTTGGTTACTTTTCCATTGCTCAGCTTTGTGCTTTTCTAGGTGTTCACATAATGTAGTAAAGTCTTCCTCAGCGACATTAAATGCAATATGACTGTAATCGGTTTTAGGGCAAGGTGAGTCTAGAGATAGGCACAACCACAATTCCCCTATCGAGAGGTAAGCGCCTTTCTCCCATTTGACCTCTCCCTCGAAGCCAAGAACACGAGTATAGAAGTCCAACGAACGTTCTACGTTACTTACAGCGAGAGTGATGTGGTTGAGTCCGGTTATCATCGTTTATCCAACAGGTTTTGTTTGATTAGTCTGCGCTTGGCTTTTCACAACGGAAGAAAATGAAATTAGGGTTGTTCTTCAAACGCTGATAGGTAGCTTCACAAACGGATTTCACTTTTTCATCCACTTTACCTTCGGTAATACGAGATATCTTTAATCCAGACGCATTAATTGCCTCACTGATTTCCATCAGAGAGCGTCGATAGAAGCTCACTTTGACCGGCGTACCGACCGTGTTCCACTCTTCTTCGATGTATTCGCGTTCAAAGTAATTGCCCGAGATTGAACATTCAAAATCTGCAAAAGGGTGATGGGTTGAAAATACGATGTAGCCGCCGGGTTTAAGGACTCGATACACATCTGCAAAGACTGGTGTGAGATCTTCGATATAGTGCAACACCAGAGGGCACACGATGACATCGGTGCTACTGCTTGGCTCTTGAGGAAGGCCTTTCGCAATATCCTGTACGTAAGCGCTGACTTGATCGCCCAGTTTGGCCTGAACAAGATCGATCATATCGCTAGACGCATCAACACAAGTTAGTTGCTTCACCGATTGGCTGATAAACCACTCAGCATACACGCCTGAACCGCAGCCCATGTCAACGACATCAGCACCTGAAAGGTCATCGAGAAGCGCCATGGTTGAAGGGCGTTCTAGCAAAGCGTTGTAAATGTTGTCCTTGACGACAGCATCGTACTGTTTAGCGTGTTTGGTGTACATTTCAGACATGATAGAGACCTTTTGTGTGAGCAGCGAATCCGCTACAGGAGAGAAGCGTATTGTAAGCGCGAACGTCCGGCGTGAACAAATGTTGATCTTTTATTGATCGCGTAATGAATCGATCGCGGCGTGAATGGAATCAAATTGAATCTTTATAATACAAACTTGAGCTTTGCTGAATTCATGTGCCTGAATTAGGTCGGTTATTTCGGTCAAGTCGTATGTTTTTGGCGTCATGTTTAACCCGATTTTTTCAGAGTCTGATTCCAGTTGGAAACACCTCCCTCCAGAATCGATGACCAAATCGTTGGTGTCGAGTATCAGTGATTCTAATTCTCGAAAAAGCATATCTTGTGAAGCGAGGAAAATGAGTTCGTTATCACCTTCGAACTTAAGTAAAACGGGCCATTGAATCTCATTGCCCTCTTTGTTGATTGCGGTATCTATCAAAACGATTCCTTGGCTTTTTAGGTGAACAAAACTTGATCAAGACTCTATTGTATAAACATTTTCCTTTTTTGATGTGAGATATCAACCATTTAATTTTTGCTGACTTTAATGCATAGATGTGGTGCTTTGGCCTATTGCTGCTCCCTTGATTAATGTTGGATTTGTTACTTTAACTATTTGATAAAAATGTTTTTTTTTGGGGCTTAAATTTGGTGGCTTCTTATGTTCTTATTCTTGTGACGCTTTTTTAGTATTCCTAGGAGACGGTTAATATTAAATTTGTATATTTAAGGTGTTGCTTTATATTTATTTTTAATCATTGAGTGCATAAAAAGATAAAACGGCTATTTCCTACAGTAATCGTAGCTTTATGCGGATTGAATGACTGTTTGTTAGTGATATACATTCTCATTGGGATTATTCCCACTATAAATATTTGGAGAATTAAAATTGAAAACTAACAACGTCATTGGCTTAGTGGCCCTACTTGCTGCAACCTGCGTTTCAGCTACTGAAACCATTACCTTTCCTGAAGCTTCTTCTTCAGTTCCAGATGCACCTATTGTCTTTCCGAAATCTCAGCACCCGATCGCTCTGTTAGGCGGCTACACAGTTGAAGATGGGGTTCTGAGGTCTAGAACTTACGACTGTGGCATTAATATCAGTGATTTAAACCTTGCCGCTAAGCTGATATGGGATGGAGCTACACCTAAACTGGCCATAATGGGTGACGATTTAATCATGTGCCGCTCGGGAGCAAACAGCCCGTTTGAGCTTGACCTTAATGCCTTCTTTAATAACCTTCCTGATCATGTTCTAACTCGTTTAGAAGTGGCAAATCCAGTCGACTTCAATCGCTAATCCCTAGATTCATGACGAACTGAAGTTCTTACCTCTTTTAGGGCACTACTCATCAGATTGTGCCCTTTTTTCAATACACTACAGAATATAAAATTGTGAAAAAAATACTGTTGTCTATTTTAGCGCTTGGGCTAAATTTACCCACGAGCGCGACTTCCTCTGTGTACAATCAATACGAACATCATAAAGCGATGAGGGATAAGGTCAGTCAGTGGGTGGACTGGCAATCTCAGGAGCATTCATTCAGTGCAGTCGACGCGCTCAATGTGGTGAAAAAGAAGCACGGCATTACCTATATGCCAGACTTGTTTTTTGCGCGGCTGAAGGAATCTGCCAACCAAAATTTTAGTACAGACGGTCTCTCTTCATTAGATGTCGCCATCATTAATGAGTCTGCTACGTTATTCGTTATGTCACAGGCTCACGATTTGCCTCATTATGAGCTGTTTCCAGCAGAGTATATGAAGCAGACTTTTCTGGACAACTTGTCACGAGAGCTAGAGCTTGCTTCCCCTTCAGCGGAAGATGAAGCACTGTATCTGCAACGTTATTATCAAAATGATCTTCCTGGTTTGGCCATATACTCGATAGCGTTGAACATAAGTTTAGAAAAGTATGGAGAATCTCAACTGCTCCAAAAGCTAGCACAGCAAACAGGTAGTCGTTATGCGGACTCAATACGTCAATTTTTGATTTCAGGTTTCTCAGGAGGAGGAGCATTCAAAGATCGCTTAGAAGAGGTGTTATTGGCTGAGCTTAAGCAATCGGCAACTGACTGGAAGCCTGTCTATGACGACTTTTCGCAGTATCAAAATGGTTCACATCCCTATGCTCGAGTCGGAGCAATGTTACAAACGACACTTTTGACCCGCTGGCCATCGCTAAGAGAGGTAAATAGGGAAAACCTAAAGGAGTGGTATCAACATATTGAGAATCTGCCAGGCCCAAAATATGGTTACTCTATGGTCGGCGAAGCTTTGGTTAACGATGTTCGTCAAATAAAACAACAACCGCATCACAGTCGTTGGAGCTTTCCTTCGCTAGCTGCGATCACGATAGTGACGCTAATTGCCCCTGAGGTGATTGGCGAGTTAGCGTTGGGAGAAATCGCGCAAGGGCTACTGTTTTCAAGGACGATGTTTAATGGAGCGAGAGTGGCTGATGCCGTCTATACGAGCGAAGTTGTTGAGCTTGCCACAGAAGAAACTGCGGTATTGGGCGAGCAGATGACGCAAAGTGGCGCTTTACAGGTTAGTAAGGTCGTTGACTCAACACTCATTGGGCAACAAGTGGAGCCAGGGTTGCATTACTACTTAGGTGAAGGGGCTGTAGAAGGCGCTGATTTTGTCGCGAATATACAAGGAGCTTGGCAACGAGTTCGACGCTTCCCTTCAAGTAACGAGTATGCTTTGTTTGAAGGAGCTGGTTCTTTCGGCGTGCATAAGGTAACCCGAGCCGGAGCCACGGGGTGGTTGCTGAATCAAACCGCTACCAGCCTGAACAATTGGGTCTCCTCGGGTGAATATCGTCATGTACTACTACTTGGGAAAGGGGAGCCGGCGTCACTGTTTCGACATTTTGGAGAGAACGTTAAGAGTCGCTATGGTATCCCTCAAGGGAATTTGTATAGTGACGGTGACGTAAGCTCTCGCCACCTCAATAACTTGTTCCCTCACGCGCAATCTGATCAACTCTCATCTTTGACGTTCAATCATCGTTTGGATGTGGTTGCTCACGGTAATCCTTATGGCCCAGTTTGTATGAATCAAAGTGGTATTGAAACATCACTGACACCGACAGGATTGGCAAGAAAGCTTTTCGATTTGGGTCTTCGACAGGTTGGTGTACTAAAGGTGCAGTCATGTAACGTTGGTGGAGGGTTTTATTTATCGAAGCTTGAAACAGAGCTAAAGAAAATCGGCATTGACGTTGGCTTTCTGGCCGCTCCGAAGGGATATTTAGTCCAGCTTCCTCGTTTACCGCGAGCCGTATTCGATCCGTTTCCTAACTTCAGCGCTGATCGCTATGAAGTGATATCGACAGGGTTGCATCAAGGCTTTCCGGGTACTCGATATCATTAAACGTTCGTAAACAAAGGAAAAATAAAAACGCATCACCCAGTCGGTGATGCGTTTTTGTTCTTATCATTTACTGGTTTCGGTACATCTACTCAAGCTTATCTAGCGCTTGGTAACGATCAAAGTCCACTTTGTGGTAGGTGCCTTCATCGATCATAATGGTGTGAAACTCTGCCTCGCCGTCAGAGTTGATGAAATTAACTTCAAGCCACACCTGATCGTATTCGTCAATTAACCAGACTCGCCACAGCAAGTTAGAATCGATGACACGTTGATAAATTTCATAGGTGTCGTACAGATGGTGATTCACATCCCCAGAAGCACTCTGTAGATCGCTCGGTAGCTTAGTGACTTGAACCAGGTAATCCAATTCAATCATGTCAGTGGCCTCTGTTTAATATACTTGGAGTCGAGCTAGCCAGCTCGGCGGCAATACGACTAATACAACGTACTGCTGATTGACTGACAGCAGAAAGCTGATAAAAACCATGTATGACACCTAAATATCGTTCACAATGCGCTTCTACACCATGCTTCAACAGCTGACGGTAAAGCTGCTCACCTTCGTCTCTTAATGGATCAAATTCTGCTGTGATAATAGAAGTTGGAGGTAAACCTCGAAAGTCACCACATAACAGCGGGTTGAGTTCAGGGTTTGCATCAATGTGCTCTGGACTTTTATCACCAAGATACATATCAAAGCCAGACAGCAGCATTTTGTCGGTAATGATGTAGTCGGTTGCATTAACTTTGTAACTGGCCGATGAACCGTGCGGATCAAGCATTGGGTAAATAAGAATCTGGCGTTCAGGTAGCCAGTCTTGTCTTTGCTTAAGGCGCATTGCTGTCACTAACGCGAGATGGCCGCCGGCACTATCGCCTACCAAGGAGATACGTTCGGTATCACCACCATATTTCGAGCCAATTTTTCGGATTGCGACAACGGCATTGTAGGCATCATCGTGAGCGGCAGGATAAGTGTGCTCTGGCGCCAATCGGTATTGAACGCTGATCACCACATTGTTAGATTCAGCCGCGAGTTGACGCAACTGCTGTTCATGGGTGTCAAAGCCTCCACTGATAAAGCAACCTCCGTGAAAGTAAATCGTTATCGGCAAGTGAGAAGCGTTGCTGGGTCTGAAAATTTTGAGCGTAATCCCGTCAACGATATCGATATACACCTGCGCTATCTCTGGGCCTTTACCTGCCAGCTCAACTGTTGACTGATATCCTGCGCGTCTCGCTTCAATGGGTTGCTCAGAAGGACAAGGCTTTCCAGCGTCAATGAATCCTTCAACCAGTTTTCGGATACCTGACTCCAAGTGTTCAATCATTATTATTCCTTACCACTAGACTGCATAGTTTTGATTCTAATTTTATAAATTTAATATGTATATACATACAGTTCAGTTTTTGGGAGATAGCGGTCAAATCGCTGTGAATATGGGATTTAACGTAGCCTTAAGCTGTGATTGAGGGTAAAAATGTGTTTGATGTTATAGAGCACATTTGGGGAGAGAAAAGCCTTCGGTGGGTAAGGGCTGAGTTATCTCAGCTCTTAAGAGGTTTCAAACAGATCGCCCTGAGCGGCCTCTAAACTTCGTCGATGATGATAGGCGCTACCCTGCGGAGTTTCATGAGAGCCTACGCCATGACCATGTTCCAGAACCGTCTCCACGGAAAAGCTGGTGATCACGATTTCACCTATGTGGTCTAGCTTCGAGCGAATATTCATGACGCAGCGGATAGAAGAGCCATGTTGGAAGCTGATTTGTTTGCTCAGAACATCTTGTTTGAAGCTGATATCTTTCATCGTAAAGCTGATGTTTTGTCCTTGCCAGATGCCTTTCCATCGATAGTTGCCTTGCCTTAATACTGGCGAAACTATTTCTATGACTGCATCGTCGATGGTTTGTATCGGTAGTCGGTGGGAAGGTAAGACAAATTTTTTGAAAACGGCCCTGCTGATGTGTGACTCGGGCATAGCATCAGAGCCGGATTCGGTGAGTCCATTGATGCCAATTTTGGTGACTTTAGGGTATGCACTAAGATACTTAAACAGGTTGGAACGTCGGGTGATGACCTTATAATTTTCGTTAACAACTTCAGCAACCTTTGACACTGTTTCTGGGGTGACACGTTCAGACTTTACTTCCGCTTTTAGCTTTTCAATTCTCAGCTTACGTTCCTCAATGCTTAAACGCAGTTCTTCTTTTTGTAAACGTTCAAGCTCGGAGTCTGATTTTGGAAGAAGGGGGATAGCCAGCGAGGCAATGCCAACAATTACGGAAAGGATACCAGCGTTCGCGTTGGCGACTTTCCAGATGTCACGCAGACCGCCTTCCTGATGTGCTTCGCTTTCTATCTGAATGTTCTCATCAATTGTGGTGGCAACTTCAAAAAGTATGGCGATGATCTCAGCTTCGCACTGATGTCGCACCAGTGCATCCATCGAGTGAGAATCGTCGTTGAAGTAATAGTGGACTTGAAATTTATTGGTTGGCACCTGTTTATCCATACAGTATTTTGGCTTTCCCATACACAATACGGACTAATTTTTTGATTTCAAATGCAACTGCGTGATTATGTTCAAAGTTTGAAGCAATGGCGAAAAGTTAGCCGAGATGGATTGATAGTTTGCTGTGTTAAGGAGGAGTGTTAGAAAGGGCGGCTATTTATACAAAACCCCATACCACAATAGTACGGGGTTCTTGCTTCGTGCTTGCAGAGCCAGCTTGGCTCTCGTTGAGCCTAGGAGACTTTATCCAACTTTGGGGCTGGGGAATCTTCCTCCACTTGATCTGAGAAAATCTCTGCGACGGCACTTCGTTCCAACTCGCCTTGCAGATTACCTTCATCATCAACAACTGGTAGTGAGTAATCACAAGAGATGCTGTCCATCAGTACTTCTTCGATAGCAGCATCTGGAGAAATGGAAGGGACCTCTTCGTAAATCTCTTCGTTAAACTCTTCACTGGAAGTGTCTTTCGCTGCATCCAGTAGGCCTTCTTTGGTCACGACACCCTGATAGCCCTCTTCGGTCACATGATAGGCGTAATCTTGCTTGATGCCTTTCATTTGCTTGATGGCTTCTTGAATGTTGGTCGCTGAAATGCGGTAGGCTGGTGGCTGCATTACGGTTTCAACGGTCAGAGCGCGAGCTCGATTGACGTCTTTTACAAACGCTTCAACGTAGTCGTCGGCAGGGTGTAGCAAGATCTCATCAGGTGTGCCTTGCTGCACTAACAAGCCGTCTTTCAGAATCGCGATGCGATCGCCAAGTCGAAGTGCTTCGTCCAAATCGTGAGTAATAAATACGATGGTCTTGTGCAGCTTCTCTTGCAGCTCGATAAGTTGATCTTGCATCTCACTGCGGATTAAAGGATCGAGCGCAGAGAACGCTTCATCCATCAGGAGAATTTCTGCATCAGTACAAAGTGCTCTTGCCAAGCCAACACGCTGCTGCTGACCACCAGACAGTTGCGCTGGGTACTGATTCTCGTAGCCTTTTAGACCAACAGTATCCAGCCATTGTTCGGCTTTGGCGCGTCTTTGCGATTTTTCAATCCCTTGCACTTCAAGCCCGTAAGAGACGTTTTCCACCACTGTTCGGTGCGGTAGTAAACCGAATCGTTGGAAAACCATCGACATCTTGTGACGACGAAACTCTTCCAGCTCTTTTTGATTGAGCTTCATAACGTCTGTGCCTTCGACCAGAATCTGACCTTCGGTTGGGTCGATCAAGCGGTTAAAGTGGCGGATAAGCGTCGATTTACCGGAGCCAGAAAGGCCCATGATAACGAAGATTTCACCTTTGTTGATTTGCAAGTTGATGTCTTTGAGGCCGACCGTGTGGCCTGTATCAGCGAGGACTTTATCTTTGCTCTCGCCCGCTTTTACCCGTTCCATCACAGATTGTGGTTTTCGGCCAAATACCTTATACAAGCCACTGATTTCAATAAGAGGTTTAGTCATGCTTCATGTCTCCTAGATGGGCTTGAGTACGTTTTGCGTAGGCCTGTGACGCACGGTCAAACAGAATCGCCAATGCCACAATGGCAAAGCCGTTAAGTAGTCCTAAAGTGAAGTATTGGTTGGTAATGGATTTTAGTACAGGTTGGCCAAGGCCTTTGACACCAATCATGGATGCAATAACCACCATAGATAGAGACATCATAATGGTTTGGTTGATCCCAGCCATGATGGTTGGCATAGCAAGCGGTAATTGCACGCCCCATAGCCTTTGTTTGGCGCTGGCACCAAAGGCCGTCGCTGCTTCAAGCACTTCTTTATCAACCAGTCGAATACCGAGGTTAGTCAGGCGGATAACCGGAGGGATAGCATAAATGACAACGGCGATTAGCCCCGGAATTTTACCTATACCCAATAGCATTACGACAGGGATCAGGTATACGAAGGCGGGCATGGTCTGCATGATATCCAACATAGGCGTGACGGCGGACTGGATGCGATTCGAACGTGCCATTGCAATGCCAATCGGGATCCCTAAAGCTATTGAAAGCATGGTACAGACGGTGATGATGCTCAGGGTACGCATGGTGTCTTCCCACATACCGAAGTAGCCGATCAGTATCAAAGAGACAAAGCAACCCAGAGTGAGTTTCCATGAACGACTGGCTAAGAAAACGAGCCCAGTACAGACGGCCAGCACCAAGACCCAAGGAGTGGAGAGAAGGAGCTTTTCAAACCAGATTAAGAAAGAGAGCAGTGGGTCGAAGAGAGATTCAATGAACTCACCATGTTCACGGGAGAATTCGCGGTAGGCGCCATCAAGCGTTTTGCGGATAGCTCTAAGATCTGAGCGTTCCATTTCAGGAAAGCTGTTAAACCAGTTTTCTGCAGACATCATTTAATTCCTTTTAAAACCAAAGCCAGACAGGGCTGGCTTTGGAGTACTTCATACGTGTTCTAACGGTCTGTTAAAGCGCGCTTTTTACTTTATTTGCTACGTCCTGAGATACCCACTTGGTCCAGATTTGCGGATAATCTTCAAGGAAGTAGTACATGGTCTCTTCACCATCGGCTTGATTGTCTTCCATCCAAGCAAGCAGTTGGTTCATATCGGCGTTGGTGAAACCACGTTTGGTAAAGTATTGGTATGCATCCGGTGCGCGTGTCGCGAAAGCTTCGGTTGTGATGGTGTGCACTGGTGATGGTGGATACATAGTGGCTTTAGGCGCTTCACATTCTGCATTAGTTGTACAGTCGATAAATTCTTTTTCATCCACACCGCTACCGAAATCGACCTTAACCATGTCGTACTTACCCAGAACCGCAGTTGGAGCCCAGTAGTAGCCGAACCATGCCTCTTCACGCTCGTAAGCTTTTGCGATGGCACCTGAAAGACCAGCACTTGAACCCGGATCGACAATGACAAAGCCAGAGTTATCTAGCTTAAGTGCTTTAAACAAGTTGCCTGCGCTGATTTGACAGTTCCAGCCAGCCGGACAGCTGTAGAATGCGGATTTGTCAGGATCTTCAGGGTGTTCAAAGAGGTTAGCGTGCTTTTTGATGCCATCAATGGTTTTCATTTCAGGGTATTGTTTGACCAGATAAGATGGAACCCAGAAACCTTCCTCGCCCCCATCCACTAAGGAGCGACCTGCATAGCGTAATCGTTTTTCCTCGACACCTTTATCTAATGCGTCTTTCAGGCTGTTGCTCCACAGTTCAGGGGCAACATCAGGCTGACCTTTTTCTATCATGGATGTGCCTGTTGGCATGGTATCACCCGGTATCAGCTCTGCTTCACAATCGTAGCCATGTTCAAGAATAAAGCGATCAATATTGGCAATAAGACTGGCTGAATTCCAGTTCATGTCGGCGATCGTGACTTTGCCACATTCATTGGCTGAAGCCTGAGAAATAAAGGCTGCGTTGGCGGCAACTAATGCTAACGCTGCAGTTGTGTATTTCATTTCGAATTCCTTTCTGATGTATACAAGCACAGAGTAGTAAAAAAATGTTTAGAGTTCAAATGATTACTTTGTTAGTTACAAGAAGTGAGAGATTGGTTTTAGCGGCTGTGTTTCAGGTTTTATATTAAAAAGGGAGAATTCAAGCTGAATTCTCCCTTAGTGTACTAAATATAAGAGTACAAATGATTTCTAGGCTAGTCAGCCGACCATACGTTTCTGATGTCTGGCCAGCCCCAGTTGGTCAGTTCTACATCTTTGAGTACTCCGTGGAAACGCAGTGTCTGACGGTGGTGAAAAAGCGGTGTTAGCCAGTACTGATTGATCAGGGCGGAAGCGATGGGTTCCAGTGCATCCAAGTATTGATGTAGCGGTGTTTGCGATCTTAGTGTATTGAGTGATTGAGTGAGCCAGCGTTTTGAATCTTCACCGATACAGCGTTGTAGAACCGGATTATGGTACAGGCTGTTAAATGCGGAGGCGTGCCGATTATCGTCCAGATTGATGTTGGTGATGATCATAGACTCGTTAAGCTGCTGGCGATGAGCAAGTTCATTGAGTTCTCGATAAGAATAGGTATTAACCTCAACTTTTACGCCCAATTTTGCCAATATCGCTTTGACAGCAAAGGCACAGTTTCTCAACACCGTATAGTCGTAGACAGCAATATCAAGTTGCTTGGGTAACGTCACGCTCGCCGCTTCTGGTCGAATAATCGGGTGCCACATTGGCAGCATGTTCTGCGCGATTTCGCAGCCAAACAGTGTCTGACTCGATTTGAGCTGTTCAAAAACACGAGACGAACTTAAATGTGAAGACAGGTAGCGTCGCTGAGCATCATTAAGAGTGGTGGAGGCAATCTGGTTGAACAGTATGAACATACAGCCATCTTCTATACGAGTCTGCTGAGTGTCATTGCGCACTTTCACGTCCACCGCATGAGAGAGGTAATAATTGCACTCGCTGCTTTCTTGAGCGCCGGGCTGGTTAGTTTGTATCTGCTTGTTGGCCAATTCACTCTCATCAAGCTTCCAGATAGTGACTTGATCGGTTAACGCGCGGCAGCCATAGTAACGCTCGAAGGCCTCTAGGCAAAGGCGAGTTTGTGAATGTTCACTTACCTGAAAGGGGCCAGAACCAATCACCGCGTAACTGTGGGCATTGTTGACTTGGCTGGTTGGCTGAATCGCATATTTTACGCCAGAGATAAGGCCGCCAAAACCTTGATCGGGTTCTGAAAGTTGGAACACAACCTTGTTCGCCATCGGAGAAGTAACGCTGACTAAATGAGAGAGTTCACTCTGGTAATTAGCAAGAGTGGAGAGTTTGGCAAACAGGCTTACAATACTGTCTGCGTCTATCGCTGCGCCATTGTGAAATGTGAGGGCAGGCCTGAGATAAAACGTCCATTGATAGTGAGTCTCATCGTATTGCCAATGATGTGCGAGTTGAGGCTCTAAGTTGCCTTCGGAGTCACTGCTTACCAAGCAGCAATAAATCTGGCGCAGTAAGTATCGCTCACTGGAACGCTGTAATTGATGAGGCACTAAGCGTTCAAAAGGGCGTTTGTAGGTCAGCTGAATATGAAGCAATCCTTCTCTGAGTGACGCACCCGATGTGCTTTGTAGCAAGCGGCCAAATGTGGTTTCATCATCATCGAGAATGCTGAGGGCTTTCTCATACTTCCCTTCCAGAATACGCTTGGCAGCCAGTTGAGATTTCAGTTCATCCAGCGGATGGTTGAGCAGCAAACCAGAACGTTGGTTTCGTCCGACTTTAGGTGACCATTCCAACCACTCTAGTTGTTGCATTTGATTGAGTAAATTGCGCGCATGGCGAGGGCTGGTAAACAACATCTCAGCGACTTGGGGCAAGGCGGTTTTTATCTCCTCTCCAACGCCTAATGGTTCGAGGCGAGAGTAGTAACGCAATAAATTTAAATCCGACACAAGTACTCCAGATAGCAGAAAAATAAGCACTGCTTAGCCATTTGATTTCCCTATTTTACAAAATCTTGCCCAATAATGCTTTGTCTGAGCGCATGATTGAGAAAAACAGGAAAGAAAAACTATAAATCTCTCGGTTTTTCTGTTCCGGTTTAAAGGGAATAATAAACGGGTCAACACAAACAAGCTGAGAGAAGAAAGATGGACTATAGCAAGCAGAGAAATCTGGTCTCGTACTACCATGAGAGGTTGGAAAAAACGGATTCTTGGTTGGAACGTTCAGCGATTCTGGCTTTGATACAACTTTGCCACTGGTAAGTGGCTAAAGACAACAGCACTGGCAGGCAAACATGCTCCTAAAACCCCCACGAACATGATTGGCAGTGCTGCTCTTTTTACCACGCATTCAGGCCCGTGCCTGAGTCTGCTAGGTGTTACTTTTGGGCTAAGCCCTTGCTGTTTAGGTAACCTTTGATGTGCGGACGGGACTCGCCAGCGAGTTTGCCTGTGACTTGCTCAGACCAAGTACTTTGTTTTTGGTTGCTGCTACGGCCTGCGTAGTAGGTCTGCATTGTTTCATCGTACTCACGAATATCGTCTAGATTCAGAGGCTGATACTCGTTTTCATGCACAATGACGTGTGCAGGAAGGCGCGGTTTGATTTCAGGGTTTTGATCTGGATGACCTAAACACAGCCCAAACAATACCGCGCTGTTGGCTGGTAGATTCAGTAACTGGTCAACTTCCTGAGCACAGCTTCTCAAACCGCCAATGTAAACACCGCCCAACCCGAGCGATTCGGCTGCCACTAAGCAATTTTGCGCCATAATGCCGCAATCTACCGCCCCGATCAGTGTCAGCTCAGTAAATTCAGGTTTTACCTGCGGGTTAATTTCAAAATGTCTCTGATAATCAATACAAAATACAAGAAACTCTGCCGCGCTTTCTACGTAAGGCTGATCGCCTGCTAGATGCGCTAACGCCTTACGCTTTTCTTTATCCGTGACGCGGATGATCGACACAACTTGCAACATGCTGGAAGACGAAGCTGCAAGGCCAGACTGAATAATGGTGTCTAGCTGAGATGAATCGATGGCCTGATCGGTAAATTTACGGATCGAACGGTGAGACAGGATAGTGTCTATCGTCGGTGTCATGGCTGAGTCCTTTGTTCTTGGTATAAATTGCTTGTGCAACATATCGAGTATGCGTTGAAATGTCGAGTCAGAGATCACTTAGTTGTCACTTTTCTGTTTCACAGTTATGGTCTCCTTCTATACTGAAATCGAAAATTTATAGAATAAGAAGGACTTATGAAAGAATTAGTCGTGCATGCTGTTACTGTGTTTATGGGTTTTTTCGCCATCATGAACCCGATTGCCAACATTCCTATTTTTCTTGGCCTGACCAGCGATGATGATCGACAGACGGTAAAATCGATTGCTTTTCGTTCGGTTTTCTTTGCTTTTGTGATTGTTTCAGTGTTCGCCATTTCAGGGAAACTGATTTTTGACTTGTTTGGTATCACCTTATACGCGCTGCGCATCACTGGGGGAATCTTGGTGTTCCTGATTGGTTTTCATATGCTGCAAGGCAATTCCACTCATCATAAGACCAAGGAAAAAGCCTATTCTCCAGAGCAGCAGCAAGCGGCTTTGAGTGTTGCGGTTTCTCCGCTTGCGATGCCTATTCTTGCTGGTCCTGGCACGATAGCCACAGCAATGAACTTTGCCACGACAGGTGGCTTTGACCAGACGATCATTACTATCGTCGCGTTCGGGGTATTGTGTGCCATCACTTACGTTCTTTTCTTGTTTGGTAACAAGCTGGTGAAAGCCGTTGGTCCAAGTGCGCTGAACGTGGTGACTAAAATGATGGGTTTGATTTTGGCGGTGATTGGTACTCAGATGCTGATAGAAGGTTTGGCGGAAGCTTATAAAACTGTCTTTGTTTAAGCACTTTTGAATTGATAAACGTAGGCCATCCTGATGGATGGCCTTTTTAATGCGTTCAATTCGTGATCAGATGCCCGAAGGCGTCAATACACGTACTGTGACGGAGTCTTGGTCGATATGCTCAAATACCCGTGGGCGAATTTCGCTGATCCACCACTCGTTGTACGTTTCCGCGTAAATTTTCTCGCGTGATGCTTCATCGTCAAATTCGCGTAACCAGATAAAGTAATCTTCTCCGTCTTCACCCTTGTGAATATAGGTATTGAGTACTTTCATGCCTTTAGAGATCTGATAAGGAAGAATTTCCTCGTGCATCCAGTCTAGCCATTGTTGAGTCATGCCGGGTTTGAGCTTGTATTCACGAAGTTCAATGAGTTTCAAAGTGTCATCCACTGGTAGATAAAGTAATGTTTCTTGTTGTAGTCCGATTTCACAACAAACGCAATATTTTACGTCAGGCGAAACAAGGTTTTGACATCACGCCAGTAATCGAGCATTGGCGAGCGGCTGAGCAAGGACGATTGATGAGCTTCAAGCCATTGATTGAGAAGATATTGCGCCGAAAATATGTTTTATATACAAGGGGCCGCTCGAGCGGCCTCTTTTAGAACAATCCCTGACTCTTTAGCAACCGAAGTGCATCGAATGGGGCATTAAGGTGTTGCTTAACAAATTTTTGAGTTTGTTCGACACCGATAGAGTTAATATCTTGCTGCAATTCTTTATCACCTTCCGCAAGTACAAGCCATTCATTGAGAGGCTTCTTGTCTCCGGTGTAAGCGACGTAATCGAGCATAGAACCTGCATAAGCTTCGCGCTCTTTCGCTGAGCATTGCTGTGAGGCGTTTGCGAATCCAAACTGAATAACTTTTTGTTGCTCAGTGGTATCAAGAGTCTTAAACCAACCTTCATTTAATGGCTTGGCATAATCAAAGCTTTTGCGCATGGCCTTACACGCTGAAACGCGTTCATTAAGAACGGTATATTTGGCATGCATTTCTTGCTCGAGCTGTTCTGCCCAAGGATCAAGACTCGCTGCTTGTGCCGAAAGGCTGCAAAACAACAAGCCTAAGGCCATAGTTTTATAACGCATTGTAAATGCACTCCCAAAACTTTCTTTCTTCACCGGATGTTTCCAGAGAAGCCTTTAATGCTATCAATGGTTATTGCTGATTCATGATACGTTCAAACACCGTTGACATGTCCGTAATGTGATTCATTTGATCGATGTAATTCATGGTACGGGGTGAGGGTTTTAAACCTTGTATTTTGCAGTATTCGCTTATGATTCCTAGTTCAACGTTGAACGCCAATACTAACGAGCTACAAATGCTTCGTAAAGCTGGAAAAGTAACTGAATTTAACGTGGTTTAGCTACTAGGACTTAGGTGATATTTTATTCACTGAATAACTTTGAGCAAGCCTGTCGATCGTATGGACGGCAGTGTTGAAAGGCACCAGGTTGCTTCATTTTGTACTCACAAAATAAAGGGAGGCTAGGCCTCCCTATGGTTACAACGCTTTGTATAGTTGCACTCTGTCACCACGGTTTGTGCCGTTTATGTAGACTCCAGTAATCTGGCTAGCCTGTGTCGCTGTTGAAGGGCTCCAATTTAACGTGACATCATTAAACGCCTGCGCTGAACTTGCCGACGTTCCTGTTTGAGTCAGCACGTAACCTAAGCTGGTTGAGTTCCAGTGAGAGGTCGAGGTTTTTTCCCAGTTCTCAAGCAGCTCCTTGGTCACTAATTGAGAAGCAACTTTTAGTTTAGGCCCTGAGATATTGGCGAACTGGAAGTAATCTACCCCATTTTTGTTAATGGCTATCGCTTTGTCGTTTTGGACAAACAGATTCGTTGTCTGGCTTGCGTCAAAGCTGATTTGCTTAGCGATTTCTCGCTTAACATTGTCGAGCAAGTAGACGCTGGTGGCAGTGATGGCAACGGTGAACGCGCCGTTGGGAGATGAGTCCATCAGCTTGACCTGACCGTCGAGATTAACAGAGCCAAGTTGCTGAGTATTAGGCGCTTTATCTGTCCAAATGATTTTGTTTTCCGATGCCAGTGCCATCACTATTTGACCGCCAGAAGCGAAGCTGGCATTTAAGACGTCGGTGATATTCAAAGCTAACCGTTCGGTTAAAGTCTTGGTTTCAACTAACTTAGGTGCAGATTGACGATTATCCGAGATAATCAGAATTTCATTATCATCTTTGGAGAAGATAATGGTTTTCTCATCAGAATCTAACGTGTAAGTAATGGACTCCATACTGAGCGTGGTGGCGTCTAAGCGGCGTAGCTGATCCCCGTTTGCATTTAATCCGTCATCCAACTTAGCAATCATCGTACCTTGCTGATAGAGAGGGTGCATCCACTCAAAGTTATCGTTGTAGCAGGAAGACGCAGACAGCGGAACGGTCGGTGGAGCAGGTGGTGGAGTAACAGGGAGCTCGCTTCCTGATGCACCTCCGTACGCATCGATTTGCAATTTCCGCGTTGTTGCTCTGACGGCGACGTTGGTATTCGGGTTGCCTGTTTTGTCCTGCAGGCTGGTCAGGAATATGCCGTTACCCCCTGTCGTATTACAGACGAAGCTCTGGTTTCGAACGCCATTAGGTTCGTACAATTTGTATGACTGAACACTATTGAGCGCGGGAACGACTTCCTTGAGTGTGTTGGAGGTATCCTGTTGATATCCAGGAAGTTTGTTAGCATTTCCGCCATAATGGTCATCATCGTCATGCTCATCTTCATCGTCGTCATCATACGAAGAGATACTACGAGAGCTAAATGATG
Source organism: Vibrio sp. B183 (assembly GCF_000740665.1). Lineage (NCBI taxonomy): Bacteria > Pseudomonadati > Pseudomonadota > Gammaproteobacteria > Vibrionales > Vibrionaceae > Vibrio > Vibrio sp. B183. The sequence continues at coordinate 213,790 of NZ_JPQB01000010.1, read as the reverse complement.
AACTTGAAGCACCGACTGCAACCGATTGTTTTGTCGCCGTGTCCAGCTCTCGGACATTATCGCGTGCATCAACGTAGATTATTCTGCTATTGGCAGGGTTAAGGGCGATCGATTTCATAGCGGCCAAGCCAGCATCACTTTGTGACCCATGAATTAACAGTGAACCATCAAAACTGACATGGCGTGATGTTTGAGCTGCTAGATCTATTGCGGAAAGATCAAGGGTCTTGTGTTCAATCATGGCATCAAGAGCTTGGGCAATATTCACCATTGGCGAACTGCTTGAGCCCTGGGTCTGAGCTTGTTTCAGCGATGCCATCAGAAGATTTGTCGCTTGTTGAGGGCCATGGCTGACGTCCACCGATGTGAAATCGACACCTACGTGCTGGCCAAGCACAGACTGAAGGTAAACCTTTGATTTTTCGACACTGCCACTCGTCGATGGGTTGTATAGCATCTCACTGTGGAGCAGCGTCGTGAAGGGAGAGATGATGCTCAATTCAGCGGGAGAGGTAAGTATTGCCCCATTGGCATCGATCATTCTTGAATAGCCGCTCGTAACCGCCACTTGTTTTTCATAGTTACTACAACTGCCATCAAGGTCAGTATCTGCACAGGATGCCATACTTTGGTAGCTGTACGTGCTGGCTGTTGCCGCCGATGATGAACTTCCAGATTCTCCGCCACCACCGCACGCGGATAGAGCTATAGCACTAGACACAGCAAGGGCTACACTGCATATTGTTGTATTATTAAGCATGTTGAACCAATAATCTTGTTAATTAATATAAGACCTAGCATTTATCTCTATTATTTAATCATCATGTGAAATAAAAGATCAAATGATATTGATAATAAATATCATTTAAATTAATATCGCCGCCGGAATTTTGATTAGACCTACAAATTTAAGGAGTATCCAGCGGTGAAAATGCTGACCAAAAAGCTCAGTGTCGGGGCTATTTCCGTTGCACTTTTCGGTTGTGGCGGAGGAAATGAATCTGACCCAAAACTGACTTCAAATGAGACGCCTGCGACAGGCAACTCTGGCTCAGTATTATCTGGTGTGGTACTCGATGGTTATCTTCACAAAGCGAATGTTTGTCTGGATAAAAACAACAACGCGGTCTGTGACAGTGGGGATGGCACAACGGTTCAGACGGACCAGTTGGGTCAGTACACATTGCCTTTTGAGGGTAACGTCGAAAATTACAAGTTGCTAGTGGAAGCCATTGCCAATGTGACGGTTGACATGGACAACCCAAACCAAGCTGTCACTCAGGACTTTACTTTGGAAACGCCATCATCACAACCGAGCATCATCAGCCCAATGACGTCGATGGTTGCCAGCCTAGCAACCAGCTCTGGGGTAACGTTTGATGAGGCGGCAGAAAGCCTTGCTAATGAGCTGAATGTTTCCGCTGATGTGCTTAAGTCTGACTATGCGGCAGATACCACTCAGGAAAGCCGAGAAATACACATGCTGGCGCGCGGGATTACCCGAGTCTTGCAGTCTGCGCAGGAAAGCTCCGTCAATGACGGTGTCAGTCAGGAAGTGGCGAGAAAAGGCTCGATTCAAAGGTTGGCGAATTTAGACGCCGCGCAATTAAAGCTTCGTACCGATCAGTTATCTCATGGTGCGAGCAATACGGAAGAAGCGTTAGCTCAGATCGGTTCTGATTACTATGAGCACCTTAAAATTAAGCCAGAAGACTTAGATGGCGACAATATTCTGACCAGACCGAGAGCGCCACGCGGTGGAGTCGTCAATGACGCGGCTGACACGTTTGATTGGCAATTTGTTCCGGGTTTCACAGAGGTTAACGCTTACGAATTCTCGTTAGATAGAGGCCAAAGTTGGCAAGTGGTAACGTCAAAGCCCATTAATGTCGGTGCTCCAGCAAGAAATGTTGGTGATGTTCAGGTACGTATCATGGCAAAGCCAGCGAGATCTTTGGCATCAGGCATGGCACTTCTATCGACTAAAGCGTTCACGGCGACGCTTGTACCTGCCGCTCCGACATCTTTGACACTCAATGACGCTGACAATGGCTTTGACTGGCAACACTCGGCAGATTTTCAGCTCATCGCTCACTATGAGTACACACTGGATGGTGGAAAAAATTGGCACGATGTAGTGAGCAAACCACAAAACATCGCTGATATTGCGATTCCAGTCGGAGACTTAAAGCTCAGAGTTAAAGCTGACCAAAGTTCAGGTCGTCCTGCTGGACTGGTGGTGAAATCAGAGACCGCGATGACGGTCACTCCTGATGCGCCCGTCGCTCCGGTTTTAATCTCTGCGAATGATGACTCAGATATCCTGGCTTGGGAAAACGTGTCTGGTTTCGGTAACGCCGCTGATTATGAAATCAATCTCGGCAGCGGATGGCAAGATGCGTCAGCAAACCCTTACCAAATTGGCAATGTAAACATTCCAGCCAACACCATTCAACTGAGAGTGAAAGCGAACCCGATTGATGGCCGCCCGGCTGGTAAAAGTCTGGTGGTGAGCAGCGCGTTCAACAAAGTGTTGAACAAGCCTGTTGCACCGACGCTTCCTGTCATCAACGATGCTGACAACCTTCTGAACTGGACGAACGTTGACGGTTATCCGAACGCGGAGCAATACGAATACTCACTTGATAGTGGAATCAGCTATCGCCCTGTAACATCAAAGCCTCAGGCTATTCCTGATGAAGTATTCAAAGTGGGACAAGTCTGTGTACGTATCAAAGCATCAGACGATGATGCTGTCGGTGAAAACTTGTGCTCAGACAAGGTATTCACTGTCACTCCAAGTACGCCAAGTGCGCCGACGAATGGGCTGGTTAATGATGCGTTAAACACGTTCACTTGGGATTGGGTCGATGGTTTTAATTCGGATAGTGATTATGAGTATCGCGTCGACGGTGCAGCTTGGGCAACCGTTCAGAGCAAACCTCTTCAACTTGAGGACAAAGTTTATGCCGTTGGTAGTTTAGAGGTCCGTGTTAAGTATGATCCCGTCACAGGACGCCTTGCTAGTCCTGCTTTGTCAAACACTAAGGCTCTGACAAAGCAACCGGATGCGCCAGCAGCGCCAACAGGTGTGGTGGTGGATGACACCGCTGATACCTTGGACTGGACCTTTGTCACTGGCTTTACCTCATTGTCCGACTATGAGTGGTCAATGAATCAGGGAACTGATTGGGCTCCAGTGCTAGAAAAGCCTTTAGTAGTGGGCGATGTCGCAAAAAGTATCGGTCATGTTCAAGTACGTGTTCGTGCTAATAGTGAAAACGGCATGCCACCGGGCGCGCAAGCCAGTAATGACACTGTATTCACAGAGCTGCCAAAATTACCTGCACTGACAGGTGGAAACATCGTTGTAGGGAGTGACCAAGCCAACACCAAGTACCCCAACTTAATCTCTTGGAACTTCCTCTCGACCACCATTGCGGATAAAGCCGTCACCTTTGATAAGCCTGAGTATTATGAATTTACAGTCGACCAAGGTGCTAGCTGGAAACCTGTTACATCGGTTCCTCAGTTTATCGGTACACAGGCTTATGAGAAGAGTAACGTCGGCCTGCGTGTTAAAAAGAGCGTATTCCCAGGTTTGGAACACCCGGCGAGTGAGATTCTTTGGGCATCTAGTTTGGAAGGTAAGTTTGTTGCGATTCAGTATCTTCCGATGGTGTCAATGCTGCAAGTACCAAGTTATGCGGATTACAATGGCTGGGTAGGTAGCAATGTTAAATGTATCGCTGAATATGATACTGAAGGTAAAGGTACACCTATCTTCTGGTCAACTGCTGTTTCTATCTCGACTTCAGATGAAGTAATGAGCGTGATATCTGAACTAAACAACTGCGGTATCAGTCAATGGACTTTGCCTACAGCTGAGGAAGTTGCATTACTGTCGAAGAGAAACAGTGATTCTTTGCCTTCAACAGTGCGAGGCAACATGATCAGTGATGCTTCTTCATCCATTTGGGCCAACAAGTCCGGCGTACCCGTGACCTATGCAAAAGGTATAGAAAAAGAGCCTAGCATGCTTCTCAACTATGCTTATGCAAAATGGGAAACCATATCTAGCGATAGGTTGCTCGCTGACTCAATCACTCAGTTAGCTAGTGCAGAAAAGCTATTATCTGACCAAAATACCTTAACGACAGAGTCTGAGAATTTTTTATCTAACTGGTTTACTGCACTCAAGAATCAAACCAAAACATCTCGAATATTACTTACTGACGCTTCAGATCAACTGGAGACTGTGAACAAGGCCATCATGCCATCCAGTTCTCAATTAGTGCAATTTGAATCAGTGTTAAAAGATTTTAAACTACAGTCCAACTTCTTGCGCTACAACACTGATACGGAGAGCATTAGTTTCCTGGTCAACGTAAAAAGGCTTGAGACTAAGCTTTCTACCATTCGTGAAAACATAAATGCTTTAGTCGTAACAAAAGAGCTTCTGCAAGCCGCAAAACAAATAGCGAAAATACATACACTAGATAGTGAGCTTGTTTCTGAAAAAGATCGTTTATTGGCAGCAAGTCTAGGCAGTGATATTCATTCTTCGTCATTGGCATTGAGCGATTTAGTCGCTCAAATGGAAAGTGAAATCCAATCACTTGCGATTTTGAAGCAACTATTAGATACGAATTTAGCGGCTCTTCCGGATCGCTTTAAGACACTTGGTTTGTTAATTACTCCTCTTACGGAGGAAGTTGCACACGCTTCTTCACTTCAGGATATTTCGGCTCTGAAAGTCACAATTGTAGACGGATTAAATCGAGCGCATGACGCTGGGTATGTTGTCAGTCAGGGTGAAGCGACCGTATTGGGACGGTTTGCCAAGTTGGACTCACTTGGTCGTTTCTTGCCGGCAAGTGCGACATACGCTCAGGGCTGGCGTTGTGTATTGGATGTGAGTTCTGGTGATAAGAAGAGAACATGGACTCTACTACAAGATGGCCAAACTGGTGGTGTTGACCACGTCTCTTTCAATGCCGAAGGAGCTGATATAAAAAGTCTACTAGGCGCTGGTGGTTACTTAGAAGCGAGAAACAATAGTTCTCTTTGCGGATTCAGTGACTGGCAGGTGCCGAGTTTACCTCAGTTAAAAGGATTGGCGACAGCTACCATGCTAGATGGTAAAGAGGCGACTTTAGATCTGGCGGCATTTCCCCATCATCCTACTAATCAAGACCAGAAAACGGCCACATTTTACTACTGGTCAGGTGTTGAATACAGTGCTGACAAGCAGTTGGCTTATCACTATTCCAGTCAAGCGAGCATAGGTAAGACGGAGAGCTTCTCACACAGCCATTACTCAGACCAAGATGTCACGTTAGCGCGTTTAGTTCGTGAAACGGTTCAACAGGTTAACTGGACCTATCTCGCGAACAATGGCGATATTGTGCAAAGTAGAGAACAGGCATCGTGTGCAAAAAATGATTCTACTGGGGAAGTCTGGCAGTTGTTTGATACCAATGATGGGGGGGCTCGCCAAGTTGATTACGCACTTTACAGCGAAAGGTTAAACCTTCAAAACTCTGAAAAAGTTTGCGGCTTAAGCAACTGGCGGTTGCCATCTGTCGATGAACTATCAAGCTTGATGCCACTAGATGAAACTGTATTCGCACACAGCATAGTAGAAGGCTCTTACGGCGGCACAGTCTCCATTTATTTGAACAACCTAACAACTTCAAATTATTACGATTATCTAGATTTAAAATCAGGTGAGCAAGGACGGAAAGAAAGAAGCTCTCACGAGTTCTTTAAAGATTACCTATACCGATTTATCTCAAAATAATAATAACTTTCAGCCCTTTTATTGGGGCTGAACCTTCTCTTTTTCAGGAGTCTATTCATGTTAAATAAAAATAAGCAACGTGGCGCAGCTGCGATTGAATACGCGATTTTGGCAGCGGCAATGTCTGTTGTTCTTCTTTCATTTGTTGGGGGCAGTGATGGCAAGTTGACCAAAGCCATTGTAGGTGCCTATGAGACAGTGATCGAATCACTGGAGCAAACTCAGGATTCTGGTAACTAAACCGACAAGGCTGAAGGAATAATCATGACGGCTAAGCGATTGATGATGTTGTCTATCTTACTGTCTAGCGTAGGCATAGGATTGTTGCTGCTTGGGCAAGATAACTCAGAACATCAGACGAAAGAGCAACCTGAGCAAGTGTTCCAGCGAGTGCTGGTTTCGGGTCAGGATATCGGTGTCGGCGATGTCTACACACCCAATATGTTTCGTTGGCAATCTTTGAGTGAAGAGCAGCTTTCTGATTACGTCGACTACGTGACGGAAGATGAGATCACTTCCATTAACCTGGCGAGTGGTATTGCACATATTGCAATTAAGCAAGGGCAAGTTATCGCTGCGGCTGACTTGATACCACCACAGGGTGGGGCTTCATTAGCCTTGAAAGTCAGAGTAGGGTATAGAGCGGTATCGGTGCCTGTTGATCAGGTAACTGCCAATTCTGGCTTTGTTCAACCGGGTGATAAGGTCGATATTTTACTGCTGGGTTCTAAGGTCAGCGAGTTGAAGAAGTACGATAATGTGGTTGAAGGCCTTTACGTCAGCACTATTGCAACCAACGTTCGTATTCTTGCTTTCAATAATCTCTCATCATCTGAAGGGTTCCAGGAAAAGCGTCATGACTACGGGGCGAAAATACCGGATAACAGCTCTGTATCACTTGAAGTGACGCCAGAGCAGGCAACACAAATTGTGCTTGCTAATCAGTTAGGCCGCTTGACTCTTTCATTGCGTGGTTCGGGTGAAACAGACTTTTCATTACCGCAAAGCCATACCATCACAACGACTCAGCTGAATCCGGAAAGCAAACTAATTGCTCCGGACGTAGACCTGATTCAGTTACGACCAAACAGCGACAAAAACTAACAACTTCAGGACGAAACAATGAACACATTACTGCGCTGGTGGAGCTTGTTGCTGCTTCCCGGTTGGCTTTTTGCGCTTCCAGCATGGGCAAATGCCCTCGAAGTGAACATAAATGAAGCGAAAATGATTCGCCTGTCAGAAAAGGCAAAGTCGATTTTTATTTCCAATACACACATCGCGGACTACCAACCTATGACCAATACCAAAATCATGGTGTTTGGTATGCAGGCTGGCACTGCCACGATCACCGTTCTTAATGAACAGGAACGAGTGATTTACAGCAACAAAATTCGCGTGGTCCATGATACTCAGGAATTAGATGAACTAATCAAAGCCCAGTTCCCTGATGCTTCTGTGAATTCTGAGTCACTCGGTGGCAAGTTGTGGCTTAAAGGGTCTGTACCGACTCCGGCAATGGCGCACAGTATCGTTAATGTGGCGAAAGGGTATTTGTCTCCGATCGTCGCTCCGCAAGAGATCAATAACAATGACTCTTCAAAAAGCAGTAATTCATCGGAGAGTAACTCTGAAAACCAGCAAAACTCGAATGGTGACGAGCTGATTAACCAGTTGGTCGTGACGATGCCAACGCAAGTCAACATCCGTATTCGAATTGCAGAAGTCTCGCGCAATGTATCGAATAAACTCGGCATTAAGTGGGGCTCTCTGGTCACCAATGGCAGCACCGTTGAGAATACGGTCGGTAGCTTTCTTTACAATAAACCTTGGGATGTAAGTAGTTGGGGCAAACCTAACCTAAGTGCCTTGGTTGATGCGCTGGCTTCTACTGGTGATATGTCGATTCTGGCAGAGCCAAACCTGACCGCAATGTCTGGTGAAGAAGCCAACTTCCTAGTTGGTGGCGAAGTGCCAATTCCTCTGATTCAAGGGGACACTGCGACGGTTGAGTACAAACCATTTGGTGTCAATCTGAACTTCAAACCTGTTGTGCTTGGCCCAGATAGAATCAGCTTAAAGGTTGAGCCTGAGGTCAGCAGTGTGTCTGTTGATAATCAAGCGGTTTTAAATGGCAATGTGCTGCCTTCCTTCACGTCACGTAGAGCGTCAACAACGATTGAACTGGCTAGCGGGCAGAGCTTTGCTCTTGGCGGCTTACTGCAAAGTAGTGAAATTGAGCAGCTGCAAAAACTGCCGGGTATGGGGGATATTCCAATTCTAGGTGGTCTTTTCCGTTCCAACGAGTATCAACGCCGTGAAACAGAACTGATCATTATCGCTACCGCTTACCTTGTCGAGCCAACACGAAGCGATAACTTGCCGATTCCTACTGATGCTCTGATTCCACAAAGCGATTTGGAGAGACTACTGGCGCTGCCCGATGAGGATTTCGTCGGAACCAGTGGCAAAGCAACTTACACCGACAACCGCAAGCCTCGTTTACTGGGCGACAACGGATTTTACTACTGAGGTGCGCATGAAATTACAATCGTTACTTTTGCCTGTTTTGCTTGCCCTGAGTGGCTGTGCTTCTGATCAAATAGCGCGTCAACCTGCCATTGATGTGGTCTCCGTAACTAATAAGCTTACTCTTGCGGTTGAAAAGCCGTCGCTCACTCCACAGCAGCAACAAGATATCCGTTCGTTCATCGTTCAGCGCGGAAACCCTTATAGCCTAAGAGTGAAATTGGTGAGCTATTCACCTAAAGGGCAGTCTCAGATTCAGCCTATTTCAAACCTATTGCTCGGACAGGGGCTTGCCAAGCACCAGATTATGACGGAACGTGCGACCGGAACTCAATCTGGTGATGTGCAGGTCATCGTTGAGTCGTTCCGTGCCAAAGTACCTGGGTGTGGTACCGATAAATCACAGCCGGTCATCTTCAACCAATATAAAACGCATCAGGCATACGGGTGTAGTAATGCTGCGGCTTTAGCGCAAATGGTCGCTAACCCGAAGGATTTGGTTGTGGGTGAAAAGCTCGGTCCAACGAATGGTGCAAAAGCCGTCGCGGCCATTGATGCTTACGTCACTTCAGCAAACACCAATGAAAATAGTCAGGATAACGGCTCGGTGATTTCGATTAGTACGGGGGGCAACTAATGATGAAAAATCAGAACCTTTCAGTATTGGTGGCAAGCTCTCCGGCACTGGACAGCTATCATCTAAGCCTTGCATTCGCAGAGCAAGGGATCACTCAGCTTACTCAGGTTTCTTTAGAGCGTGAGCAGATCATCAAGCAGGCACTGATCAATAACCACAGCGTCATTGCGCTAGATGTGATTGGTTTGTCAGTCGAAGAGGCTCAAAGCCTTGTGAGTAATCTAGTTCATCGTACAGGCTGCAAGGTCATCACAATTGGTGATGATGAGAAGATCGCTTACTACCGCAGTTTGCTATCGGCTGGAGCTCTCGAATATTTGGTGAATCCTATTGCACCGGATGCGTTAGCGTCTCTCGATTTTGGTCACCATCTCAATGGAAACCAAAGTGGGAAACGTATCTCTGTGGTGGGTACTAAAGGTGGCGTTGGCACTTCCACTGTCGTTGCGAATCTCGCACGAATGATGAACAGTCGTGGCCAATCGACGGCAGTGGCTGACCTTGATTTTGCCTCAGGGGATCTTGACTTACACTTCGATGTTCAAGGCAATACCGCTTTGGTTGAAATGTTGCAGTACCCAGAGCGCCTTGAGCCAGTAGTCTTTGAACGAAGTGGCATTACGGTTCAGCCAGACTTAACCTTGTTCACGGGCTATTTACCTTTGGATACTGACCCGTTTTGGCCGGACAAAAACGCGTTAGAACATTTCAGCAAATACTGTCTGGAGCACGCCGATAATCTCATCTTTGATATTCCCTCGTTCTCTCTAAGAGATCAGGTCGGTATGAGCGTGCTAAAAAGTGCAGATGTGCGTGTTATTGTCGTTGAGCCAACCTTGTCGTCAATTCGTAATGCTGGGCAAATCTTTAGCTTCCTTTCTGCTGGGGCAGAAGCTGGCCTCGCTAAGGAAAACCTCTTAGTCGTCAATCACACCAAATCGAACAAAGCTTCCTTAATTGCATTGAATGATGTTCACCGTGCATTGGGTGTTGATATTGATGTTTCAGTGCCTTTTGCACCGAATCACTTCTTAGCTAAAGAGTCGTTGGGGCAGTCTGCCATCAAAGGGAACCGTAAGGTCAGCCAAGCGTTTTCTGACTTAGCGGATAAAGTTGAAGGCACACCGCAATCACGCTCATTCAGATTCTGGAAGCGAGGGGCGTAATGTTTAAGTCGACAAGAGCGAAAGAGCCATTAGCGATAAATCACGCACACAGTGCCGTAGCAGCGCAATCGGATCCTATTCGTGAACATTATCATCTGATCCACTCTCAGGTGGTGAATGCGATTGAAGCCAGCGTTGTCATCAAGCTGAGTCCTCAGGAATTAGAAGCGAGGATTTTACTGCTGGTGACGGACGTGGTTGCGACTCATCAGCTACCGCTGGGCAATCGTGAAGTCGCGTTAGTGGTCAAACAGCTGGTAGATGAGCTATTAGGTTTGGGGCCGCTGCAACCATTGATCGACGACCCTATGGTAAGTGACATCATGGTGAATGGACCCAATGAGGTTTACATCGAGAAGTTGGGTAAATTGCAAAAGACGGCGGTCGAGTTTCGCAGCGAAGAGCAGCTGCTCAACCTAGCTCGTCGAATCGTGAGCAAAGTTGGCCGTCGAATCGATGAAAGTTCACCACTGGTTGATGCGCGTTTAGAAGACGGCAGCAGGGTCAATGTCATGATCCCTCCGCTTGCATTGGATGGCACGTGTATTTCAATCCGTAAGTTCAATCAGGAAAAACTGTCTCTCAATCAGCTGGCGCAAAATGGCGCCATGTCAGACAGCATGGTGCGTTTACTGGACATCATTGTTCGTTGTCGGTTGAACGTCTTGATTGCAGGTGGAACCGGTGCAGGTAAAACGACGCTGCTTAACGCGATGTCATTCAGTATTTCGCCTCATGAACGGATTATCACCATTGAAGATGCCGCAGAACTTCAGCTTCAACAGCCGCACGTGGTTCGAGCTGAAACCAGACCCGCAAACGCAGAAGGGTTAGCTGCTGTCAGTCAGCGAGAGCTGGTTAAGAATGCGTTAAGGATGCGCCCTGATCGCATCATCCTTGGAGAGGTGCGTGGTGACGAAGCCTTTGAAATGATGCAGGCCATGAACACTGGCCACGAAGGTTCTTTGTCGACCTTACACGCGAACTCTTCGTTAGATGCATTGGTTCGAATTGAAAACATGCTGATGATGGCGCAATCCACCTTGCCATTGTTTGCATTACGTCGACAAGTGGCTGATACGATTGATGTGGTGGTTCAGGTAGAGAGAATGCGTGATGGCAAGCGTCGTGTCGTTGCTATCACAGAGGTTATCGGCTTGGAAGGTGAGCAATATGTCACCAACGATCTCTACCGCTTTGAGGTTCAGGGCGAAGATCATCAGGGTCAACTGCTGGACAAGTACATGAGTGCCAGAAGCTTGCCTGCTTTTGCATCCAAAGCGCAATATTACCAACTTGATAGCCAATTACGTTCGGCCATGGAGCTCGACTTATGATCCTTGCTCTGGTCGTGATTTGGTGCCTGACCGTAGCGATTTCCCTTCATTACTACAGCCAGCGTCGTAATGTGAAGCGACGTTTGTCGAAGTACGTCCCTGATGCGGGCACGAGTCATTTGAGCTCAATTATTAAATCGCGCCAGTCTGGCGGGAGAGTGCGCGAGTTCTTGTATCGTACTGATGCCTTGTTGCCAAGTCAGGACAAGCTACTGCTTGCTTTGTCAGCATTCGCTTTACCGCTTGGCACGATATTCTGGCTGCAAGCGCTGGCATGGTATTGGCAAACCGCTGTTGTTTTAGTGTGTTTTGGTGTCTTGTTCTGCACGCTGTTTGTTGTGCGTCGTAAAAAGCAAATTGAAGAGTTTGATACCAATATCGTTCAGGTGTTGGGTCTTGTTAGTCGTGCGGTGTCCGCCGGACTTTCTGTTCCTCAAGCCATCGAACAAGTGGCGAACTCTCAAACAGGGTTATTAGGGCGGGAATTTGCGCTTATTACAGACAATTTGGCGTTAGGTATTTCGCTGCGTCAAACACTTGATGAAGCCTGTACTCGCCTTCCTTACCGTACTTTTCGTTATTTTTCCGTCGCTCTGATTCTTAATCAGAGTAACGGTGGCCAGTTGAGGGAGATCCTCCACAATCTGAGCCGTACCATGCATGACAATCGAGCCATGCTCAAGAAGGTAAAAAGTATGACCGCGGAACCGAGAATGACGGCAAAATTTCTTTCATTGCTGCCTTTGTTACTGGTGGCCGTTGTTGCGTGGATTGATGTGTCATTGTTCGAGTTACTGGTCTACACCGAAAGCGGTCAATCGATTCTGATTTACTGTGCAGCCAGCATTGCTTTTGGCGGCTTCACGCTCCACTCGCTGACAAAAAATAGGAAGTTCTCATGATATCTATGATTGCGACCTTACTGATTGTGGTGGGCGTCATTAGCTCCGTGGTTTGCTTTCAGCTTGCACGTCAGCAGGATGTTATCCATCGACGCTTGAAACAGGTCAGTATTTCGACACTGCATACTCGCTCACTAGGCGAAAAATGGCGATGGAAGTCGAACCCTGCTCGTCAAAAACAATTGGCATTACTTGGCTTTAGCCAAAATCATGCAGAAACCCAGTTTGTGTTGATTCGCTTTGTCTTGATGCTTTGCGGCGCTAGCTTGTGGCATTTTGGTCGCTCTTTAGGCTGGTCGGCGGCGGATATTGCTCAAGATATAGCGGTGGCAATCGCTTTTGGTATTGCGGTTGATCGACTGCTCGAATGGCGTGTTAACCAGATTCGTCAGGAAATCTCCAAAGTGGCACCCGATGCACTCGATCTGATGGTGGTCTGCGTCGCTTCTGGACTGACACTGGAAAACACTTTCCGTGTTGTTGGTGAAGAAATGACGTCAGTTTCTCCGGCCTTAGCCCGAGAATGGGCACTGACTGCAACGGAAATGTCAGTGCTGGATTCTCCGCAGCAAGCTTTGCTCAATCTGGATCAGAGATTGGAATTGCCAGATATCAACAACATGGTTGTGACCATGTCTCAAGCGCTTCAGTTTGGTACGCCTCTCTCGCAGGCACTGAGCCTGATTGCGTCTGATAGTCGTCAATACCAGTTGCTCGATCTCGAAGAATGGGTAGGAAAAATTCCAGCCAAAATGTCTTTCCCACTTGTGGTGTTCATCATGCTTCCAGTGGTGGTCATGATTGTCGCCCCTGTTGTTCTCAGCCTGTTTAATACCTTGGACACATTATGATTAAACCATTTCTCTCAGCCTGCTTTTGTCTATTGGTTTTTGGTTGTCAGTCTACAGACAGTCAGGTTGAGCAATCCGATTTTCAACTGGCGGAAACAGCACTGACAAACGGTCATGCGGATAATGCGCTTAGCATCTATAAGCAGAAACTGGAGATGACTCCAGATGATCCCCAGCTTTTGTTTCTGGCGGGCAGTGCCAGTAATCAAGCCGCTCGTTACGATGAAGCGCTGCATTATCTCAAAAAGGGCAGTGCACTTAAGCCCTCCCCACAGTTTGATCGTGAATTAGGTCGCGCGCACTTAGCATTAGGAAATGTTCGTTTAGCGACGGAATCACTGCGCAGAGCGGTGGAAGGAAACGAGAAAGACGAAGTGGCGCTAAACAGTCTTGGTGTGAGTTACTCACTGCAAAAAAACTATACGGATGCTCGTGATGCATTTCAGCAGGCGATTAACATTAGGCCGGACAGTTTAGAGTACCGAAACAACCTCGCGCTGAGCTGGATGCTAGATGGTCAGCCAGGTCAAAGTATTCGGATTCTTTACCCAATTTACCAACGCGGAGAAGCGACAACTAAGCTGCGGCTTAATCTAGCATTATCTTATGCGTTGCAAGGTGAGGTCGATGCTGCACGAACGATCGCGATGGGCGATCTGACCAAAGCGGAGTTAGAGAACAACTTAGCGTATTACCAGCATCTTGCTGAGCTGGGAGCTAGCGCATGGTGATGAAGCGTCATTCTGGGAGCCAGACGATAGAGTTTGCAATGGTAATTGTTCCCCTGATGATTGTGCTACTGGCGGCATTTGAATTTGCTCGCCTGATGTGGGTCACCATGATCTTTGAATCTGCCGTCAATGCTGCGGTTAGGGATGTAAGAACGCTGCCACCTTCCACGACATTAGACGGTCAAATCCGCGATCGCATCGCCTCGTTTCCATTACTCGATCTAGAGAAGATCGACATTGACCCTCCACGTTATAGCGATAGCGTTCAGTCTTTAGCATTGGGGGGAACGACCACGTCTCTAACTGCGGTGATGGCCGAGTACCACATTCGATATCGCTTTACCTTTTTATTGGTGCCAGCCCTGTCTGAAACGTTTCCTTCAGTGGCGTTTTTAAGTCGAACCGTATTGGTGAGTCATGATGCGTAGTGTTTCAAAGCAAAATGGCGCAACCGTGATCGAGTTTCCGTTTGTTGTGCTCGGAATTCTAACCATCGTTTTGGGGCTGTTCGCAGTGTACAAGCTGCTCTACCTTCAAAGTCGTGTCGATAGTACGGCGTATTCGATGGCGAGCGCTGCTGCAAGAGCGTTAGTGCCACAAGGTAGCGCTAAAGCCTATGACGATGCGAGCGCTAATGAACTGTTGAGTGTCGCACAGCGTTCTTTACCCTCAGGCTTCGAAGCAGAGCGTATCGGACTGGTGCTTGAAATTCGAACCGTGACTGCTGGGCGCACAGAGCTTGTCACCCAAAAAGCAGGCAGTGACTGCGAGGTAGAACAAACGATAGATTCTCTGTCTACACTCGCTCCAGTTAGCCGTAGCTCGGTCGCCTCGTTAAGTGGTAAAACTGCGAGCCTATATCAGGTAACGCTTTGTGTCTCTGAGCCGTTGGAGTCGGATAGTGCCATTTTCAATTGGCTGCCGTTACCGCTTCCAACATCCATGCGCAGCCAAGCTGCCATGATAGGGAGGCGCTACAGTGCTTAAGCAACACACAGGCTCCGTCTCCTTATCCTTCTTAGCTCTGCTGATTCCTTTGGTGGTGCTGTCTGCTGCGACCATCATGATTGGTTTTCAGGTACAACTGAGCAGCCGTGCGATGCAAGCCGTAGACGCGGCTTCCTTGGCGTGTGCATTTGCCGACTACTCCGATCCTAGCGTTAATCAGGCGTATTTGGAGTATTACCAGCCCAACGTAAAACTGGTGAAAAGCGAGATATACAGTGCTTCAGGCTGTGAGCTGAACATGGGGTATCAGCTGACAGGGCTATTCTCATCATTGAAATTTGCACAGGCCTCGTATTCAGCACAATCAGGTTCCGTGGAGCAAGCGCACGTCAATCAGTCGGCCAGTGTGACCCCAACGGAAATGACTTTAGTGTTGGACATTTCCAGCTCCATGACAGGGTCAATCGACACATTAAAGAGCATCCTTACTCGAGCAATAGAACGCATTGAACAAGACAATGTACAAATCGATGGAAGGCGAGCAATTAGCATCTCTATCGTGCCTTTTTCTGATGGGGTATCTGCTCGCAATGCCGCTTGGCTGGATGACAAAGGCGTCTTCTGTATTGATGGATTAACCAAAGAATCTGGCGGCTCTGTATTGGTGAATGAAACCGTTCAAAACCTAGACCGAATCCATTCTGAAAAGGCGGTTAGTCATCGTGCACCGGACGAGTTTCTCGCAGATTGCAGTGCCTCAGCCACCCTTGTCCCGCTTACCGACAATATGAGCGAAGTGAAAACAGCAATTAATGCCCTGACTACGACAGGTGGCACCCGCTCGTATCAAGGGGTTATCTGGGGGGCTCGTCAACTGATTCCAAGATGGCGCCAAGAATGGGGATATAACCCTTATTCGCTCGCACCTAAGCAAAAGCTGGTTCTGATGACTGACGGGGCGGACGGCGGTTATGTGTTGGATGACCTGATTGACGCTGGCCTTTGTGACCGTTTAGCCAATGAATTTGCTATTGAGCTCAATTTTATTGGTTTCAATGTCCAAGACAGCCGCCTAGCTCAGTTTCAGAGCTGTATCAACGCCGCAAATACAGACGGAATCAAGGGGCAGGTTTTCTCTGCAACCAACACCGAGAAACTCGATGAGTATTTTTCAAAGATATTAGAAGTTCAGTATGACACCACGCTTAACTTCGGACAGAAATAAAACAACAAAATTATGGAGAAAATAATGATTAAACAATGGGTTGTGCTATTCGCCTTATGTGCTTCTTTCTCGGCATCTGCGTTTAAAGAAGGAGATACCATCACAGATTCAGCGTCAACGGGGCTCAAGCTGGATCAAAGCCAGTTAACGATAGTGGATTTCTTTGCGGAGTGGTGTGTTTCATGTCGTCATGAGCTGCCTTTGGTTAATCAGCTCTATAGTGAGCTGGAAGGGACAGGCGTTACGGTTGTCGGCGTGGATGTCGATGAAGAGGTCGAAGTTGGCCTTGAGTTTCAAAAGTCGTTAGGTTTGACCTTTCCTGTCGTCAACGATCCAAAGCAACAGTTGATCGCCGAGTTCAAGCCGATTGGTATGCCAGCGCTCTACTACATCTATCAGGGCCAAGTACTCAAAGTTCGGTTTGGCGCCATCAACGATATCCGTAACGTTATTCTCACTGATCTGGCTGATATGGGAGTGCAGCTATGAAGCCAGTCGTTCTTGTATTTGCTCTCTGCTTTCCGGCGCTGAGCGTTGCTGCACCCAAAGTGGATTTAAGTCAGTTAGGGAAAAAACCTTCCCAAGCTACGGAAACATCTGTCAGTGGTTCCAGCATTGAAGAAGAGGTGATTTCTGGTCAGGTCTACACCAGTGGCAGTTCTGAAATCGGTGCTCGTCGCAACGTTGAATTAGTCAAACCTCAGGCTAAAGATTTAACGCTGAATAAGCCAAAAGCCGTCGCAAATGAAAAGTCGGCACTCGCTTTTGTCGACGAAGCATTGGGTATTGAACCTGTTAAGCCGTGGGAAAAAGGCACGCTGGCTAAGAAAGAGATGAAACCCGGAGGGCCGGTGCCTGAGTTCGACTTGTTTTCGGAGAAAGTCTTCTCATACAAGCAAGGTTCAGTGGGTGGCAGTGGCGTCGGTGGCGGCGGCTGTGGTTGTAACTAAATACTAAAAATAAATCAGAATGAAAAAACTACCTTTAACGTTGCTTAGTGCAGCGGCAGTGGCGAATAGTGCGCTGGCAGAAGACCATATCTCTGTTCACTATCTAAATTACGAAGAGTACGACGATAAAGTGGAAGCAGGCGACAGCGTTGTTTCTATCGAAAAGAGTTTTGGTCTCGATTGGACCATCAATCTTGAATTGGGCTACGACACCGTTTCTGGTGCGTCACCGTCTTGGGGGCCAACCACTCCAATTGGCAGTGCAGCGGATGCGGTAAACCGTGCGACGAAAACCCAACAAGCTCAAAATATGACGGATCAGGTGATCCGCGCTGGCTATGATCCCCACAGCAGTGGCTACAAAATTCAGAAATATGAGCTGGAAGATACCCGTAAATCGATCAATGGCAGCGCGACTTACCGAGACGAGCTGCGTAACGAGTGGACTTTCGGCGCTAACTTTTCCAAAGAAGAGGATTACCGTAGCATTGGTTTAAATGGCAAAGGGCTGATTTACGCAGACGCACAGAAAAACCGCTCGTACAGCTTAGGATTCTCTACCCTGTTTGATGAAACGATGACGTTTGGCAAATATCAAACTTCGACCAATCCACAATCTTGGGAAGACATATTTACAGGGAATGTTGAGGCAGGGCTTTCACAAACCTTCTCGCCAAATTACTACATGGTCTTCACCAGCTATGCGGGTTATCGTTCTGGTTATCTTAGCAATCACTATCTGACGGTGTTGCGTGAGGTGGATATTGATGGCGATGGTTCGATTGGTACTGACGAAGTCTTTCTTGGTCAGGATTCACGCCCGGATACTCGTTTGTCAGGTGGCGTGAATATTCAGGCGTTCTGGTCAATGTCCGAGAATCTAGTGGTTCGTCCTCGTTACAAATGGTTCCAGGACGACTGGGGTGTAGCCTCTCATCAGCTTGGCGGCAAACTTTCTTGGACGGTCAACAGTTGGCTGACGTTAGCTCCGGGTTACTTCTGGTATACCCAAAGCGCCGCCGACTTCTACCGTGATCCTAATGGTAGCGATCCTACTTTTGCTTCATCGGGTTATGCGACCTCTGATTTACGTCTTGGTGATTTTACGGCCAATGCGTATGAATTAGGTGCAAGCTTTAAAGTACACAAGAAACTACGCTTCAATCTGCTTGGCGCTTATTACGAGCAGTCCAATGGTTTTGAAGCTCAGTGGTGGGCAGTAGGGGCAACCTATGAGTTTTAATCCGCCGTTTGTTCACCGATTTCAGGCGATGACGGTTCCTTGTGAAGTTCAGTTGTATCACTCAGAGAAAGCCGCAGATATAGCGGCTTTGATTGAGTCTAATACTCTGAGATTAGAGCAGAAATTTAACTTTTATGATTCTCAATCTTGGCTCAATCAGCAAGTGAATCAACGTCTGTCATCATCTGTGGTTTTGGATGATGAAAGCTATGCTGTGTTTGAAGTTATGAAGCGCTTGGTTGACGGCACGAAAGGAGTGTTTGACCCTACGGTCGGTACTGTGAAGTCAATGATGGCCAGCACGCCTAAATTGGACAGAAGTGCGGCTTATGAAGGTGCTAAAGCGTTTATGGGCGTTGATGCTTGGTCTCTATCAGATAAAACGCTCTCTATCCCCCACGCAGAGACTCAATTTGACTTGGGTGGAGTGATTAAAGAGTTTGCGGTCGATCAGGCGGTGATGATCGTAGAGAAATTTTGTGTTTCTTCTGCGCTGGTGAATTTTGGTGGAGACATTCGAGCGCTTGGCACTAAGCCAGATGGTTCACCTTTCAATGTGGCGGTGCTTAATCCGAAGAATAAGCATGAGCCATTTTTCTCATTGCCACTGGCTGATGCCGCTTTGACGACATCCGCTCATTACGAGCGAAGTTTCCAATTTGGTGATGAGGAAAGCTCACACATATTGTCGCAACGTGGAACACATCCCCAAGTGCTCTCTGTCAGCGTCTTAGCTCCAACGACACTGGAAGCGGGCGCCCTCAGTACGGCATTGACATTAGAGCCGACTTTACCAGTTCCTGAACAAGTCGGCGTTGTATTTATCGACGATCAATTAGCTATTCATCAAGATACGGAGTTTGTAGCGTGATCAGAATTTTCATCCTGCCATTATTACTGCTTATCTCTGCCTTTACGTCCGCGCAGGATCCTGACTTTTTGCCCGTAGAAGAGGCATTTCCTTATCAGTGGTCGGTCAGTGAACAAGGTGTGCAGATCCATTTCGCGACTCAGCCTGAATATTATCTCTATAAAGGCCGATTTAAGTTTTCAGCAGATAGCGGCGTTGAGTTGACTGACCCTCAATTTTCTTCACTGGGCAAACAGAAACAAGACAAGTACTTTGGCGAAGTCGTCGTTTTCGATAAGCCAGTAACCGTGCTGGTGCCTTATGGTGGCGAAGGTCAACTAAAGGTTCGTTATCAAGGTTGCTCAGAAAAAGGTCTGTGCTACTTACCTCAGACGATCAAACTCGATTTGCCCGCCAATACACTGAATGACGGCAGCCCCTCCATTTGGGATAAAGTTGGCGGCTTGGCAGAAGACACGGCGGGCCTGTCTGAGCTATTAGGCAGTGCGTCCACAACTCAGGCTCTCCTCATCTTCTTCCTACTTGGGTTAGGGCTGTCACTGACACCCTGTGTGTTGCCCATGGTGCCTATTTTGTCGAGCATCATTGGTGGTGACGCAAAAATGACAGGCCGAAAAGGTCTAGTTTTGTCAACGTCCTATGTGTTGGGTATGGCTTCCAGTTATGCGCTAACGGGGATATTAGTCACGACGTTGGCTAAAGGTGTTAACCTGCAAGCGGCGATGCAGCAACCTTGGTTGCTATCGATATTTGCGGTGGTGTTTGTCCTGCTTGCTTTAGCGATGTTTGGCTTTTACGAGCTGCAATTGCCGGCTTCCATTCAACAGAAACTTAATGCAAGCTCAGACAGACTAGGCGGCGGCAAAATGGCAAGCGTGTTTGTGATGGGCGCTGTGTCTGCGTTGGTGGTGTCACCTTGTGTGAGTGCGCCATTGGCTGGGGCGTTACTCTATGTTTCCACCACGCAAGATTGGGTCTTGGGTGGCGTAACCCTGTTTGTGATGGCATTAGGTATGGGTGTGCCACTGATTCTGATTGGCATGAGTGGCGGTAAATTGCTCCCCAAAAGCGGCCCTTGGATGATTGCCGTGAAGCAACTGTTTGGTGTGTTGCTGCTGGCGGTCGCGGTTGTGTTGTTAAGTCGTTTTATTCCAAGTTGGCTGACGATGCTCATGTGGGCGGTACTTGCCATTGGAGGCGGCATTCATTTTGGTGCGCTGGATTCAGCACAACCAGGTTGGGCGAGAACCCGTAAACTGGCCGCATTTATGTCTCTGTTCTATGGATTGATTCTATTTGTCGGCATGTTGACAGGATCAAACGATCCTCTTAAACCACTTAATGTTGCGCAGGTTTCATCAGACAAACCATCCACAGTTTTACCATTTGAGAAAGTCAGCTCTGTTGAAGTCTTGGATCAACAATTAGTACTCGCGAAACAGCAGGGTAAACCGGTACTGATTGACCTTTATGCCGACTGGTGTGTCTCGTGTAAGGTCATTGAGAAAGAAGTGTTTGGCGATCAATCGGTACAAAAGCAGTTTGCTGACTGGAATACGATTAAGTTTGATGTCACAGAGAGTACCCCTGAGCAGATGGCGTGGCTGGCAGAGCGTAATGTGTTTGGTCCACCGGCGGTATTTTTCTTTGATACCAAAGGTGCTGAAATCGCTCAGCAGAGAATTGTCGGAGCCACAGGGCTTGAGCATTTTCAATCTGTGATGACCCAATTGCAGTAATTAACAGAAGGCGGCATTTATGTCGCCTTTATCTTATGCACGTTAGGAGCGTGCTAGCCAAGACATTGCTGTCGAATCTGGCTACTATACTTATGAGCAAAGAATAACCAATCAGGCAATGATGGCACATGGAAGGCGTCGTAGATCTTAATCGTTGGCAAAAAGAACACATCAGAACGCAGCAAGAGTTACTTCATCTCTATGCTGAAGTCCGGGCTTTTTATTTGAGTGAGCCATTTTCTGGCTACAACGTTCGGATGAAAAGGCTAAAGATCCTCAAGCAAGCTTTAC
This sequence comes from Vibrio sp. B183, assembly GCF_000740665.1. Lineage (NCBI taxonomy): Bacteria > Pseudomonadati > Pseudomonadota > Gammaproteobacteria > Vibrionales > Vibrionaceae > Vibrio > Vibrio sp. B183. The sequence goes on along the minus strand of NZ_JPQB01000010.1, from coordinate 192,567 downwards.
TTGAACACAAGGAAGAGTTGGTTGAGGCTCTGCAAAAGGACTATGGTGCACGCAGCCGTTTCGACAGCATGATTTGCGATATCCTACCCGCGGTCTCTCACATCAATTACACCATCAAGCACCTGAAAAAGTGGATGAAACCAAGTCGACGTAAAGCGGGCTTGTTGCTGTCTCCTTCTTCAATCACAGTCGAGTATCAACCGCTAGGTGTGGTCGGAGTTATTGTCCCTTGGAACTTTCCAATAGTGCTGAGCATTGCACCTATCGTGACGGCGATTGCGGCGGGAAACCGAGTCATGGTTAAGCTGAGTGAGCATACCCATCATACCAATCAGGTACTCAGCCAGATCTTGTCTTGCTTAGACCGACACATTTACCCCATTGAGGGCGAAGCGGATATCGCCAGCTATTTTTCTCAGCTCCCCTTTGATCATCTTATCTTTACGGGGTCGACGCCAGTAGGGAGGCTAGTCGCTCAGGCTGCGGCGAAAAACCTTACCCCTGTGACGTTGGAGCTCGGTGGTAAATCACCTGTCGTGATTGATAATGACATTGATCTTCGCGCAGCGGTTGATGCCGTGTTACTTGGCAAATCAGTCAATGCCGGGCAAATTTGTGTTGCACCAGACTATGTTCTGCTGCCCCAAGGAAAAGAGCTGTTATTCATCAACCTGTATCTGAAACGTTATAAGGCACTGTATATAGAAGACGATAAAGCGCCAACGGTAACCCACATCATCAACGAACGGCAGTTTGATCGTCTTCACGCGATGTTAGCGGACGCAAAAGACCAAGGTGCCGGCATTTATACCATAGAGGACGTGACGTTGGATGGGCGTCAGATGCTGCCGCATTTGATTACGGGGGTTACAGAAAATATGCAGGTGATGCAGGAAGAGATATTTGGTCCACTGCTACCTGTGATTGGCTACCGCCATCTGAATGAGGCGCTCAATTACATTAACGTTAAACCAAGACCGCTGGCTTTGTATCTGATGTCGACAGATCGCATCCTGCAGAGACAAATCATCGAGCAGACCCACAGTGGCGGTGTTGCGATTAACGATACTCTGTTACATGTGGCGGCTGAAGATGCACCGTTTGGCGGGATAGGGGAATCTGGCATTGGTCACTATCATGGCTTCGAAGGTTTTCAGACTTTTTCTAAAGCAAAAACCGTTTTGAGTTCCCCAGCTTGGCTGCCAAGAAGCCGGATTCTTTTGCGCTTCAGAAATTTGGCTGAAAAAGTCTTAGGGCGACTATTTATCCGCTAGCGAGTATCGAAGTAGTGCTTCACAAAGCTGATGAATTCTCGTAGCCGCTTAGGCTGAAAACGATCTCTATGATAGATGGCCGAAAAATCGACGCTCGGAATTCCCCAGTGATCAAATACTTCGACCAGTTCTGCTCGTGCTAGTTCTTCTTCACAGTAAATCATCGGCACTCGTATGATGCCGTTGCCATTGAGCGCGCCTTTTACCAGTACACGGCCATTTTTGCACTGCATGTGGCCATTGACTAACACATCGTAGTGTTGCGTATCCGCTGTATTTTCAAAGCTCCACCTTTTGACTGAACCCGTTAAGCAATGATGCTGAACAAGCTCTTTAGGGTGGTTAGGCTGACCATATCGTTTTAGGTAGCCAGGGCTGGCTAGAGTCCCCATTTTGATATCAAGCAGCTTTCGAGCGACGAATCCTGAGTCTTCAAGTCTGCCCATGCGAAAGGCTATATCGAAGTCATCTTCAATCAAATCCACCCGATGACTGCTGAAGTCTAGATTGATGCTGACATCGGGGTGCACATGCATAAACTCCGTCGCAATTTGAGCGATCAGCTCCTCCCCGAGATAGCCGCCCACGCAATTGATCTTTATTTCGCCTTGTACCTTTTCTACGTCATCCACTGCAGCCAATAACGCCTGATCAATATTATGCAGCGCTTTCTCACATTGCTGGTAAAAGGCTTTCCCTGCTTCAGTGAGCTTGAGCGTGCGGGTGGTTCGGATCAGTAATGTCACGCCCATTTGATTTTCAAGGCTGCTTATCTGGCGTGATACGTGAGAGCGCGACACATCCAGCGCTTCTGCAGCTTTAGTAAAGTTCCCCAATTGTGCGATGAGGACAAAAGAGCGAATGTCAGCGAGATTAATCCGGTTGAGCACAGTCGATATCCAATCAAATCTAATTCTGTTTATTGTTGCACTACAGCAACAGTGTTTCAACTGGAGTGATATATATCAACAAAAACGATTTACGTAATATACCTCCATCGCAGCGAAACAGAGCTACTACTGAACAACTACAGAGGAAATAAAGATGAAAAAACTAATCGTAATCACAGGTGCAAGTTCTGGTATTGGTGAAGCAATTGCTCGTCGTCTAAGCAACGAAGGTCATCCTCTGCTTCTGCTTGCTCGTCGTGTTGAGCGTCTTGAAGCACTAGATCTGCCAAACACATTATGTGAAAAAGTGGACGTGACAGACAAAGCGTCATTTGAAGCAGCGATTGCAAAAGCAGAGGCGCAATTTGGCCCGGTTGATGGCTTAGTGAACAACGCTGGCGTTATGTTGTTAGGTCAGATTGATACTCAAGACGCGACTGAATGGAAACGCATGTTTGATGTCAACGTACTTGGTTTACTGAATGGTATGCAATCTGTACTGGCACCTATGATGGAGCGCAACAGTGGCACGATTATCAATGTCAGCTCTATCGCGGGTAAGAAAACGTTCCCTAATCATGCAGCATACTGTGGTACTAAATTTGCCGTTCACGCCATTTCTGAAAATGTACGTGAAGAAGTGGCTGTGTCAAACGTACGTGTAACAACGATTGCTCCGGGTGCGGTAGAGACTGAACTGTTGTCTCACACGACTTCTCAGGAAATCAAAGATGGCTACGACGACTGGAAAGTGGACATGGGTGGTGTATTGGCAGCGGATGATGTGGCTCGTGCGGTCGAGTTTGCTTACAACCAACCTCAAAACGTGTGTATTCGTGAGATTGCGCTAGCGCCAACTAAGCAACAGCCATAATCACTTTATGATTTAAATTAGGTCAGCGAACGCTGGCCTTTTTTACTTTGCTAGTGGTATTTAGTGGGGTAAAAACGCCGACCCATGGGTCGGCGATTGTTATTCTAAACTTTAAAAAAGCCTAGCTGCTGTTTTTGTTTTTCAGCCAAAGTAGACAACTCATGACTGGCTGCGGCGGCTTGGGTAATCCCAGTTACGTTTTGGCTCACCAGTTCATAGATGTTACTTAAGTTGTTGTTGACGTCGGATGTGACTTGGCCTTGTTCCTCAGACGCAACGGCGACCTGAGCGTTGATGCTCGTCAATTCTGAAATTGATGCACTGATGTGACCGAGTGCCTCACTCACTTTGGCCGCTTGAGTTTGGTTTTGTTCGATCATTTCAAGGCTTGAGTTCATGCTGTCATTTGCAACACCAGACTGGCGCTGCAGATCTTCAATGATCACCTGAATCTCTTTTGTCGACTCCTGAGTTCGAGCTGCAAGCATTCTTACTTCATCTGCAACAACGGCAAAACCACGCCCGCTTTCCCCTGCGCGAGCCGCTTCAATCGCTGCATTCAGTGCGAGTAAGTTGGTTTGCTCTGAGATGCTTTCTATCACCTCAATGACCTTGCCAATTTGCTCCGACTGCTCTTTTAACGAGTTAACCACCCCAGCGGCTTGAGAAAGATGCTGAGCCATCTTTTCACTGGCGCGAGTATTTTGTTCAAATGTTTCTAAGCTTTCTCGCGCCAGCTTATCCGCATTAATGGAAGCGGAATCTGCGTTGTTGGCATTCTGAGTGACTTCCGTTGCGGTACTTTCCATTTGGTTAATCGCGGAGGCGACTTGCTCGACTTCATTTTTCTCTTGATCAGAGTTGGTGCTTGACTGAGTCATAACCGCCGCTAATTCAGTGGAAGCGGATGCAACATCAACACTGATTCGAACCAGTGAGTCGACCGTATTCTGTAGCTGCCCAACTGTGCTATTGAAGTCGCGAGACAGGGCAGAGATTTCATTGTTACCATCCTCTTCTACGGAAACCAACAAGTTGCCCTGTGCGAGCTCTTTCATTGCTTGCTGTAATTTCTTAATCGGTGTCACTATGATACCCGCCAGCATCCAGCTGATGGCTAGCGCTGCAGACAGAACCAATAAAAGACCGACAATACCGCTGTTCATCACGTTGGAGTGGATGGCCTCGTTAGCATGCACTCCATCAAGCGCCAATGTGTTGAGCTTTTTCGATAGCCTATCGATTGCCTGAACCATTTGGTTGCCTGCGGTGCGATAGTCTCCTGCTGCGCGATCATATTTTGCCTCGAACCCTGCTGGTGGGTTGTCGCTGCCGTGGCGAACGTTGAGCAAAGGGATCATCACGTTGATGGAGTAGTTCACGTAATGATCGATAGCGGTGTTCATATCAGCAATTTCTTGCTCTAAGCCTGCTACTGTGCTGAGAGAGCGAAGTAACTGACGGTTCACTTGTTGTTTGCTTTGCAAATGTGTCGCCAGCTGTTTTACATCTTCAGCGCGAAACAGGCTGTAGATGGCTTTGATTCGCATGCCGTAAGTATTATCGATGATCTGAGTCAGTTCATCTTTATGATTAACGAGGTTTTCTGTTGAGACGGTAACTTGATTGAAAGCATTTTTAAGACTGGTTGTGCTGTAACTTATCCCGACCACTAGTAGTAGCAATGTGAATATGACAGGAACCACTACCTGGAGCTTAATGGAAAGCCCACTAAGTAATTGGCGCATGAATTGTCCTCTTCTATATTGTTAGTGAGTTTTATGTTGTTATTTTTATAATTAGGAGGAATGATTCTAATTTGTCTCAGATATAATTCAATCTGGAAAATGATGATTTTATAAAATTATCCTTAATAAATACGAAAATCATTTTCTTTTTAAGTCATAGGGTTATTGCTCTATTGTCGTATTCCGATAGTCGAATCTTACAGCTTGTTACACCATTGTTTGACCTGTCAGTAATTCTCCATCAAAAATTCCTAGCAAGTCTCATCTGTCATACAGGCTTCAACGAAGTGAAACACAACTGTCACATTTGAGTCCTAAAGTGAGCACCGTTCAAGTGAAATACAACGGCAATAATGCCAACTAAGGAAATTGTGATGAAAAAGACAGTTATCGGTGCAATCGCACTTCTAGGCGCAATGGCAGTGACTTCAGTTTCTGCTAAAGAAACTATCTCTGCAGTGGGCTCTAGCAGCGTAACTCCACTGATGGAAGTTTTCTCTGAAACATACATGAAGACTAACTCGAACGTATTTATCGAAGTTCAGGGCCCAGGTTCATCTGCTGGTGTTAAAGCAGCGAAAAACGGTTCTGCTGACCTAGGTATGTCTTCTCGTAACCTGAAAGACTCTGAAAAAGAGCCAGCTCTTAAAGAGCTAACTGTTGCACTAGATGGTATAGCAGTAGTTGTTAACCCTAAGAACGACCTAAAAGCACTAACAGCTGAACAAGTAACAGCTATCTACAAAGGTGACATCACTAACTGGAAAGAAGTTGGTGGTGCTGATAAGCCAATCGTAGCAATCACTCGTGACACAGCTTCAGGTACTCGCGGTGCTTTCGAAGACATCATGAAGCTGAAGAAGAAAATCTCTGGTAAAAAAGTATCAGCTATCTCTCAGCGTGCTCAAGTTGCAAACGGTAACGGTGCTCTAAAAACTATGGTTGCATCTAACCCATATGCAATTGGCTACATCTCTCTAGGTACTGTTGATAACTCAGTAAACGCACTACCTATCGATGGTGTTGAAGCTAATGTAGACAACGTGAAGAACGGTTCTTACAAAGTTGCTCGTCCATTCCTTGTTCTTTACAAAGACGGCCAACCTTCTGCTGAAACTCAGAAATTCCTAGACTGGATGGTTTCTACTGAAGCTCAATCTCTAGTAGACAGCAAAGGCTACATCTCAGTTAACTAATTTTTAGTAAGACTACTTAATTGCTCAGCCCACTTTGGGCTGAGCCTTTTCTTGACTTCAAGCGAACATAATTCGTGAGAACGGTAAGAATTTTATGACCATCGCAACAAATAGTGACAAGCTTATGAATACTGAAGCGACTCAAGTTTCTAAGCCTGGTTTACGTGCTCAAAAGCGTGTGGACTGGAAAGAGCGCATTTTCCATGGCTTATTCCTTACCAGTGCTGTAATTGGCATTGTGTCTCTGGCGGTTATCGCCTATTTCATCGTTAAAGAATCTATTCCAGCCTTCCAAGAAGCCGGTGTGACTGGCATCGTGCTTGGTCAGGACTGGTTGCCGCCAGCGCTATACGGTGTTGCAACAATGATTGTTGCTTCTATCGTGTCGACGTTTGGCGCAGTTATTGTTGGCGTGCCAGTGGGTGTTTTAACGGCGATTTTTATTGCCGAAATCGCACCGAAGCGTTTAGCTGACATCATTCGCCCTGCCGTAGAGTTGCTAGCGGGTATTCCATCAGTGGTTTATGGTTTCTTTGGACTGGTAATCATTGTTCCTTTGATTCAGAACGTCTTTGATGTTCCGGCAGGTAACACGATTCTAGCGGGTATCATTGTACTGGGTGTGATGATTCTTCCTACGGTTATTACGGTTTCAGAAACCTCAATTCGCGCGGTACCTCGTACTTACAAAGAGGGCTCTTTAGCTCTTGGCGCATCCAAAATCTTTACCATCTTTAAGTTGCTCGTTCCAGCAGCACGTTCCGGCATTATGACGGGTGTTATTCTCGGTATCGGTCGAGCTCTGGGTGAGACGATGGCAATCATCATGGTAATGGGTAATGCCCCTGCGATGCCACAAGGCATACTAGACTCGGCTCGTACCCTAACCGCTAACATCGCCATTGAAATGTCTTACGCAAGCGGTGTTCACGCCAATGCACTCTACGCAACAGGTGTTGTTCTACTGGTGTTTATCATGATGCTTAACGCAGCATTGCTTTATTTGAATCGCGAGAAAGCGAAGTAAAGCGGGTTAAAGGTGACTATTATGGATCGCGCAAAACTTAAAAAAGCACGCCAGTTTAAAGACAACATCTTTAACGGCTTTATCTGGGCTGCCGCTGCGCTGACGGTTGGCTTTTTGTTCTGGATTATCTGGTACATTTTGTCGAACGGTTTACAGCACGTAGACTGGAACTTCATTACGGACAACTACACTCGTACTGGCGAAGAACACGGTATCTTCCCAATGATTGTAGCGACGATTTACATGGTGATCGCATCGATTGCGGTTGCCGCGCCACTGGGTATCATGACGGCTATCTATCTAACAGAATATGCCAAAGTGGGTAGCCGTTTGGTGAAAGTGATTCGATTCTGTACCGAATCATTGGCGGGTATCCCGTCAATCATCTTCGGTCTATTCGGTATGACTTTCTTCGTGGCAATTCTTGGTCTTGGCTTCTCGATTTTATCGGGTGCGCTAACACTGAGCATTCTGATTCTGCCTGTTATCATCCGTACAACGGAAGAAGCGCTGATGGCAGTACCTCAGACATATCGTGAAGGTTCATATGGCTTAGGCGCTTCAAAAATCTACACTATCTGGCGTTTGATATTGCCTAGTGCAATGCCAGGTATCTTAACCTCGGTCATTCTAAGTATTGGTCGTGTAATTGGTGAATCAGCTCCTGTATTTCTGACAGCGGGCATGGTGGCACGTATTCCTGACTCGCTTCTCGATTCAGGTCGTACGTTGACCGTTCACCTTTATAAGCTGACTACTGAGCTGTTCACTATTGAAGAGTGGAACCAAGCTTATGGTACAGCAACCGTGCTGATTGTCGTTGTTCTCGTTATCAACATGATCACTAAGTTAATTGCAAGTCGCATCAACACAGCAAGCTACTAACAAGCGACATTACTGATTAAGCACTAACACGAATTTTAGATTTAAGAGATTGAGAACATGAACAAATTTGATATTGAAAACCTAGATCTGTTTTACGGCGAAAACCAAGCCCTGAAATCCATTAACCTACCTATTCCTGTACGTCAAGTTACAGCGCTTATCGGCCCTTCAGGCTGTGGTAAGTCTACACTACTTCGTTGCCTTAACCGTATGAATGACCTAATTGAAGGCGTTAAGATTACGGGTAAGCTGGATATGGACGGTACGAACATTTATGGCAACATCGATGTAGCAGACCTGCGTATCAAAGTTGGTATGGTTTTCCAAAAGCCAAACCCATTCCCAATGAGCATTTACGAAAACGTGGCATACGGGTTACGTGCACAGGGCATCAAGGATAAAAAGCACATTGATGACGTAGTCGAGCGTTCTTTGCGTGGTGCTGCACTTTGGGATGAAGTCAAAGATCGTTTGAAATCACACGCATTTGGTCTTTCTGGTGGTCAGCAGCAGCGTTTGTGTATCGCTCGTACAATTGCGATGGAACCTGATGTCATCTTGATGGATGAACCTACGTCTGCCCTTGACCCAATTGCGACGCACAAAATTGAAGAGTTGATGGAAGAGCTTAAGAAAAACTACACAATTGTTATCGTGACTCACTCCATGCAGCAAGCTCGTCGTATCTCAGACCGTACGGCTTTCTTCCTGATGGGAGAGCTGGTGGAGCACGATGACACTCAGGTTATCTTTAGCGAACCAAAAGATGACCGCACTAAGGGATATGTAAATGGTGATTTCGGTTAATCACCCAACCGTTTTACTGGCATTATCACTATAACAATAAGCGATGGTACTTTGCCCCTCTTCGAGAGGGGCCTTTTTATGTCTCGGGGTTGGGACTATTGCTAGTGTCTTTTGAGGCTAAAGACGTTGTCGTCACCGCTTTTGGTAGAGAACTTCTTTTGGTACATACTCTGATCGGCAATGGAAATCAGTTGGTTAAGGCTGGTAGCGTCGTGTGGATAGGTTGCAATTCCTAGACTAGTGGAAAGGTAGACCTTCTGGTTCTGAATAGTAATACTGTCGTCAAAGCAGCGATTGATGGACTGCGACAGTTGTTTGATGGTGGCTTCATCTGATGAGTTGGTGAGAACCGCGAATTCATCACCACCAATCCTGAATACAGATAGATTGTGACGACTCATTAGTTCGACCAAACGCGCAGAGACGATCCTCAACGCGAGGTCGCCTGCTTGATGGCCGTGGGAATCATTGATTTTTTTGAAACCGTTGAGATCGAGCAAAATCAATGAGAATTCAGTATTCTGTTCGATGTAATCAGTCAGTTGCCTCATGAATGCTAAGCGATTCGCAATCCCTGTCAGAGAGTCAGTCAGGGATGCTTGCTTATGAAATAGTGCTTCCTTGTGGATGATATAGCTGACGACACCAACACAGGCAAAAAGTAGCATCATCAGGACGAATTGCGCATGTGTTATTGTCTGAGCTTGCTTCATTTGAGATTGGTATAGCGGACTCTTAATACGAAAGTTCGTATTTACGTAGTTGATCATCGACATGTATTGATATTCGAAGTCTTCTGCGAGGCTGTGAGCCAGTTCTCGATCTTTAGGTAACCGCTCTATTTTGTGCTCCAAGCTCTTAAATTGCTCAAACAAGGTTTTGAAGTAGCTCTTTGCTCCGGGCAATGCAATAAATGTATCGGCTTCGCGGCTGTTTATTAGTAGATCGAAGCGACTCCAAGTGAGTTCGTATTTTAGTATCGTAAGATCTAAAAACTCGTCATCTTTTTCAGCTAATGGAGTGATGGCTCTCAGCTCAGAAAATTCTTTTGTTAGTTGAAACAGAAACCACGTAGCTTGGTTTTGCTGTTCACTGTAAGAGTGGGCTAAGTCTCGAGTAGCAGAAAGAAAGTAAAGATTGGCGACGATCAGTATCGCAGAGAGAAAGATCAGTAATACCTTAGCTCTAGATAGAATCTGGTTAAAACTACGAACTCTAGTTGGATTTCTCATCGATATATCTGTGAATCTTTATCTCGTCAATTTGCCACACCATCTGAGAGTGAAAAGCGGTGTTATCAATCTCAGGGTACTTATCTAAATTAAAGACCAGCCAATAAGGGCCTTTATTTCGCACCTTCATTTTCTCGCCATTCATTTTATAGGCAACTATCGGGTCATACTTGAGGATGTTTTCGATCGTGGTACTGGCTGCATAATCATTAAGAGCAATGAATGAAACCGCGAGCGTGTCTTCAACACCAAGCTGCTTGAGCAGGTCAGAGACTCTAAAGCCCGTGAATTGATTGGCATCTGGGTACCATGGAAGCTGGGTTGTGAAGGTGATTGGGGGGTATTGGGAAACCAGTTGGTCATAAACCAAAGTCTTAGGCTGTTGGTTTTCCATGCGGACGACCAACTCTGCACTGAACAGGGGCGTGCTAAACAGAAGCACAAAGGCGATAACAACACCTCTCATAGAACTTCCTTAAATACGGCAGTTAATTAATAAGCATTATGTCACTAAGTATATGTTCAGATATTAGCCATGGAAATTAATTTACCAACTAAGTCGATTTATCTGGCTTAACCACATGAGCTACAGTGTTTAGTCTTTAGCTTGTGACGAAATATGTAAGGTTGGGAGACACTTCCTGAAAGGCAATTGTTACGACGATTTCTATGGAACACGTGGTGGATAGGGAATAAAAAAAGCCCGGCATGTAGCCGGGCTCTAATATGTGAGTAAACAACGAAGATTAAGCGTTCTGCTTTTGCTTCGCTTTACATACTGCTGCAGTGAACACAACGTCTGTCGAGCTGTTGAGTGCAGTTTCAGCTGAGTCTTGAACTACACCGATGATGAAGCCTACAGCCACAACCTGCATCGCGATTTCATTAGGAATACCAAATAGGCCACAAGCCAATGGGATTAGTAGTAGTGATCCACCTGCAACACCAGAAGCACCACATGCAGAAACAGCAGCAACGATACTCAGAAGTAGGGCGGTCAGAATATCGACTTCAATGCCCATTGTATGAACAGCTGCAAGTGTCAATGTGGTGATCGTGATTGCCGCACCAGCCATATTGATAGTTGCACCTAGCGGGATGGAGACAGAATATGTATCTTCATCAAGCTTTAGTTTCTCACACAGTGCCATGTTAACTGGAATGTTCGCAGCACTTGAACGTGTGAAGAAGGCTGTTACGCCACTTTCACGTAGACATTGGAATACAAGCGGGTAAGGGTTTTCGCCAGTTTTGACCAAAACAATGATAGGGTTTACGACTAGTGCAATAAACAACATTGAGCTTAGCAGTACACCTAGTAGCTGTGCGTAACCTGCCAAAGCATCGAAACCCGTCGTTGCTAGCGTTGAAGACACCAGACCAAAAATACCAAATGGTGCTAAACGGATAATAAAGCGAACGATTTGAGAGACACCGTGGCTCAAGTCTTCAAATACTGCTTTAGTTGTGCCTGATGCATGGTGAAGTGCAAGGCCCAAACCAATCGCCCATGCCAGAATGCCAATGTAGTTAGCATTCATCAGTGCACTCACTGGGTTATCAACGATTTTGAACAGCAGAGTGTTCATAACTTCGCCGATACCTTGAGGTGGGGTGGCACCTTCAGCACCAGAAACCAGTGTCAATGTGGTCGGGAACATGAAGCTAAGTGCGACTGCGGTTAACGCTGCGGTCAGCGTGCCGAAAAGGTACAGAACCACTATTGGACGCATGTAGGTGTGCTGATTTTTCTTCTGATTAGCGATTGATGCAGCAACCAGAATAAAAACAAGAATAGGGGCGACGGCTTTTAATGCGCCGACAAATAAGCTTCCGAGTAAACCAACACTTTGTGCGTATTCTGGAGATACAGTTGCCAAGCCTACACCGAGAACGATACCAGCTAAGATTTGTAATACCAGATTTCCGCGAGCAAAGCGGGCAAAGATAGAGTTGTGTTGCATAGTTATCCCTGCAATGAATTATTTTATAAACTTCTAGTAATTTCAGTTATTGATAACTGAGTGGGACAATACTAGCGTGTTGATATAATGTGTCTAGAATTAATTGATTTTTAGCATGATAAATTATTGGAAATGTTAAAATGTGAATATTGTGTTATTTATGTTGTCAGTATTGTACAAAAAAAGGGGCGTTTAGCCCCTTCTAAATTTACAAACTTTGTTTGCGACTTCGACAGGCAGTTTGAATGTTCCTGTACATCTTAGTCTGCTGTTTATAAGAAGCGCGACGCTCAGCTAAAGTAGCGCTGTTTCTTTGCTGTTCGCGCATCAACTTCAGATAATTATTCAGCCTTCGCTGTTCTAATTGCCCTGTCTCGATTGCATTTATTACCGCACAACCAGGTTCACTGTCGTGTTGGCAGTCAGAGAAGCGACATTTTTCCGCTAACGCTTCGATATCTGAAAAGGTTTCTGCCACGCCATCCGCGCAGTCGAACAATTGCAATTCTCTCATTCCAGGTGTGTCAATTAAGACACCGCCACTTGGCAGGAAGTGCATTGAACGGCCAGTGGTGGTGTGTCGTCCTTTACTGTCACTTTCTCGAATGCCTCCAGTTAACTGAACAGAATCGCCTAGTAAGCCATTGACTAAAGTCGACTTTCCGACACCAGAGGAGCCCATGAAAGCGACAGTGGATCCTGACTTACACCAACTACTTAGCGATGTATATTGCTCTCCATCTAAAGCATTGAGCATTTCTACCATAAGCAAAGGATCGAGTTGTTGTACTTGTTGGCGCTTCTCTTCTGCATCAGTGACTAGGTCAGCTTTTGTTAAAACGATGACAGGCTCGACCTCGGCTTCGTTTGAAGTGGCCAGATAGCGCTCAATACGGCTTAGATTGAAATCATCGTTAAGCGCACAAACGATAAACAAAGTGGACACGTTTGCAGCAATCAGCTGCTCGGCGACTTTGCTGCCAGCAGCTTTACGAGCAAACAAAGATTGGCGGTCCAATAAACGCTCGAAGCCACCTTGCTGGTTTAACAAAAGCCAGTCACCGACAGTCATCATCGGCAGTGATTTATGGATAGCTAAGGTCATTTCACCAGCTTCGCTGAGCAGTTTGTATCCACTTCTGTGGTGCTCTACTACGCGAGCAATGCGGCAGTGTTCAAGTTCTTCAAGTGTCAGTTGTTGTTGAAATAAGTTATTCCAGCCAAGTTGAGGTAAATTCAACGGCTGCTTGGGAATGATATTCATTGTGTACCCCAGACCTGCAGAAGGGTTTCTGCATTAATTTGTCAGCTAGGGTCATTAGACCCCGGTATGATTACACCGGGCAAAGGAAGGGAAGTCTGTAACCTATTGTTACTTATGAGCTCTTCACTAATTCTGCCGGGTGGGTTCTTGCTACAATCATCGTATCCTCCTAAATTTTTCGGTTTGATTTTGTGGTGAGTTTAGCCAAACTCAGCCAGATTATAATCACGATTGTTCTTCTAATCGACTCTTTTTTAAGCGCAATATAAATTGATGTAAATCTAATGTTAACTTTTCTTGCTGATACCGTGTGATTGCTTATAAACTGTATATGTGAGTTGGTTTATATGGACACAGTAGAATAATGACAGAAGCGACGCAAAGCGAGACAGCGGAAGTGATCGAGCTATCTTCCGCTGAAGCTGCCCAGACTAAAGAAGCTCCCAAACCGTCTTCTGATAACATCAAATATGGTGAAGATGCTTTCCGTGATGTTAAGCCGTTGAGTGAAGTTGCATTCCTGATCACCACGCCAACAGGCAAAAACCTTAAAGGCAAAACCAAATATATTGGTCTCCACTCAAACAACCTCATGCTGCTAGAGATGCCAAAGGTTTCCCCCAAAGAAGTGGCCGTATTTTTTCAGCGCGGTTACGCGATCAAAGCCTGTGTCATTTCTGAGGCTGGTGAAGGCGCGAGAATTTACTTTAAGAGTAAGCTGGAATATGTGATTGAGGCGGGAGGTAACAGTCTATTTCTTATTACTTTACCTGCTGCGACTCAGGTTGCTGCTGGGTTGAGAGAAAGTGCTCGATTAGAGTTAGCGTTAGAAGGGGTATTGGCTCCACAATCTCATCACTTTAAGTGTCAGATTCGTGACATCTCGAGTAATGGCTGCTTGATTGTTGTCGATCGCAACCTGACTAATCATAAAGTTGGTGATCTTATCTCATTGAGCATCCAAGTAACGGAAACCGATAAAGTTGCAGAGCCTCAAGTGCTTGAAGCTGTGGTCAGAAACGTGAAAATGACCAGCCGCTATTGTAAATTCGGAGTACAGTTTGAGAAAAGTAGTCTCGAGCCTGTAGCAAGCTTAATTGAAGGGCTCAACTTTTGTCAGATGAGCCAAAAATTTACACTTTAGTAAAGTATTACGAAGAAAGGGAGCGCCTTTGTACCAGGCGCTCCCTTTTATTATGCCTTAGCGTCTTGGGGGAATTTCATCTGGTGTGAGGTAACCGTCGTTATTCCGGTCTAGGCGGCTAAAATCTTTTTTCAACGGCCCTTTTACCTCATTGCGTGAAAGTTTCCCGTCACCATTTCGATCCATTCTTGGCGGTAACCCCCTTGAGCCTGAGACATCTTTTTGTGGGCGGCTACTTTTCATAGAATGGGTATTTGCCCCACTGTTAGTAAAAACTTTAGCCATGCGTTGATGTTGAGGTGGGTTTTGCACAAACTGGACATCACCGCCTGCCACACAGCGCACCATGTTTTCGACACGTACCGCATCTCCCTGAGGTCCATGACCTGTTGGGTACATGTTGCTGCTGCCAGACTTAGGATCACTTCGTTGTGAACCCGCACCATGAACATCTATCCATTGATTGTTCATGTACCCCATTGAACGACCAAAAGCGATATAAGCCGCATTGGCGCCATTGCGCAAATTCTGGTGAGTGGTACTGCTCCAATAGTTGGCGTAGTCTGTTTGTCCTTCTTCATTGCGAATTGTAGTGGTCTCGAACATCGGATCTATAGCTGCAGAATTTGATGTATTAGGAGAGCGAGAATAATCCACAATGGATTGCAGTTCTTTGGCATTTGGTAAGCGCCAATCACTTCGGCCTGCGAGTGATAAGTTCTGACAGTAGCTTAGGGCTTCCGGGAATTTAACATTCTTTCTATTATCGCTTTGTTGCCATAGCAGCCCAGTAGCCGTGTCTTCGATCGTGCCGTTTTTGTTATCTGTGAATTGGTTCTGACCGTACAAAGTATTGCCGCGTACAGCTAGAACATAAAAGGTTTTCTTACCACCTCGTGGATTTTCAATACCATAGCCTTTGATTCGACCATCTATGAAGTTAACGCCAAATACTGTTTCATCGCCACGCATTGTTGTTGAGACATACTTAGTGCTCGATACAAACTGACTGTCAATGAGCCTCTCTCCCGATAGTGTGTCTCCAGAGTTCATTGCAAAGTATTGATCGTTGATGAATGGTATTAACCTAACATCGCCAGTTTGTTTGAGTCCGCTGGGGTCTTGACCATCAAATAAGATCAACGAGTAAAGTTCCTTAATACTAGGTAACCGCCAGTCGTCGTAACCAGCAAGACGTAACTTGTCTACATACTCAATCGCTTCTTGATAACTGAGCTTGTCGTCGGCGTTGATCTTACCGTCGTTGTTGATATCAGTGGTTGACGACCAAACTAGCCCTGTCACCTTATCCGTGACGGTGCCGTCGATGTTGGCTAGGTATGTGGGATGGTTACCAACGTATTGTGCGTCCTGACCGAAAGTGTCGGCAGAAGAGGTGGGGCAGGTCGAAGACGCTTGTTTAATGCCAAAACATTCTGTTTGGCCTGTATCAACAATAGGGTAGGTCAGACTGGCTGAACTAGTCCAAGAGATGCTATAGGCCATCAGGGTGATGACCATGTAATTTATCTTCATGACGTATCCTTGCTCAATGATTTATATGATGAATTTTATCGTCAGATGTGTAAAGGAGAGTAGTGAGCGAGTAAAAGAACGTAAAGAGAGTAGATAATAAAAACCGAGCAGAGTGCTCGGTTTAGAGAGGAATTTAGAATGGATACCAGAACAACTGGGGTTCTAGCGCTCTTTTGACTATGGCTAGAGTTACAATGACGAAGATACCAGTGAGACAGTATCTGTCTGCGCGGGAAAGAGGTTTCTGGCTATACCAATTGCGTCGTTTGTGGCGACCAAATCCGCGCAGTGTCATTGCGTTAGAGATTTCATCTGCTCGCTCCAAGCTAGAGAAGATCAATGGCCCAAGGATGTTGGCGACGTTTTTCATTCGGCTAAATAGCGGCGCAGTTTTGGATATATCCAACCCTCGTGCTTGTTGGGCATGCATAATATTGATGAAATCTTTTTTTACTTCAGGTAGATAGCGTAATGTCAGGCTGACGGCGTATGCAATTTTATAAGGCACGCCAATACGGTTAAGGCTCGCTGCAAACTCAGTTGGGTGAGTAGTGAAGACAAACGCCAGCGCAACCGGGAACATACTAAAGTACTTAAGAGTCACCGTTACCAAATAAAACAGCGTTTCCTGAGTTAATGCATAGTTACCCGGAAGGTTCAGGATAACGGTTGTACTACCCAGCAATTCACTCCCTTGTTGTGGTGCCAATAGGAACATAAAGAGTGCGTTTAGCATCAGAACCCCACCTGTTCCTAGCAATAACGGCTTATAGACCCTAAATGGCACTTTGGTGCTTGCAAGCAACCATAACCCGCCCGCTATCAGAGCTGAAATAAGGCGCAAATCGAATGTGGTGAGTACTACTGTGACCCAAGCGATAAACAACAAAAACTTAGTGATGCCGTTCAACTGATGCAGAGGAGATTGAGTATCCACATAACTGATACCAAACTTCATTTTTGAGGTATTCATGCGACTCGCTGCTCCAGCTTTATGAAATGCTGCATAAACTGGTTTTTGTCTGCAACGTCGAGCCTCACCGCCATATCGTACAAACTGGTTGTCGTCAGGTTAGCTTGGTTGAGCAAGTCAGGTTGAGAAAATACATGGGTCATTGGGGCATCGGCAATCAAACGGCTATCCGCTATTACAATCGAGCGCTGAGTATGCTCTAAGACTAAGTGCATGTCGTGAGAAATTATCACAACGGTGATACCTAGCTCCTTGTTGAGTGTCTGGATAAAGTCGAGCATTGATGTGTAGTTGCGATAATCTTGGCCAGCCGTCGGCTCATCAAGAATGAGCAGCTCCGGTTCAAGAACCAAAATAGAAGCAATAGTAACTCGCTTCTTCTGTCCATAGCTCAGAGCCGAAATCGGCCAATGGCGATATTTGCTTAGCCCGCATAGTTCGAGCACATGAAGTACTTTCTGTTCAATCTCTTTTTCATTCAGACCTTGGTTGAGCAGTCCGAATGCGATTTCATCAAAAATCATATGATGTGAAATCATGTGATTTGGGTTCTGCATGACCACACCAATTTTCTGGCTTCGTTCAAATATGGACAGTGTTGATAAATCTTGGCCGCGCATTTCTATACTGCCGGCATCAGGATCGATGACACCCATGATTAACTTGGTGATGGTTGACTTACCTGAGCCGTTCTTACCAAGAACCGACACAAACTCGCCCTGATGAATATCGAAACTCACACCTTCTAGAGCGTTCTTTTCACCATCGTATGAATAAGTCAAATTATCAATGGAAAGTAAGGGTGTGTTTGGTTGTGCTGATGTTACTGCCAGATCGCATTGCCAATGAGAGAATTGCTTGGCATGTTGCTCAAGATTAATTCCACCTAAAGTGGATGGTTTGTCCTCATCACTGAGTACAACGTTGGCTGCTTTAAGTGCAGACAAATATAAGGGCTCGCGGATTCCGTGTTTTTTCAGAAGTGATGATGCGAGTAGAGCATCTGGCGTCATATCGGCGACGATTTCCCCTTGCTCCATTAAAATGATGCGGTCGACAGGGCGATGGAGAACATCTTCTAGCCTATGTTCGATAATGATGGTAGTTTTGCCGCTCTCTTTATGTAGCTGATCAATGATCTCAATGGTCTTGCGACCTGTCTTAGGATCCAGAGCCGCAAGCGGTTCATCGAACAGTAGTGTGTCGACGTCATCGACGAGAATTCCCGCTAGAGACACACGCTGCTTCTGCCCGCCCGATAAATCATGGGGAGAGCGGGTAAGCATATCTTCAAGTTCTACCATTCGAGCCGTAGATTTAACGACCGGATACATGTCGATGTTCGATACCAACTGGTTCTCAAGCGCGAAAGCAATGTCTTCACCGACACTGAGGCCAACAAACTGGCTGTCGGTATCTTGAAGGACGGTGCCTATCTGCTCAGTAAACTGATGAAGCTCCCATTGCGAAGCGTCTTGACCATTTAAGGTCAAAGAACCGGATATCTCGCCGGAAATGGAACGGGGGATAAGCCCGTTAAGACATTGGCCCAGTGTTGATTTCCCACTACCACTCGGGCCAATAATGACGATTTTCTCTCCTTTCTCTATCCTTAGATTGATATGTTTTAGCGTCGGTCTATCCAGTGACTCGTATTTAAAAGAGAAATCAGAAAATTCGATGGTCATTGCCGATTAAGCCTCTGTCAGGTTACGGCTTTGTTTGTTTCGTTTAGCAACAGACTTAAGAATGAAATAGCCTACCACTGCAATCAGGACAGTGTTACCCGCAGCAATAATGGTCAACTGAGTAAAGACTTTCGTGAAAGGTTCAGCGTAGAGCACTGTATCGAGAAACGCGGAGCATCCGTAGCCAATAATGTTACCGATGAGCGCGAGAATGACGAACAAAGAGAAATCTTTATGGCTGAACTCGCCCTTTGAGATTCGATTTCCGGTTAGGCGAGGGAAGAAGCCAATCACCATACCTACAATGCCAGAGCCCAATACCCAAGTCAGCCATACACCCCAGCCAGCAAATAGGTCTGTAACCCAATGGCCAATGAATCCAACTAAGAAACCAACCAGAGGCCCGAACAGAACTGAAAATAGTGCCAGAACTGCCATCGCTGGCTTCAGCGTGGTGTTAGCGAATACCGGAATGCCAAACATTGGTAATCCACCGATACCATACAGTGCGGCGCCAATTGCAATTACAACCACAGTTTTAGCTGAAAGATTCATAGTATAGCCCTTTTGCTCTAAATCTTTAAAGAACAGTCACAAGCAATCAGGTTGGTTAACTTTTGTTCGCTTGTGATTTTAAGGCGCAGATTATACCTGTTGGGGATAAGCTTGGAAAGCTAACTGTCTAGATGGCTAACCGGTATGTTCAAGAAACCACCTCTAAGGTTTCTATAGGTTAGAAAATAAAAATCCGATGCTTTATGCATCGGATTTATTATCTTTTACCGGCTTACTTAAGCTTGTTTGATGAATCAGAAACCCTTGATGTTTTCTGCTTCAAGCTCTGTGAAGTATTTCACTGTCTTCACCTTCAATTCTTGTGTCGAAGGCTCATCACACACAATGACAGATTTAGGGTGTAGCTGAAGCGCAGAGACTGTCCATAGGTGATTGACGCTGCCTTCTACGGCGGCTTCTAATGCCAGTGCTTTATTATGGCCAGTAACCAAAATCATAATTTCTTCTGCGTCTAACAGAGTACCTACACCGATAGTCAGAGCGTATTTAGGAACTTGATTTATATCACCGTCAAAGAAGCGTGAGTTTGCAATACGGGTGTCTTCTGTCAATGTCTTAATACGGGTGCGAGAAGACAATGAAGACGCAGGCTCATTGAACGCAATATGACCATCATTACCAACACCACCCATAAACAGGTTGATGCGCCCATAAGACTTAATTTTATCTTCATAGCGCTGACACTCGACTTCGTGATTGGCCGCATTACCGTCTAGCAGGTTAATGTTCTCTTCCTGAATATCAATATGATTGAAGAAGTTACTGTACATGAAAGAGCGATACGACTCAGGGTGATCAGCTGGAATGCCAATGTACTCATCCATGTTAAACGTTACAACGTGTTTAAAGCTTACTTCACCAGCTTGGTGCAGTTCGATAAGCGCTTTATACGTAGCAAGCGGTGTACCGCCGGTTGGTAAACCTAGTACAAACGGACGATCAGCACTTGGCTCAAAGTTGTTAATGCGTTTAGCAATGTGCGCCGCAGCCCATTTACCTACCTGTGCAGCTTTATTTAACGGGATTAGTCTCATTGGTTGCCCCTAGTATTGGAATTATGATGCTCTGAAACATTAATTTGCATTATAAAATAAGTTTATTGGGACGGCTATTGTTTTTGGTCAATTTTTCACGTTTCTTTTCATTTAGGGGAGTCTTTAGCTGTCTTTTCCCAAAAAGAACCTATCACTGACAATATAAATTTATTTCGAAAATTAAGCGTGTAAATGTTTGCTCCTGTGACATGTTTTGTATTTTATTCATCAACCAATCATTGGAGTGAGGTACAATTAGAGAAAGATGGTATAAATCCTCAACTTTTGTTGTGGCTGGCCGACAAGAATTTCATACGACAAAACGCCAGTCGAAGGTGAAGAAAAGATATAGATGAATGTTATAGGGATCGCCATCGGGGCGACCGGTTTGTTACTGCTTTGCATGTTCATGTGGATGCTTGCACTTCAGCTGCGTAAGAAACGACTGGAGCAAGAGCGTAAAGAGCGTGAAATCGCTTACCGGAAAGCAATGGAAAAAAACCGTAAGCAAGAACATGAAGATCGGATTCATAAGGCCGAGAGTGGCCATATTCCGACCATCCTGTTTTTGGCGAAGGAAGCTGAACGTTCAAGACTGAAAGAAGCACTGTACTGGTACAACAAAGCAGCGCGGCTGGACAACGTCACAGGCATGTACGGTGTTGTTCGCATCAGTAATAAGATGAATCAGGACTTAGTGCTGAGAGAAGAAGCTAAATTCTGGCAAACATGTATTCCTGCGATGGAAGGCAGCATTCCCCATAAATTTGAAATGGCGACAGCTTTATTCTATGGTCGAGGAACGGATCAGAACATTGGTAAAGCGATTCAAATATTGAAGCAGGCAGCGGAGCAGAATTATGTCGACGCCCTGATATTTCTAGGTGACTGGTATGCGTCACCGCATAACCCTGAACCTAAACCAAGCCTATCCACAGAGTATTATCAGAAAGCCGCTGCGTTGCGAAACAATGAAGGGCGTATGAAGCTTGGGTTGAACTACATTCACGGTATTGGCGTGGCGTCTAATCATGCCAGAGGGTGTTACTGGCTCGAACGCGCGGCCGAAAAAGGTTACACCGACGCTATGTATAATGCTGGTGAAGCTTGGATGAATCATCGTCCAAATGGCAATGCGATTGCTTATATTTGGTTGTTCTTGGCTGGGCAGTTAGGTCATGAGCCTGCAAGAGTATTGCGTGACCAAGTAGCATTAAACCTTGGTGTGGATACGGTTGTGGGTTTGCAATCTTTATCTAAGCCTATCCTAAAGAAAATTAAAGATAAGAAAGTCAGCAAGCACGCTGTGATTAAAGCGCTCAACAAGTTATATAAGCGCAATATTCCCCTTGAAGAGAAAGAGGTACTTGGTAGCCAGGCTACTGAGGAGCTCGAATTGGATCTTTCTCAAGAGCCTCTGGTTTCTCCAGATGATGGCAGTGACCCTCAACCAGAGAATGACGCTCAACCTGCAATTAAAGAGAAGCTCGATTTTTCTCAATCTAATATCGACAAAGCATGATATGCGGCCCCTTACTTGTTAAGGGGCTTTGTTTTTATACAGACTCTCCAGTTGCATCTTCTCGTCGCACGGACATGTAGTGGGCATCGGTATTCGCGTTGCGATTTTGAACGAGATGAATCTATTTAACTTACCCAAACCGACCTAAAAAATAGTCTTTAAATTCATTGTGATAATCTCGAAGCAAGCGTATGAAATGCGTTAACTGAGAATATGGCCATTTTCGGAAATGTAATGCAATTTATGATTGATTCTGCTTAACAATTGATTCACATTAGGCGCAAACAATAAGAGGGATAAATCATGTCTACCGCTAGTTTCCTGCGCTTAATCTGTCTCGCTGCAATTTGGGGTGGCTCTTTTCTGTTTATGAAGATTGCCGCCAATACGTTTGGTCCAGCCTATTTGATTGAGTTCAGAGTGGGTTTTGCTGCGATCAGTTTGTTACTCGTCTCTCTTTACCTGCGTAAGAAATTAGCTTTCAGAAGTCACTTTAAACACTTCATGATCATTGGATTGTTTAATACGGCGTTACCTTTTTTATTGTTCGCTTACGCCGCTCAGACACTCAATGCATCGACTTTGTCCGTTCTGAACTCAACGGCGGCGATTTGGGGAGCACTGATTGGCGTGTTCTGGCATAAATCCCTTCTGACCAGTAAAGCAATATTTGGCATGTTGCTTGGTGTGAGTGGCGTTGTTGTGCTAGTTGGCTGGGATGCGGTGAACATTGGTATTAGCGCAGCACTACCCATTGCCGCAGGTGTCATGGCAGCTTGCTGTTATGGAATTGCGACCAACTATACCAAAACAGCTCCTAAAGTAGCTGCATTTGAAAATGCGCACGGAAACATGTGGGCGGCCGTTCTGTGGATATTACCTTTGCTTCCATTTGTCCCGATGCAAGGTGAGCCAAGCACCCACGAAATGCTCTCTGTGGTTGCGCTGGGTGTGGTTTGCACAGGTGTGGCTTATTTACTCTATTTCCGATTAGTGGCTGATGAAGGCGCGGCATCTGCACTGTCGGTAACATTTTTGATCCCGGTGTTTGGCATTATGTGGGGAGCGTTGATCCTTGACGAGCCGATAGGCCTCAATACCTTTGCCGGAACCATACTTGTGCTGTCTGGTACTATGCTTGTGACGGGGTTCTCTCCTGCCCAGCTGTTAAAGAAATCACGTGTCGCTGAGCAGGTCTCGGGTTAACGCTCGTTTAGATCGAGAGTCATAAAGTTACTATTTGGGTCAGGTTGGTAGTCAGCGAAAGGAGAGCAGTATTCAAAGCCAAACTTTTGATACAGTTCTCTGGCAGGCTTAAAGAAGGACATCGAGCCTGTCTCTAGACTAATCCGCTGATAGCCTCTCAGTTTTGCCTGTTCAATCGCATACTGAAGAAGAGCTGAGGCGACACCTTTATTTCGCGCGCTAGGTGTTGTCCTCATTGATTTCAACTCAGCATGTGACTCAGACAGCTCTTTAATGGCGGCACAACCTAAGAGTTGTTCTTCTTTCCAGCCTGTCCAAAAAGTGACTTCAGGGGCTTTTAAGGCAGATGTATCCAGAGCGTGAACACTCTCAGGTGGCGATGTCGCATTCATATCCGCCAAGTGTTCTTGGAGCAAATGGATGACATCAGGGTGGTCTAATTCGTCTACTATTATCTTCATCACTTCTCCTTGTTGATGGTGTACAAATAATCTAAATCTTCCGTAGAAATTTCTCAATCACCGCTAATCAATCAGTTGCTTAAATGTTGCGAATGTAATGAGTTGTTGCAGAACGATAGGCCGTATAAGTAAGGGTTAGATCTCATAAATGACATTTCAGTAGTATTACATTTCATTGTAACTTGATTCATGTCTCATAAATTACTCTTATAGGCCGATAGTTTTATATAACCAACATTCCGTATAGGGAGTTCTTGGTTAGAAGAGGCAGGATTAACATGAAAGAAGTAGATTTCAGAACGATAGATAAGCTTTTTATTAAGATGTCTATCAATGACAAAATGTGGGTGATTTTTGCCATTTTTCTTGTTGCTATTGGCAGCATCGCTGGTGGAAATTATTACTCTAAAATTGAACAAATTGAGAAAACGGCGATTTTAGCCGCGAGTCATCAACTCGATGGGATGTTGAGTACGGGTTCTGAAGCGTCAATAGCTGGCCAAGCCAATATTGGCAAGGTCTCAAGCATCAGTAAACCTGCTTACAACAACGGCATTGTGACGGTGTCTCAAACCAGTAAGGATGGCAATGTTTATCAACTGACTTTAAACAATCAGGTACAAGATCAGCAAGCTCGGTCTCAAGCCCTATCCAGTTTCTTCTTTAGTTTTGTTTGGGTGATTCCTTTTGCAGTATTTTGTTACTGGGTTGCGACGTTTATTGGTGGAGCGTTATGGGTGCTTTACACCACGACTCAAAAAATTGGCGAAGGCGATCTGACTTCGCGTTTGGGCTTCCACCCAGGACGAGACGAGTTCGGTACTATTGGTTGCGCTCTTGATAAAGCAATGGATACGCTGACGGACTTAGTGAACAACGTGAAAGAGAATGCCAACACATTAAGTGAAACCTCTGCTTCGTTTGAAGAAGAGATGAAGTTGAGTGAGTCTCAGATCAGCAACCAGTACGCGTCTTTAGATTCTGTTGCGACAGCGATGGAAGAGATGACGGCTTCTGCGAAAGAAGTGTCCAACATTTCACAGCAAGCCATGGGGCAAACGGAACAAGATTCGCAACACATCGATGGCAGCCACAAGCGTGTCCAGTCCGCGATCAACGAGATCGATAAACTGTCGAGCTATATCGAGCAAGCTTCTAGCTCTGTTGCAACGCTGAATGACAATACGACTCAAATTAATGAAGTGATCACGACGATCAATGCGATTTCAGAGCAAACGAATCTGCTGGCACTCAATGCTGCGATTGAAGCGGCGCGCGCAGGTGAGCAAGGCCGAGGGTTTGCAGTGGTAGCGGATGAGGTTCGTACTTTAGCTAGTCGTACTCAGGCAGCAACCGTTGAGATTCAGTCAATGATTGAAAAATTGCAGGCAGAAAGCCAAAACATTGCTTCGATTACTGAACAGACTGTAGAGCAAGCTCGCACCAGTAGCGATTTAATTGAAGACATTGGCAGTGATGTGCAATCTATTTCCGAATCGGCGCGTGGTATCATGGATATGAGTATTCAGATTTCTACCTCCGCGGAAGAGCAGAGTGCGGTGGCAAATGACATTGCTTCTGAGCTGAGTGATATCCGTACTCAGTCTAATACTATCCGCAGTGTGGCTGAGCAGTCTTCAAAAGGTGTCGCCAACCTGACTCAGGCGTCCATTTCACTGGCTGATATCCTTAAGCAATATCGCACTTAACGTTTATCAGACGTTAAAAAGGCTTGGTTAATCACCAAGCCTTTTTTATTGCTGTGTTTTTAGAAAAACCTAACGCAGTGTCAGTTTAGAACCATCAAATTTCAGGTTCGCCAGCAAGTGTTTAGCATTGGTGGTTCCGTTTTCATCGAATTGGACACCGTAACGTGCGTAATGCAGCGAGCTTTGCAGATTACATATCTTGCCATATAAAGGCTCAAACTTACTTGATTTTCCCATGCTAGAGTGCACTTCCAAAGCAATCTCATCGCCAATTTGAAACGCGCGACTTAATGGGGCAGTGACAAAACGGCAACCACTTTTTGAAAGATCGCGAATCTGACAATCGAGTCTATGAGTCGATGCATTAACACGAGCGGCAAGATTCACATCATACCTAGGCTCTTTACGTAATTGGGTGACCTGCATGGCATTGGGAACCGTCAATGCAACGATTGGTACAGGCTCAGTCATTACATGTTCAAGTTGGCTCCGAAAGTGGATAATAGCGCCTTCACCACGATGAGAAATAGCTCTTATCGCAGCCCAAAAGCCTGGTTGGAAGAAAAAGTCGAGATCATCATCTGAGATTTTAGGTAACTCAGCGAGAACCAAGTTTTGAGAATGGGAGCCGATGAATGTTGTTTTGCACCTAAAAGTGGTACCAACGGGTGTTGTGATACCAATAGTGAGTTCTCCTCCGTGTTCCAACATTGCCAGTGCATCAGTACTATTCAACGTGGAAACACTCTTCTCTCTTGAAGGTGATCGTGAAGGTTGATCTTTATTAGCAATCGCCTGAGTATTCATCTAGCCTCCATTAGAGTCGCCATGTTATCGTTTTAGGAATAGGCAAAGTTATCCTTAGTTAAAGAATTATTACTTTCTTGGATGCATTCGATTCTATGTGTGCTTTACCGTTTGTTCAAATAGCAAAATACTCAATAAGTTTGAGCTAGATATCATTTTTGGGAGTCTGCATGTTACATAAGGTAGTTTTTGATGAACCAAACTCACTTTTTCGTGTTTCTCTAGAAGCAGAACATGAAGCTATTATGAAGTTCGAAGTACATGATGATGTCTACGTCATCACGTCGACCAAAGTGCCGGAGGCTTTGCAAGGAAAAGGGTATGGGAAAGTGATGATGGAAACGATCTTGCCAGAGCTTGAGCGTCTTGGAGTCACAATCAAACCTGTCTGTAGTTACGTTGTGCATTATATGTCCCGTCATCCAGAATGGTCCCACTTGCTTGCGGAACAGCCATGAGCACCTCCTATGACTACCAAGCTTTGAGTCAACGTTTAGGTTATACAGAACTTAAAGGCACTGAAGTTTTGCAATCGTTGTGGAGTGGCTATGGCGAATTGGTCAGGCTCCATGTAGATGAAACCAGTATTGTTATCAAGCATGTGCAATTGCCTAAACCTTCCCATCATCCGAGAGGCTGGAATAGCGATCTCTCCCATCAACGTAAACTGAAATCCTATCAGGTTGAGCTGCATTGGTATCAGAGCTTTGCTCAGGTGGCCCATTGTTATTGTCCGCAACCTAAGCCTATAGTCGTTGAACAGCAAGGGACGGAACTCCTTCTGGTGATGGAAGACTTACATCAACTGGGTTACACCCAAACTCATCAACGTGCGGGGCCTTTGCAAATGGAAGCCTCGCTAAAGTGGCTTGCTTGGTTTCATGCATCGCATATTGGAGAGCGAGGGGACGGCTTGTGGGAGATCGGTACTTATTGGCACCTAGATACAAGGCCTGATGAGCTGGAAGCGCTAGATGATCTCTCCTTGAAACAAGCTGCAGCTCAAATTGACCAAGTGCTTCGTCAAGCGCCATATCAGACACTGGTTCATGGTGACGCCAAACTGGCTAATTTCTGTTTTACATCTGATGGCAGTGAAGCCGCAGCGGTCGATTTTCAGTATGTTGGGCAGGGATGTGCGATGAAAGATGTCGCTCTGTTCATGAGCAGTGCGGTTGAGCCGGAACAGTGTGATGAAATGGAAAGCTGGATTCTGGATACCTATTTTTCCCACCTTAAACGGGCACTCAACACATTAGAACCTGACATTGATGCCAACGATGTCGAGCAAAGCTGGCGGCCGTTGTTTGCAATTGCATGGGCGGATTTTCATCGATTTGTCAAAGGTTGGAGTCCCGGCCATTGGAAAATCAATGATTACACAGAAGCGTTGGCTTACAAGGCGCTTGAGTTGTTAAAGGCTTACCCTTGAGGTAAGCCTTTTCAATAGCTCGCTATTGCCCTTATGATTCTGGCTTCATCCTGGCCATATAATAAGTGCTTTGGTATTCGCCCTCTCTGAATACCGCATTTTTCGCTTCACCTTCTATTTCAAAGCCAAATTTCTTATAGCACGCGATGGCCGCGCTATTATCGGTATTAACCTCGAGATGAACGCGCTTTATTTGCAGCCAGTTATCCGCTAAATCAAGGACGGTTTCGATCAGCTTACTGGCGATGCCCATTCCATGATAATCATCATGAACTGCTAACCCAAAAGTGCCGCGGTGAGCGGTACGCGGTCGCTGAGAGTGCTCAAAACCGATGTTCCCTACTACTTTTCCATCTAGTTCCGCGACAAAGCTATAGACCCCAGTAGGCATGTTTTCCAGTCGTTGTGTCCACATTGCCACAGATGGCTTAGGGAGTTGGAGGGTTTCACGCTGCGCCTTAGGTTGTGAAAAAATTTCACACATTGCGGTTGCATCGCTCACTAGAGTAGGGCGAATTATTATTTCCATATTATTACCTTCTCGACTGGTTAAACATTACTCAACCATAACGAGCAAGTAACCAAAGATAAAGCATTGTTTTCACTTGTTTTAATAGGTCTAAATTTAACTCTGACATGTTTGAAGCTTGAGCGGTGGCGAAGACGTATAAATTGTAAATAAGTTTGTTTATTTGTTGGCGAAGACTTAAGGTGTTTGAGAGCTCATAAAAGGAATAAAAAATGAACACGTCGGCTGGCTGGAAAACTCCTCAGAATTTTTTGATCATCATTTCTATCGTGGTGCCCATCGCTTTCTCTAGTTGGATGGCGCTGCTCAACAACTTCGTGATTGAAAAGGCGAATTTTGATGGTGCTGATATTGGCCTTCTTCAAAGTGTCCGCGAGATCCCGGGTTTCTTAGCCTTCACTGCCGTATTTGTTTTGATGTTCATTCGGGAACAGAAGTTCATGCTACTCGCGCTTGGGGCGCTTACTCTGGGTACCGCAATTACTGGTTTTTTCCCTTCACTGTTTGGATTGCTATTGACGACTTTATTGATGTCCACTGGCTTTCACTATTTTGAAACTCTAAAGCAGTCGCTCTCTTTGCAGTGGCTTTCAAAAGACGAAGCACCAGAGATGCTGGGTAAGTTTATTTCTGTGGGCGCTTTGGCATCGCTAATCACTTATGGTGCGCTATGGGTCTGTCTGGAAGTGTTTCAATTGGACTTCAAGTGGGTGTATCTGACTTTTGGTGGCATTGGTTTTCTACTGGTGGTTTGGATGGCGTTTGCCTTTCCTCAGTTTCAAACCCAAGTCCAGCAGAATAAAAAACTAGTGCTGCGCAAGCGTTATTGGTTGTACTACGCGCTAACGTTTATGAGTGGTGCACGTCGACAAATCTTTACTGTTTTCGCAGGCTTCTTGATGGTGGAGAAGTTTGGTTACTCGGCGGCAGATATCACCATGCTATTTCTGATCAACTACCTGTTTAACTTCCTGTTTGCAAAAAGAATTGGCAAGTTCATCGGTAAAGTGGGTGAACGTAAAGCACTGTTGTTTGAGTACACAGGTTTGATATTTGTTTTTGTCGGCTACGGCTTGGTGCAGAGTGCGGAATGGGCGGCAGCCTTGTACGTTATTGACCACCTATTCTTTGCTCTAGCATTAGCGATTAAAACCTATCTACAAAAAATTGCCGATCCTGCTGACATGGCTTCGACAGCGGGTGTGTCATTCACCATCAATCATATTGCAGCGGTGTTTATCCCGGTATCCTTTGGCCTTATCTGGTTAGTGTCACCGTCAGCCGTATTCTATATTGGCGCGGCAATGGCGGTCGTTTCGTTCATTTTGTCGCTTAATATTCCCGCCAAGCCTGAAGAGGGTAATGAAGTGCGAGTTCTCCGCTGGAGTTAGAGAGAAAGCGAAGGTTTAGCCTTCGCTTTTTTTGATTGTGGATTAGGGGATGAGACTCTTTAGCTCTGAGGTGCTTTACTCTATAATTGCCGCGCTTTTATCTGGGACATCCCGTTTTCACCTTGGATACATTATGATTTCGAAAAACCAACTCAAATTACTACGTGCTTTAGGCCAAAAGAAACAGCGCAAAGCGCACGGTCTGTTTTTGGTCCAAGGTGAGAAGAACGTACTTGAATTGGTGAACAGTGAGCTTCAAGTAAAACAGATTTTTGCTACACGTGATTTTTTGACCGAAAACCAAGGCCAATTAGGTAACCTCGAATGTATCGAAGCGTCGTTAGATGATCTGACTAAAGCAAGTACGCTGGTCAGCAATAACGCGGCAATTGCGGTGGTAGAAATTCCTTCGGTTACGGTACCTCAAGCTCAGGGCTTGATAATTGCTTTGGATGGTGTGTCAGACCCCGGTAATCTTGGCACCATCATTCGTGTTGCTGACTGGTATGGCATCAAGCATATTGTTGCGAGTAAAGATTGCGCGGACCCGTACAACCCGAAAACCATCAGTGCCACTATGGGCAGTTTTGGCCGTGTCACAGTCAGTCAACTGGATCTGCCAAGTTACTTAGAGCAGGCAAGCATTCCTGTTTATGGCGCGTTCTTGGAAGGCGAAAGTATCCACAAAACCGAATTTAACGCTGAGGGTATTCTTCTGATGGGCAGTGAATCTCATGGTATACGTGAGCAAGCCGCTCAGTTTGTCACCGACAAGATAACCATTCCCGCTTTTGGTGGTGCAGAGTCACTCAACGTGGCGATGGCGACGGGAATTATTTTAGATAACTTGCGTCGTCAGCATGGTGAATAAAAAGTCCTGAATGCAAAAAAGCGCAGTGATTTACTGCGCTTTTTTGTATCTGAAGGTAGAGTGCTTTATTTCTCTAGCATACCCAGTTTATCAGGCACACCATTCCACTTCTCGGCATCATCCATTGCTGGCTTCACTTCGGTTTGTACAGGCCATAGTTCGGCAAGTTCGGCATTTAACTCAACGTAAAGCATTTGGTCTTCAGGCACTTCGTCTTCCTGAAAAATTGCATTCGCGTCACACTCATCGACACATAAGCCGCAGTCAATGCATTCAATCGGATTGATCACCATGAAGTTTGGCCCTTCGTGGAAGGCATCTGCAGGGCATATTGCGACACAGTCAGTATATTTACATTGAATGCAGTTATCGGTTACGACGAACGCCATGATGATCCGCTCTTAAGTTAGTCAAAAATTGAGGAATGGGGATAATACTCATCCCAAGGCAAAATTCAACATCCTCTACTGTGAATGTTTTGTTCTCGCTTGATTTAGTATGACAGACAATTCAATTTCTCGTAAAATGCGCGCCATTGTGAGCTGGTCGCTGAGCGACTCTGGCTAAGACACCTGATATTACGAGACATCAACATGATACGTTTAACTGAAATTAAACTCCCTCTCGACCACGAGGAAGAGGCTCTGATTGCCGCCATCACCAAAAAACTCGGTATTTCTGAAGACCAAGTGATCTCTTTCAATGTATTCCGACGTGGTTATGATGCTCGTAAAAAGACAAATATTCTGTTGATTTACACACTTGATGTTGTCGTTGAAAACGATGAGCCATTGTTGGTGAAATTTGCGGATGACCCGCATGTTAAGCAGACTCCAGATATGGAGTACAAGTTTGTAGCTAAGGCTCCAGAGAACATCACTGAACGTCCGGTGGTTATTGGCTTCGGCCCTTGTGGCTTGTTTGCTGCATTGATTCTCGCGCAAAGTGGCTTTAAGCCGATTGTGGTTGAGCGAGGTAAAGAAGTTCGTGAACGTACCAAAGATACCTTTGGCTTTTGGCGTAAACGTACTCTGAACACAGAATCCAATGTACAGTTCGGTGAAGGTGGCGCAGGTACGTTCTCTGACGGCAAACTCTACAGTCAGGTTAAAGATCCCAACTTCTACGGCAGAAAGGTGATCACTGAGTTCGTGGAAGCGGGCGCTCCAGAAGAAATTCTATACGTCAGTAAGCCGCATATTGGTACTTTTAAACTGGTGACCATGATTGAGAAAATGCGCGCGAAAATCATCGAGCTGGGTGGTGAGATCCGCTTTAGCACTCGCGTCGATGATATCCACATGGACGGAGAGCAAATTACAGGTCTAACACTATCAAACGGTGAAGAGATTCAATCTCGTTATGTTGTGTTAGCGGTTGGACACAGTGCACGTGACACCTTTGAAATGCTTCATGAGCGTGGTGTTTATATGGAAGCTAAGCCGTTTTCTGTCGGCTTCCGTGTTGAGCACAAGCAATCGATGATTGATGAAGCACGTTTTGGTCCTAATGCAGGTAACCCTATTTTGGGTGCTGCGGACTATAAGCTGGTTCACCATTGTAAGAATGGCCGCACCGTTTACAGCTTTTGTATGTGTCCGGGTGGCACAGTGGTTGCGGCAACTTCAGAAGAAGGTCGCGTTGTGACTAATGGTATGAGCCAGTATTCGCGCTCAGAACGTAACGCAAACAGTGCAATTGTTGTAGGTATTGACCCTGAGCGAGATTACCCTGGTGATCCTCTGGCTGGTATCCGTTTCCAGCGTGAGCTTGAGTCAGGTGCTTATGTGCTAGGTGGTGAGAACTATGATGCACCAGCGCAGAAGATTGGTGACTTCCTGAAAGGTCGCGATCCAAGTGAGATTGGTGACGTTCAACCATCTTTTACGCCAGGTATCCATCTGACAGATATTTCTAAAGCGCTACCGGATTTTGCAATCGAAGCGATTCGTGAAGCTATTCCTGCTTTTGATAAGAAGATCAAAGGATTTGCTTCAGAAGACGGCTTACTAACAGGTGTTGAGACCCGAACCTCTTCACCAGTATGCATTAAGCGTGGCAAAGACTTCCAGAGCATCAATTTGAAAGGCTTCTTCCCTGCTGGTGAAGGGGCGGGTTACGCAGGTGGTATTCTATCTGCGGGCATTGATGGTATTAAAGTAGCAGAGGCGCTGGCCAAAGCTATGGTCGCAGATATCGACAACGCATAGTGTTTTGATGATGAGTAAAAGGGTAGCTAAGTAGTTTAGCTGCCCTTTTTTATTTGCTGCTGTTCATTGAAGCGATTTTGCAAGTACTCGATAAAAGTCTTAATCTGGCTGGGTATGTATTTAGATTGAGCATATTGAGCAATAATTTTGCCTTGGTAGTTTCCACCGACATGCCAGTCTTTTAGCACTTCAACTACGTCTCCTGAATCGATGTAAGGCTGAATCACGAACTCAGGAAAAACAGAAATTCCTACTCCACGTAATACCGCTTCTCGGCGAATTTCACTGTGGTTTACCGCGAATGAACCACTCACATTTATCGATAGTTTTTTATTGTTATTGGTGAAGTCCCATATTCGATCTTTTGGATTCTCCCCTAAACACAGACAGTTGTGCTCAGATATACCTTCTGGGTGCGTGGGCATACCATGTTTTTCAATGTAGGAAGGACTGGCACACATGATCAGACGACACTGGCTTAATTGCTTGGCGATTAGGCCTGCTGTGGGGTTGTCAGTGATATGGATGAGTATGTCTACTTCATCACCTATTGGATCGATATAGTGATCGGCGGCTTTAAGCTGCAATGAGATATTGGGGTAGTGGTCGATGAAATCCAAAATCATCGGCATCAAAACTTGTCGTGACAGGGCTTTTGGTGCTGCGACTCGTAACGCGCCGGATACATTCGTTTTGTCAGCCTGAGCGGCGGATATCGCCATTTTGGCTGAGTTCATCATGTCACTACACAGGTTATAAACTTCTTGCCCTGTGGTGCTAAGGCGCATTTTTCGGGTAGTTCTTTCCAGTAGCCTTTCCTGCAATGCACTTTCCAGCCTAGTAATAGAACGACTAACGGAAGACGGTGAGACACCTAACTTCTGGGCGGTTTTTGAAAAACTTCCAGACTCGACAACACTGACGAAAATTGCCATCTCTGATAAGAGAGGGATTAATTTATTTGTGTCCACAGTGCAATTATCCTTTGCATTTTGGCTGTATTGTTTCGCTCAAGTTACTTATGGATACTGAGCAAGTCAATTGACGGTATACCCAGTGCTTCCAATACGTGATGTATGAACAAATAAGAAGTGCTGGGGATGCATCTCAATGATTATCCAGTTAGCTCGTGACTAGAGCGTCGAATCATTGTGAACAAGGGTGAGCTGTCTGGTTTTGATGGTTATGACGGATAGCGCCACTCTCGAAAAATAACCGACTTTTACTCCAGTAGAGTTGTATCGACTCTCTTTACCTAAAACCATCAACCTATAAAAAGCAAATGAATAATAACAACGTAAGGCAGGATATATGATGTCAACGACTAACCTTCAGGGCCTAGATAAACTGGATCGGAAAATTCTCTCTAACCTTTTATCTAATGGCCGCGAGTCAATCGCTAACTTATCGCGTAACATTGGTTTATCGCGCACCGCAGTTACTGAGCGCATCAACCGGTTGGAAAAAACCGGTATCATTAAAGGCTATACCGCTCAAATCAGAGTTGAGCAAGAAGGCAGAACAGCAGCAAGTTACTTGCTGATTTCATGTGAGAAAGGCAAAAAGAATAATGTGACGGAAGCTCTTAGAGAGATTCCAGAGGTAAGGCTGACGAGTATCGTAGGAGGATCTTATGACATTATTGCTCTCATTGAAGCGCCAGATCTTCAGTCGATATATACCCTGTGTAACGAAATAGAGTCGTTTAACGGCATTCAGTCATTAAACAACACCGTAGTACTGCATCAAACTATTCAACGTTAATCTTTTTCGAGATTTGAGCCTGAACCATTAAAACAAATCCCGTGATTCAGTGTTTTTATCACCAACTACAAAGGACTTATTTATTTGGACAAGTGCGCGTACAGGGACGTACTCGCAATAGCATTCACAAGGATGGAGGAATGAAATGACAACAGCTGCAAATTCGCTAAAAAAAGGGAATGTGAGGTTCCCCGTAACGGAATCATTGTTGTTACTGGTTGCGATATTTTGGGGGACGAGTTACGGCCTGACGAAAAGTGCCTTGGCATACACAAGTGTTTTGGTGTTTATTTCGATACGATTTTCGATCACCTTTTTATGTCTGTTACCTGTGGTGATTCGAGACTTTCGCCGAGGATTGAATAAAGACTGGAAGATAGCGATTCCCACTGGTTTTATCCTATCGGCGATTTTTTTCTGTGAAGTGTTTGGTGTTTCCCAAACCTCAGCATCAAACGCGGCATTTTTGATCAGCTTGTCTGTCATTCTGACCGCTTTCGCAGAGCTGTTGATCAATAAAAAGAAAGTCAGTAACACCTTATGGGGACTAACGGCTTGCAGTGTGGCTGGCGTTTTATTACTGACGAGCGAAGAGAGTGTTGAGTTTTCCCTAAACAGTGGTGATTACTTTATTCTAACGGCGGCTCTGCTCCGTGCATTGATGGTTACCATGACCAAGCGGTTTACGGAAGGTAAGGTGATCACCACATCAACCTTAACATCGCTCCAATCTTTAGTTGTGGCATTGGTGGCAATTGTATGCGCCGTCACTTACTTACCTACATCTGAGTTTGTTGTTCCTGCTTCATGGGAGTTTTGGCTAACGGTCATCTATCTCGTCTTGTTCTGTACCTTGTTTGCCTTTTATGTTCAGAACTATGCAGTGCGCCGTACGTCTCCAACGCGCGTATCCTTGCTGATGGGGAGTGAGCCGTTATTCGGCGCCCTATTTGCTATGGCTTGGTTGCAGGAATCATTCACTACAGTTCAGGTTATTGGTGGGGTGTTAATTTTGTTTAGTGTTGTGGTCACGTCGACCAAAGAATCTTAAACAAAAGCGGACTATACAGTCCGCTTTTTTATTATCTACTTAAGCTAATCTTGTGGCCTAAGTGCTGAATTTCGATAGTGGCATAACCTAAAGTTACCGCTTCAAATTGGTTACTGAGTTCACGAGCATGCTGTGCATCTTTTGCAAGGAAAGAGACTGAGTAAATGGGGCGTACGACACCATTAGATAGTTTCTGCGTATCAAGATAAGAGGAGGTAATAAACCCAGCTTGATTGAGGCTGATGACACGCTGCAGGTCGATGCCTAATACTCTGTCCATTTCAAGCGCTTCTATACCTTCTTTCCAAGTGATGACAACACCGTAGTTGTTGTAGACAGGCGTGTTATCTAGCCATTTAGATCCCAACATGCGGATGTTACTGATCTTGACCAGCTCCTTTTTGTACATAGGCAAGTCTTTTAGCTTACGCTGTACATCGGCTTCGCTGTCTGCCTCAAGTACGAACCTCAATAACTGAATCGGTTTGCCATCCACTTTGCTTCGAATAACAAACATATCTTTGA
Source organism: Vibrio sp. B183 (assembly GCF_000740665.1). Lineage (NCBI taxonomy): Bacteria > Pseudomonadati > Pseudomonadota > Gammaproteobacteria > Vibrionales > Vibrionaceae > Vibrio > Vibrio sp. B183. The sequence continues at coordinate 156,977 of NZ_JPQB01000010.1, read as the reverse complement.
CAGCTCCTTGCTCGATTAACTCGCCAAATGCGGCTTTTTGTTCTGGTAGCGTTTTTAATATTTGCTCAGCATTGTCTGTGTTCCATGATAGCTCGACGCCATAGTCCGCAGCGAAGACGGTACCTGAAATAAAAAGAGAGATTAAGAGTACGGATGAGCGAATAAATTTCATGTTATTTCCTTAATAGTTTGAAAATGGCTGTATTTGTTATTGCTGTCTGTTGTTATTAAATGAAGTTACCAGCGAGAACGGTAGCTGCGATGGCAACTGCGGCAGGTATCTTGAGTGCTTTCAAGACCTGATTCGGCCATCGCAATGTCTTTGTTCTGGCTCGCTTGATAGAGGTCTTGAAAGCCTTGATCCATTTGTGTGAGCAATTGATTGAATCTGTCTGGTTTACTCCAGATTTCAGGCTTTGCTTTGCTATCTACATGGCTACCTTGCGGAAAAAGAGTCAGCAGTGCGTGACTGTGGTTTGCTAACTTTTGGCTTTGACTTTCAAGCTTGCTCCAATCGGTATCACCGCCATTCAAGGTTTTGCTGACCAGTTTGCTGGTCGATTCAATGTCTTCAAAGGCATTCTGGCGTTCTGTTATCTGCTGACTAAAGTCTTGTGCAATTGCAGTTAAAGGCAGCACCACTGCTAAACCGATGAGTATCTTTTTCATGTGACTCTCTCCTGATTAATCGATCCGAAAAGGATCTTCTTCGTTGATGAAATTAAATTTACACAGCAATAGTTGCAATTGCAACTATTGCTGTGTAAATTTATGCAAAGATTAGTTCATCAACAATACCGTCGAGGTGGAAAATGAAAGTTTGGGATCTGGCGACACGCCTTTATCACTGGTTACAAGCTGTTTTGTTTATTGCATTAATGGCGTCTGGGTTTTCAGGTAACGGCCCGCATGTACAACTCGGATTAGCCTTGTTCACCCTTATTCTTTGGCGATTAATTTGGGGTTATGTGGGCAGCGAAACCAGCCGTTTCAGGCAGTTTCTACGTTCACCTAAAGTAGTTGTCCGCTATATGATGGGTAGGGCAAGTGCACAACCTGGCCACAATCCAGCGGGTGGGTGGATGGTTGTGGCTATGATCACGGCATTGCTTCTACAGTGCGTTTCTGGTTTGGCGTTAGCTGGGATGTTAGACAATTTGCCTCTGGCGGAAGTTTGGCTAACGGATAGCTTATTCAATATGCTTGAAGTTGTGCATTTAACTTTGGCTAATGTTCTTCCGGTTTTGATCGCGTTGCATGTTGGGGCAATCATTGTTTATAAACTGCGTGCTAAGCCGTTAACTTGGGCGATGGTTACTGGTGTCCAAAAAGGCGTGTCTCAATATCCGACGCTTTTGTTTGTTTCTCAACTTCGAGCTTTGCTAGTGCTAGTTATAGCTACATCAGTTACCATGACAATTATTGCCTTTTCTTTGTAAATTTACTGGTTGAGAGAACTCGTCGATGAGTGAGACGTTTGATAGACAAAGCAGCTTTGGCTGGTTGATCAATGTGGTGGCGAATGATGCTGCAAAAACCTTTGATACGGAACTAAAAAAGCATGGATTAACACTTGCCCTTTGGCCAACGCTTATGTGTTTGTGGGAAGAGGAAGGCGTGACCCAGCGCGATATCGCTCAGAAATCCAAAGTGGAAAATTCAACTACGACACGCACTCTTGATAAGTTGGAAAATTTAGGTCTGGTTGAGCGCCAGCCTGATCCCAACAGCCGCCGTGCTTTTCGTATTTATCTGACTGATGAAGGAAGAGCGTTAAAGGAAACCTTGGTTCCTATCCCTATGGCGATCAATCAAAAGCTGCTTAGCTCGCTTGATCCTAAAGAGCGTGATGAAATCATCCGCCTACTGCAAAAAATGGTCGCCGCTGTTTAAGGGAAGAGAATTGATGACGAAGCCACTAAATGAATGCATTGTGCCCATGTATCCAACGATACAAGCGTTGGACGTTAATGCATTGGAGCCGGGAGAGCATAAATTCTGGTTTGCGGTTGCCACAGATGCCATTGGTCATCCACAGACATTGCCTGTACGTGTGTTTAAAGGTGATAAACCGGGTAAACGTATCATGATTACCGCAGGTGTTCATGGTGATGAGCAAAACGGAATTCTAACGGCACAAAAACTGGCGCGCGAGCTGGAAGGCCAGTCTATCTCAGGCTGCATTACCATAGTGCCTACTGTTAACCTTTCTGGAATCGCAAGGCATAGCCGAGACTTTCATTCTGCTGCCCCCGATAGCTCATCCGCTAACCTTAACCGCGTCTTCCCGGGTAATCCAAATGGGGATGACGCTAGCCGCTACGCCAATAGTCTTTGGGAGAACTTGCTGAAACCCAATGCGGATTTGGCCATCGATCTACATTCTCAGACCAGTGGTTCGGCTTATCCTTTATACGCTTTTGCTGACTATCGATTGGATGATTCGATTCGAATGGCAAGACTCATCAATCCCGATGTGATTCTCAATGATCCAGGAGACCCGGGTATTTTGGAAACGGTTTACAACCGAGCTGATATTCCATCCATCACCATTGAAGTAGGGATAGGTCGATACACTGACTTAGAGATGATTCAGCGCGCGACCACGGGAGTACAGAATGTTCTCAAGGATTATCAGCTTATAGAAGGCGATGTTGTCGATCTGGACCACCCTTGTGTGGAAGGCGAGCGAATCACCAGTGTTCGGGCTGAGCAAGGCGGATTCGTTATTTGCCATGTTGAGCTGATGGATTTGGTTGAAGCAGGGCAGAAGCTGGCTACTCAATACAACAGCTTTGGTGATGAGATCCAGACGTATTACTCACCAATCAAAGCGACTGTGATTAGCCACAATGTTGAGTCGGTTCGTGCTCCGGGGTCATTGGTTGTTCGGTTGATTGATTAGTTATCAATGATGGACTTACCATTTATGTGGCTTTTGGCTGATCGACAATATTTAACAGTGATGAAATTATATTATTAAGAATTGCTATTTTTTCGTATTAAATTGTTTCAAAGAGCGATTTTGAGTTCTTTTATAGTTGAGCATACTAACTAATTGTGTGATGTTTTATGCGTTTTTAAACTATAAATATTCATAAAATGTCACACGTTCAAACACAACAATCTGGGGCAGAAAAAGCCCAAACCTGGCAGATGCCGGACACTTTAGTTCTCATCTTTATTATCGGTATCTTCGCTGCCATCCTCACCTACTTTGTACCCGCTGGTTCATTTGACAGTCAGGAAGTGGCCTACATCGCGGATGGAGTAGAAAAAACACGTTCAGTCATCGACCCTGAATCTTTCTCTTATGAGAGGGATGAGCAAGGGGAACTGGTGTACAACAGCGTTGGTTTTTTTGCATCGGGTGGCGGTATTGGCCTGATGAACTTTCCCTTTGAAGGGCTGGTTTCAGGTTCTAAATGGGGCAGTGCTATTGGCGTTATCATGTTCATGTTGCTCATCGGGGGCTCGTTTGGCGTCGTCATCCGCACTGGCACAATAGACAACGGTATCCTCTACCTGATTGACAAAACAAAAGGCAGCGAGATCTTATTTATTCCAGTGCTCTTCCTGCTGTTTTCTTTGGGCGGAGCCGTTTTTGGTATGGGCGAAGAAGCGGTCTCTTTTGCCATTATCATCGCGCCATTAATGGTGAGATTGGGTTATGACAGCATCACTACCGTAATGGTGACTTATGTCGCGACCCAAATAGGTTTTGCGACGTCTTGGATGAACCCATTTTCCGTTGCAATTGCACAAGGTATTGCCGGAGTTCCGGTGCTGTCTGGGATGACGATGCGAATGGTCATGTGGGCAGGCTTCACCCTACTAGCTATTGGTTTTACCATGGCTTATGCATCGCGAATTAAAGCTAACCCAAGCAAATCGATCACCTACAACACAGATGCTTACTTTAGAAAGCAGGATTCATCAGACCAACCAGCGGTAAAATGGACATTCGGTGATACATTAGTGCTGCTAACCGTGGTTGGCACAACAGCTTGGGTTGTTTGGGGGGTTGTCGCTCACGCATGGTATATCCCAGAAATTGCCTCTCAGTTTTTCACTATGGGCTTCATTGTGGCGATTCTTGGCACGATCTTCCGCCTTAATGGGATGACGTTAAACGATGCGTCGGCGGCGTTTAAAGATGGTGCAAGTATCATGCTGGCACCTGCGTTACTGGTTGGTTGTGCCAAAGGTGTGTTGCTGATCCTTGGCGGAGGCTCAACTGATGAAGCCAGTGTCCTAAACTCGATTTTAAATAGCGCAGGAAGCTTGATCAGCGGTTTGCCAGATGTGATGGCGGCTTGGCTGATGTATGTGTTCCAATCCATCTTTAACTTCTTTGTTACCTCTGGTTCTGGTCAGGCAGCACTTACTATGCCGTTGTTAGCTCCTCTGGCTGACATCGCAGGTGTGACACGGCAAGTTGCGGTATTGGCTTTCCAGCTGGGTGACGGCTTTACCAACATCATCGTTCCGACCTCAGCCTCTCTAATGGCTACGCTGGGTGTGTGTCGCATTGACTGGGGCGTTTGGGTCAAGTTCTGTGGTCGCTTTATGTTGATTTTGTTCGGGCTTTCCAGCATCGTCGTGGTTGCCGCGCACATGGCGGGATTTGCCTAACAAAATTCTAATCTGGTGCTATTCACAACTAGCAACAGGGATTAAAGTAAGCTGTTTTTTCAAGGCGAGTGTATGCTCGCCTTTGTTCTATAAGGAAGTTTGGGTATGTCTGACGTTGCCCCTGTGGTGGAACATTTTCCAATTATTCATTCGCTTGATGTTGACTCACTGCAAGCGGGTGAGCATGCGTTTTTATATGCCGTTGCAACGGATGCACTTGGTTTGTGGCAGCAAATGCCAGTCCGAGTATTTAAAGGTGCGAAGCCTGGTCCAAAAGTCATGATCACCGCAGGTGTTCATGGGGATGAGCAAAACGGTATTGTTACCGCTCTGAAAGTAGCAAAAGCCTTGGCAGGGCAATCGCTGGCAGGGTGCGTTACTATCGTCCCAACCATCAACCTAAGCGGCATTCTTCACCATAGTCGTGACTTTCACACCGTTGATCCGGATGTCTCTTCCGCTAACCTCAATCGCTTTTTCCCCGGAGATAAGGCGGGCAATGAAGCGGCGCGTTATTTAGGGAACCTTTGGCAGCATGTCCTTAAGCCCAATGCCGAAATCGCGATTGACTTGCATACTCAAACCACCGGCACCAGCTACCCGCTATACGTGTTTGCTGACTACCGTATTGAGCAGGCAAGGATACTGGCTAAGCTAATGAATCCAGACGTCATTTTGAACGATCCGGGTGAGTCAGGCGTTTTGGAATCCACTTGGAATCAACATGGTGTACCAAGCATCACTGTGGAGGTCGGTTCTGGCCGATACCATGATGCCGAAATGGTTGAGCGCGCCGCAGAAGGTGTTCTGAATGTGCTGCGCTATCATAAGGTGTTATTTGGGGAGGTTGTTGAAAATGCCTCTTGCCTCGAAGGGAAGCAAGTCATCAGCATTCGAGCGAAGCAAGGTGGTTTTGTCGAGCCAAAGGTGTCTTTGTTGCAGAAGGTTGAGAAGGGTGAGTTGCTCGCGATTCAATACAACAGTCTAGGGTTTGATGTCGCAAGTTACTATGCCCCGGAATCTGGCACTGTTCTCAGTTGTAACCTAGAAGCACTACGTTCTCCGGGGTCTCTCATTGTTAGGATGATTAAGTAAACATCGTTTGGCTCGATGTCTTACACATCCCGTTAACTGCGCCAGCTATTGCCGAGTAGCAATGAGACACCGACAGAGACCCCCAATGCAATCAGGATATTGGGTAGGGTGAATCCCCAGATAGCGACACAAACCGCAACGGTCACGATTGCCCAAAGTAATGTTTCTAAAATCCAGGTTCCCATGTTTGACTCCTGCTGTTTAACTTGGGACAAGGATAGTCGATGACAGGTTAATTTTTGGTTACCGTCTACGATTCATACTCTTTCTGTAAATCGACTTCGGCTAAATAGGTGTCATCTTTCTGCTGATGAATGAAGTGCCAGCCCTGATTTCGACACACTTTTTCAATCAGAACCAAGCCAATTCCAAAGGACGTTTCGGTGGACTGTTGACTATCCGACAGCTCTACGGGATTGGTGATGGTAATGCGCTCCTCAGACAATTCAATACGGACAATGCCATCAGCGCTGTGTTGAAAAGCGTTGCGTACTAAATTAGTCAGGACAATTTGGATCAGCGCGAGTGGAACCTGCGTTTGTAGAGAGTCTGAGCTGGCGTCCAACTCTACACTGATGTCTTTGCTTTCAATCAGATAGCGATGACTTTCGATGATCTCACTGGCAAGGTGATTGAAGTTGACGCTACTGGCTTCGAGTTCCGCCTGAGTATTGCGGCTCATCCATAACAACGTGGTGATGAGGGTTTGCATCGTCGCCACCGAACGTTGGATACGAGCAACTGCTCTTTGCCCGCCTCGCGGCATGGAATCCGACAAGCGACCAAGCATTTCGCCGCTGGCAGACATAATCGAGACGGGTGTTCTTAACTCGTGGCTGGCGGCTCTGAGAAAGAATTCCTCGCGCTCGATGGCATCTCTTTCATTGCGGACACTTTCGACCAACTGGTTGGCGAGGAGGTCCACCTCGCGATAGCGAAAGCGTTTTAGCTTTTCTGTCTGATTTAGATCCAGCGTTTCCGACCACTGGGAAAGCACGAGAATGGGTTTCGTCAGGCGATAGATCAATAAGCGAATGATCAGAAAGACCAGCAACAGTAAGCCGCCAATCATGATAAAGGCAGAGTTAAATTGGCTGACCGACTCGGGAGGATTGAGCTCAAACAATTCCAGATAAATGGACTCGTCATACTGAGACACCACATACAAGGTGGCATCGATACTGGGGATATGATGGTAGGCGGCATACAGATATTCGCCCGACGCTGCATCGGTGGCGGGGATATAGCGTTCGTAGATGGCGTCGTTCTCAAAGCTGTTCCAGTCGAAGGCGGTCAGAAACTTCTGCGGGACTTGATTGAAATCGAGGTAGACCTGAAGCGTACTACTTTGAGATTGAGGGAGTTGCCCAGTTTTGAGGTACTCGCTTTCCGCCGCTTTAAGTTCATAAAGAAAGCCATACTTGGCGGATTCATACAGCCCCGTTTGGTAACTCTGGTTGATCATCAGTCCATAAATTGCAGTGAGGCTGATGACGATACCAAACAGGTAGAGGTAGATATCGCGCTTTATACTGACCCGAGTCATGCCTCCTCCTCTCTGATTGTTACCCCTACACCGTGCACGGTATGAACCAGCTTAGTATCAAAAGGGGCATCAATAGCCTGACGAAGTTTAAATAGGTGGACTTTGAAGCTATCGGCACTGGGAAACTCATCTCCCCAGACTTCTTCTTCCAGCTTGGTTTTACTGACGACGTTGGGGCTATTACGCATCAGACAAACCAACATTTTCCAACACACAGGTGGAAGCTTTAAGGGGTGACCTGCACGAGTGGCTTGATGCTTATCTAAGTCGATACTCAGATCACCGACTTTAAGAGAGGTGACGGTACCATGTGAGCGCCGAATCAGCGCTTGCAGACGAATTTTGAGCTCTTCCATGGCAAAAGGTTTAACCAAATAGTCATCAGATCCAGCAGCAAACCCCGTGACTTTGTCATCGAGTGTATCTCTTGCGGTGAGCATCAGAACAGGAGTACTGACGCCCTGCTCTCTGAGTGACTGGCAGACGTCAATACCATCCATTTTGGGCATGTTGATGTCGGTGAGTATGATGTCGTATTGATTGGTTAACGCTAGATTAAGCCCCGATGCGCCATTGTAGGCAAAATCAAACTCAAAGCCGTCGAGCTCCATATAGTCACTGATGGCTTCAGCCAGATCTCTGTCGTCTTCGATTAGCAGGGCGTTAATACTCATGATGCTCTATTTCCTTTGTTGTTCTTGTTTCCATGCCCAGATGGGCGGCTTGACCAGAAGTTGTAGGCGATAACTCCAGCTCGGTGCATGCCACAATAGCTGAATCAGTTTGGCATAGCCGTGGAAGTATACTTTAAATGGGTTGACGGAATTAATCCGTGGGTAAACTCCGTATTTCACCTCTTCGTCTTCGCGAGCAAAGGTACCAAACATACGATCCCAGATGATCAGAATACCCGCGTAATTCTTATCCAGATATTGCTTATTCGTCGCATGGTGAACTCTATGGTGTGACGGTGTATTGAAGATGGCTTCTATCGGTCTCGGAAACTTCTTCACGGTTTCGGTATGCAGCAGTGTCTGGAATAGCTGAACAAAGGTTTCGCACATCAGGACCACAAAAGGATTAAAACCAAGCAGTATTAACGGCAAATGGAAAAAGAATGGGTAAAACCAATCTAGCGGCCCGAAGCGGTAAGCCACGGAAATATTAAAATACGGAGAGCTATGGTGCACGGAATGTGTCCCCCACGCTAAGCCGTTGCTGTGCAAAAATCGGTGTTCCCAGTAGTAGGCTAAATCTGCCAGTATCAAGCAACCCAGAATGGTCCAGCCAGTGATAGGAAGATGGGTCAGGCTAAGATTCTCATAAGCAAAGACAAACGCTGCAACATAGGCTAAGCCGACAAAGAATATCGTCACTAAGAGGAAAAACAGTGTTACAAAGTTGGTCGCACTGTCACCCAACATATTCCAGCTCAGTTTCTTTTTGAACGCGTATCGAATCAGCTCGATCAAAAAGATCGCAACGGCAATGAGAACAAAGTTATCGTCCACCCAAGTTTCGGTGAAGATAATGGTCGCCTCAGAGAAAATTTGAGACATAAACTCCATAACGTATCTCCTGTGACTCTTTATTTATAGTAGACAGACAACTGGCTGGATTCCGGTTGTCCTTGTGAATTGAGGTAGTGGATCTCCACTAAAGCATCGACGGACTTTTGGAAATTAATGCGTCCCCAAGCATCAATGAGTTCCGATTCTGAATGCTGACCCCTATTCATCAGCAGCTCCGCCTGTTCAATGGCAGGGAGTGCGACTAAGTCGCTCGCCAATGGGCTCTTTTCAGTTGGGTAGCCTATGGTGACTTGAGCTTCAGTAAAGTCGCTGTTGAGGTTTTGATACAAGACAACGATTCTGTCTAAATTGTCTGGGATTTTATCCGGCTCGACCAGCTTGCGATCGAACTCGCGCCACAGCGAAGGTAAAGACTCAAGGGAGATTGTTTTGCTCACTCCACGTAAGTATTGCTGGGGCGTATCACCTTGTTTAACGCCACGAGAAACACCGCTGGATTCATTGTTAATCTGAGCTTGCTGCGTGCTGTCAGCCATCGCAGGCTGAAGCACAACCAGCCCCCAAACAGAGCCAGTAATCACGGCAGTGGTCAGTATTGAAGCGAACAGTTTCATTTCATCTCCGTCCCATATTTACTGTTGTGTTAAATATGGCGAGAAGAATAAGCGCGAGGGGGTTAACAAAAGGTTACTGACTAAAACAGCAATCTGGGACACTTTTTCTGGTTAATAATTGGTAATACTGGCGCCACATTCATTTGTGGGGTCAATAATGCTGTTCAATCAACCCATCACACTTCGGTCCGTTATCCGGCTGAGTCCCATTAAAGTCATGTTTACTTGGCTGATGGTTCTGGCTGAGAACGTATTTATGATTTTGCTGCCGCTGTTTATCGGTTTTGCTATTGATGGTGTGCTTAAGCAAAACTTGCAGCCGTTGCTTATGTTTGCAGCGATCTTGTTTGTACTGGTGGTCATCAGCGTTGCACGTCGTTTTTACGATACTCGCGTTTATGGCGGGATCCGAGTGCGGTTGTCCAATTTGGTTGAGCGTAATTTGCGCGGTCAATCGGTATCAGTCAAAGACGCCCGACTGTCCATGTCCCGCGAGCTGGTAGATTTTCTAGAAGAAGATTTACCATCGCTGATTACTGCCGTTGTGCAGTTGGTCGCTACCGTTGTCATTCTCGCCACTTTTCACATCAAACTTGCATTATGCGTGTTGATCGCAGGGCTGAGTATGCTGCTGATTTATGCCCTGTTCCATCAAACGTTTACGCGACTTAATGGCGCGTTAAATGATCAGTTAGAGCAACAGGTTCGAGTGCTCAGCGGTCAGCCTTTTGCGGCGATTAGAACGCACTTTGAACGCTTGAAACGCTGTGAAATCAAACTGTCCGATACCGAAGCGCTGGTGTATGGGCTGATCTTTATAGTCTTATTTGCCGCAGTCCTAACCAACCTTTGGATGGTGAGCATTCTTACTGATCCTACTGTGGGTCAGGTTTTTTCCATCGTAACTTACTCACTGGAATTCGTGGAAACAGCAGTGATGCTGCCTATCACACTGCAAACCTTGTCGCGTCTGATGGAGATCAGCCAACGACTAAATCAAACCCCCGCTCAATTGGCTGTAGAGGAGAAGCCTTATGAAATTTAAAAAGACTCTTGCAATATTAGCTGGCTGCGGGGCAATTTTCGCGGCATTGGTGGTTGTGGATGTTTTAGAGCCTCAGCCAGTTGTGATTGAGCAAAAAACGCCGAGCAAAACCCCCGTTTCGGTACTGCAAGTGACGCCGGAAGATCACGATTCCAATTTGACTTTGCTGGCAACAACAACCGCGCGTTGGCCGATCCAGCTTAAGGCTTCAAGCAGCGCTCAGTTGGCGTGGTTGAACCCCGATATCGAACCGGGCGTACTGGTGAAAAAAGGGACCTTGTTGGCGAAGCTCAACACCAGCGCGTTAGAGTCTAATCTGGCTCAGGCGAACAGCAGCGTTAAGCAGGCAGAGCTAAACCTAAAACAGGCACAGCACGAACAAACAGTCGCGTTAAAAATGTTATCGCCAACCAAAAGCTCTCCGTTTGCCCGCCGTGAGCCACAGGTGTTGGCAGCCAAGGCAGAACTCGCGCAGGCAAAACAGGCTTACACCAGTGCAGCAAAGTTGCTTGAGGAAGCGAGTATTGCAGCGCCGTTTGATGCAGTGATCATGCGTCGTAACATCAGCCCCGGTGAATGGTTGGAAGCCGGTCAGGTGACTTTTGAACTCGCCGCCAGCGACTCACTGGATGTCGAGCTGCCTGTTTCGGAACTTCACTGGCAGCAGGTGCAATCCGCGTTGCGTCAGCCTGAGATTACAATTGTGAATCGAGATGGCAGCGAGTGGCAGGCACAAGTTCGATATGTCTCGCCGCAGGCTGATCCAACCACACGTCAGCGACAAGTGGTTTTGTCTGTTCGCGAGCCTTATCAAGGATTGACTCGCTTGCTGCCTAATCAACAGGTGAAAGTCATCGTTAGTCTCGGGCTAAGGCCAGAAATAGTGACCTTGCCACTCAGTGCGATCACACGAGATGGATACGTCTGGACACTTGATGAGCAGAACCGATTGCAGAAAGAGTGGATTACGCAAATAGGACAAGCGCGTAATCAGGTTTATGCCCGCTTTGATCAGGACAGCGCTAAGGCACGTCAGGTGCTGGTGTACCCACTGCTGTCGATGTTACCGGGGAAGCAAGTATCCCCGCAAGCTGCGCAGATATTGGTCGCGAAGCAGGAGGGTAATCAATGAGCTGGCTGACTAAGTGGTTTATCAACAACCCCGTAGGGGCGAATCTGTTGATGCTCGCGATCATCGCCAGTGGTGTTATGGCGTTTGGTCAACTCCGTGTGGAGTCCTTTCCGCAGATTGCGCCGTCATCGGTTGTGATCAATGTTGCCTACCCGGGAGGTACAGCTAAACAGATTGATGAGAGTGTTACGCAGCGAATTGAAGAGTCCATCAGTGGCATTTCCGGCATTAAACAGGTGACCAGCCAGTCTAGCGCAGGAATGTCGAGTGTTGTTGTACGCAAAACCAGCAGCGCCGACCTCAATAAGCTGCTGGATGATGTACGTAACCGAGTGAACGCCATCAATGGTTTTCCTGCTCAAGCTGAAAAGCCTCAGGTGGTTAGAAATGAATTTACTAACTTGGCCGCCTTTGTTGTCGTTTCGGGGCCACGCAGCGATGAGCAGCTTCAACCCATCGCAAGACAGGTCGAGCAAGCGCTAAAAAGTAATCCCAAGATTTCTAAAGTATCCAACTGGGGAAGTCGCAAACCACAACTTATCATTGAGCCAGATCCAGCGCAGCTCGAGAAACTGGGTTTGAGTCTGGAAGATTTAGCCAGCACCATCGGACAGATGTCACTTGAGTCACGCACCGGTGAGCTGATCAGTGACAAGGGCCGCATGGTCATCCGTGGTGATGGCTACGCCGATGATGTGCAGAAACTACGTCGTTTGGCGATCGTCTCTCGCCCATCCGGTACCGTTTATTTAGGTGACATCGCTAAGTTGAGTCGTGGCTATGAGCGCAGTGGCTCCATTGTGCGTAATAATGGCATCAATGCTATCGCTCTGCTAATCAGCACCAGCCAGACCGACAACCTGCTCAAAGTGAGCGATGCAATTAAGGATACCTTGGCGGAGCAACGCAAAATCCTGCCTTCAGACATTGAGCTGAATACCATGGCAGATATGGCACCCTATATTGAAGAGCAACTGTTCAGACTCGGTGATAATGCGTGGCAAGGCCTTTTGATTGTGGTGGTGCTACTGGGCATTTTTCTAGAGCTGAAATTGGCATTTTGGGTGGCCGTGGGTATACCAGTCGCCATCGCGGGTACCTTAGGGGCGATGCAATTGGCTAACTACAGCATCAATGACATCACTTTGTTTGGCTTCATTCTGGTGTTGGGGATTCTAGTTGACGATGCCGTTGTCGTAGGCGATGCCATTCACGAGCAACGAGGTAAACATGCGAGTGGGCGCAAAGCGGCGTGGCACGGTGTACACTCGGTTTCTGTTGCAACGGTATTCGGTGTTTTGACTACCATCGCGGCATTTTCGCCAATGCTTTGGATTAACAACGATTTTGCCAAGATTCTGGCTGGGTTCTCCGCTGTGGTGATATTTGCGCTGATCTTCTCTCTGATTGAAAGTAAGTTCATTCTGCCATCGCACCTAGCACAGTTGTCTGTAAGTAAAAAAAACAACGGTATTTTCTCTCGCATTCAGTCTGTGGCTCAAGGTGGTTTGGAGTGGTTCAATTTCAGAGTGTACAAACCTACCTTGGAGAAGGTACTGGATTATAAACTGGCATCACTGCTGGGCTTTGTCGCCGCTATCGTACTGGCGTATGGCATGTGGTCTACTGGGACGATTCGAAGTGCCATTTTCCCCGAAATCCCCGGTCGATACGTTACCGCGAAAGTTGAGCTAGAAGACGGTGCCCCTTTGCCGTTACAAAAGAAAGCCTTAGATCAAATCGAACAGGCGATGATCAACGTCGAAGACGAGATGATGCAAGACTACCCGTTGAGCCAGCCACCCGTGGTAAACCTGCTTGCGTGGTCGGATGGTTATGGAGAGGTGGAAGTGACCGCCGAGCTAACCAGTGAAGCCCTGAGCCTCTTGCCGGGTAATTTACTGACCGATAGTTGGCGTACTCATACTGGGAGCATTGAAGGAGCGTATTCAGTTCAGTTTAGTGCGTCTGAAGCGCCTGCTGGTGGAACATTCATCTCGATATCATCCAGTGACCGTGAACTTGCTAGGCGCGTCAGTAGCCAATTGGCGGACAAACTGGCCGCTCTGCCTGGTGTGGCGGATATTTATGATGATGGTAAAAGCGGCCAGCCTCAGGTGCGGCTAGTGTTGAATGAATACGGTCAACAGCTCGGACTGACGCAGGACAAGTTGGCTCGATTGGCGGGTGAGGCATTTGGTGAGCGAGAAATTCATCGCTTGTTGGAACAAGGCCAAGAAACCAAGGTGTTGTTGCAGTATCCTCGTTCAGAGCGTAAAACTCTCGCTCAGCTTGAGCAGACGATGGTATTGCTGTCTGAAGGAAAGAGTGTCTTACTCGGTGATATTGCTGAATTTCGTCATGAGCAGGAGCCTCAGATACTCTACCGACGTAATCGTGAGCAAGTGGTAAACCTCTATTGGAAGCAGAACCGAGACGTTCAGGCGCCTGAGCAGACAATGGCTCAGCTCAGCTCTGAGATCAAAACGCTGCGTCAGCAGTACCCAGGAGTTCGGATCAAAGCAGGCGGCGAATTTGAAGATATTGGTGAAGTCTCTGACGGTTTCCGCTCAGCGATGATTTTGACTATTCTGCTGATTTACATCTTGTTGGCGGTTCCGCTGAAGTCTTACTGGCAGCCGTTCATCATCATGGCAGTGATTCCATTTGGTTTTGCTGGGGCTATCTTCGGTCACTACCTGATGGATTTGCCAATCAGTTTGTTGTCTATGTTCGGCATGATGGCAATGACGGGAATAGTGATCAATGACTCATTGGTACTGATCACGCGCTTTAACGCTGAGTATCGCAGCGGTGTGCCGCTTAAACAGGCTTTAGTGACGGCTGGTACCAGTCGATTGAGGGCGATTTTCCTCACGACTATTACTACGGTATGTGGTTTGCTGCCGCTACTCAGTGAGACCGCAGAGCAAGCGCAGTACTTAAAACCTGCAGCGGTTTCATTGGTGTTTGGTGAGCTATTTGCCACGGCGGTAACCCTGCTCCTGATCCCAATACTGCTGGGGATGACCAGTCGTAAAGCGCCAAAGCCTGTCGAAGATGAATTGGCATTAGAGGGAGCCTAATGCTGAGCGTGATTGATTTTATCCGGTTGACGGGCGATAGTGATCTGGTCGCCCCAGTGAGGCCCGTATCTATGTCACAGCAAGAGAAACCAGCATTTAAACTGGTGCCCGAAATTGCGTTGTTAGAACCACTTCCAGAGCATCTTAGAAAGCGTTTTGCTCACGCATTGAAGTTGATGCATGACGAGTTGGCAGAACACAGATCGTGGGAGAAAATAGCTACTGAGAGCGCAATATCGCCCTATCATTTCCATCGTCAGTTTAGCGAATTGTTTCATGAGACGCCGGGGCAGTATCTTAGCCGATTACGACTGCAAGTCGCGGTGAATCTGCTGCTCAATGATGAACCTTGGAGTGTGATGGAGATTGCTCACTATTGTGGCTTCTCTTCTTCACAAGCTTTAGGCAAGGCTTTAAAGAGAGAGCTTGGAGTGACGGCGAAACAAATTCGCAAAATGGGTTATGAGTCTACACCGCGAGAGACTGCTGATTTTATCGCTAAGCTTGCTCATCCCGGTGGTCAGCAGTCGATTGAAACAGAGCTGGCCAAGTCTATGCCGACTGAGTTGATTTGGTACCCTCAGCGAGGTATGAAAAAGATCGCTCTGGAAGATCCTGACTGGGATTCGGTGATCGAAATCTATGGCAAAAAAACTGTCAATCTACTCGGCGCAACGCCGATTAACCAACTTGAAAAAGTATGGGACCAAATTGAGACATTTATTGGTGATTGGCAAGTCGACGAAGCTCTTTACGATTTTGTGATTCCTGAAGGGTACTACCTTTGTGCTGAGGTGTATCTGATTTCTGATGTTGCTTACAGTGCGGCTTTAGAAGCGCTGTTTGAGATTGTAGACGAACAGAAGTTGGAAATTGATGGCAGTGCTTTTTTGATTGAAATGGTTCGTGATATTGAGTTGACTTTAACAGGGGGGGCAACGTTTTCATTTCAGATACCTATTATCCGCTAACTCTATTCATCGAGCCTACTCGAATCATTTTGCTTATTGATGTTGCATAAATAGTCACATTTATGCTCGATGTAAAAGGGAGTAATTAAAGAGTCTGTGGTTATTTTTAAAGCACGAAAGTACAAAATGCCACCAATTATCTTAGCTCCATAACGTATTGATTTATATTATTATGCGTTTTTAGTGAATTATTTCTCATTATTTGCTTGAGTGTGAAATCTTTGTCGTTATAATTGCGGCAAAGAGAACTTATTCACTAATTGTGAAAATATAATCATCTAGGGAGCAGTCAGATGAGTGATACACTTTTAGCCGAAGAGAACCACAAAAACAGTCGCAACATATTGATGTTCGCAATTCCGTCTTTGTTGGGTCTTTTCTTTTTCCTTGCACCGTTAACCATTGATGGCAACTTCACCTTTCCGCTAGCGCTGATGGCGAAAGGCGTCAAAGCGATCCTTGGGGATGCGATTTTACCAACAGTCACCGCTGTGATTTGCTTCTCTGCGGTCGCTTCTATTCTTGCCAGCCTCATCAAGCCAACTTTTGTGACTCAATCTGCATTGATGACAAGACTGTTCGTTCTGACGCCAGTTTGGCTAGTCGTTCGAGTTCTAGGTGCGGTGTTCACTCTTATGGCATTGCATCAGATCGGGCCTGAAGTGATTTGGAACGGCAACACGGGTGGGCTGGTGCTTAATGACCTTCTGCCTTCTTTACTGGTGACTTTCTTCCTTGCTGGTTTGCTGCTACCACTGTTACTCAACTTTGGTTTGCTTGAGTTGCTCGGTACTGTTCTGAGCCGTTTTATGCGCCCAATTTTCCGTTTGCCAGGTCGTGCTGCGATTGACTGTATGTCTTCTTGGCTAGGTGATGGCACCGTTGGGGTGATTCTGACCAGTAAACAATATGAAGACAAAAAATACACTGCGCGTGAAGCAGCGGTTGTCGCGACTATGTTTTCTCCGGTTGGGATTTCTTTCTCGCTGGTGGTATTAACTCAGGTTGGCTTAGAGAATTTCTTTGTCCCGTTCTACTTCTCTATCTGTTTGTCTGGTGTGATTGCTGCGATGGTGATTCAGTATCTGCCACCGTTATCGTATAAGAAAGACCTGTACATTGATGGTACTAAGCCTAATCGTAATGATGAATTGGTGCCTGCGGGTCAGTCGGTTATGGGCTTTGGCTTGAAGTTGGCACTGCACAGAGCAAGCAAAGTGAAAAGCCTTGGGGCGGTTGCTAAAGAAGGTGTGCACAACGCACTGGACATGGTAATCAGCGTACTGCCTGTGGTTATGGCGATCGGTACTTTAGGTCTGGTTGTCGCTGAAACGACGCCATTATTCTCATTACTGGGTGCACCGTTCATTCCACTGCTAAACGCGTTGAATGTTCCGGAAGCAGCTGCGGCGGCGGAAACAATGCTTGTTGGTTTTGCTGATATGTACGTACCTTCGATCATTGCAGCGTCGACGATTAATGCTGATCTGACCAAGTTTGTTGTGGCAGCGTTGTCTGTAACTCAGCTGATTTTCATGTCAGAGACTGGTTCTGTAATTCTAAGCAGTAAAGTCCCTGTGAACTTTTTGGAGTTGGTAGCCATCTTCCTGCTAAGAACGCTAGTTACATTGCCAATCATTGTCTTGGTCGCACATTGGATCTTCTGATACGTTGATTGACATTGCTTGATGAATTAGCCCGCTAAGTCTGACTTAGCGGGCTAACTTGTTTATGGGCTATTTATCATCAAAGCGGGCATGGTACGGATCCAGTTCATGCCCAAGAGGTTGGGTCAGATCGGTGTATAAGTCCGGTCGTCGTCCACGAATCCAGCGTCGGCCAGTACACATTTCCAGCTCTGTTGGGTCGAGTTCCGCTATCACCATATCGTCTTCGACACTGTCCGTTTCAGTGATGATCTCGCCATAAGGGTTAAGAATCATCGCATTGCCAGTACGCACTTCATCAACATCGACGCCAACGCCATTGCTGAATATTAGGAAAAGGCCATTATCGTGAGCACGGGCAGGTAGCCAGCGCATCAACCACTCTCGGCCTTTTCTGCCTTGCATCTCCGATTTGATCGCCTGCGGGTTGGAATCTCTGTTGTGCCATAGTTGAGGATCAATGAGCCCCATAGCGTTCGGGCTTCTCGAATGGCAGCCGCCTGTCTGGTGGGGGGCTAATAACAAGTCAGCGCCTTTAAGAGCCGTGATGCGAACATTCTCAACCAGATTGTTATCCCAGCAAATCAAAATACCCACTCGCCAGCCGTGAGGCGTGTCGACGACGGTGTATTCGTTGCCACTGCTCATGTATTGGCTAACAAAAGTATGCAATTTACGATGTTTAGTGATTTGACCATCTGACATGGCGAGAACAAAGGTGTTGTACAAATTGCCGTCTGCATCAATTTCAATCAAGCCAGCGCCAATGGTGATTCCTGTTTCTTGTGATAGCGCTAGTAAAGCCTGACTGGATGGGCCGTTAGGCACAGCTTCTGCCTGTTGTTCAATCTCATGGCGTTCCAGTGTGTTGAGGTGCCAGTAGCCGCTGATGCACATTTCTGGAAAGGTAATAAGTTCTACGCCCTGAGTTTGAGCCTCATAAACAAACTTTTTGATTGTCGACAAATTGTACACTTTGTCTCCGGCGTGATGGTTAAATTGAACCGATGCCACTTTCAGCTTCTTCATTGTGATCTCTCCAGTTAAGTAACTGACATCGAGTTTAGATATCTTTATCAATTCCATATAATGAAAGATATTCGACATTCAATGAGTAATTGGAATGGATTTGGAGCATCTGAAAGCTTTCTGTGTATTGGCAGAGAGCAAAAACTACCGCTTGGCATCGGAGCGTCTGTTCATTACCCAGTCAGCGCTAACCAAAAAGATTCAGCGCTTGGAAGAGAAGACTGCTGCTCGTTTGTTTGAACGAGGCAGGCATGGTGCAGTGCTGAGTGCCGCAGGGCAAACCCTGTTGCCTGAAGCGAAACAACTGGTCGAGCGATTCGAGCAGTTTCACCGACTGTCCGAGCGCGTTTCTCAGGGCGTAGTTGGGCATCTCAACGTTGGCTTTGGTATTTCGACGTATCATCAGGCACCGCATTGGGTAGCACAATTTAAACAACGTTATCCCGATGTCAGCATGACACTCAATGACATTCCTTCCCAAACTCAGTTGGAGAAATTGAATAGCGGTGAATTGGATTTGAGCTTCAATCGAATACCTGATGTAGACAGATACGATGCAGTAGCGCTTTATTCTGATCAGTTGGTAGTGGCTGTCCACGAGAGTGAGTACTTGGATGAAGGCAATCTCTGGTATTCGTTGCGAAACATACATTACCTTAAATTGGCCTCCAATCGTGGCCCCGGGCTCAATCTTCAGATTGACCGTTATCTGATGAGTCAGCACCAAAATTTAGTCGCGGAGCAAGAAGCAGACGATATTTTAACTTTGCTGGCGTTAGTGTCTGCGCGGCTTGGGTTCACCATTATGCCGAAAAGTGCTCAGCAAATTCATAGCCCTAGCGTACGTTATATACCCTTAGATGGTGAGTATGCCAGTTGGCAGGTTGGGTTGGTTTGGCAGCGAGACAATAGCAATCCACTGGTGTCTCGCTTTGTTGATCTGGTTAAATCGCGCTGATTAACACAACTCAACTTCGACGTTGGACTGGATTTGGCTCGAACACGCTAAGGTATAACCATTGGCGAGATCTTCTTCAGTCAGCGTTTCCGTACTGGTGCGGCTGACTTCGCCCTTAGTCACTTTACATTTGCAGGATCCACACATGCCGCTACGACAGGCGATAATAATTGGCACCCCGTTTTCTTCCAGCACGTCAGCTAAGGTAGCGCCTTGGCTGATTTCTTTTGATACGCCAAACGCTGGCACTTCGAACTGCACAACACCATCTGACGAGCTTTCATTATGAGCTTCAATAGGGGTAAAACTTTCCTGATGGAATTGCGCCGCCTCAACGCCCAGTGCCAACGCGTTGCTCTCCATATCCTGCATAAACAGAGTTGGTCCGCAGAGATAAACCGTGCGTTGGTTAAGGTCCGGGCAGAGTTTGGCTAACCACTCTCTGTCGAGCCGTCCTTGCGGGTGGCGTGTGCCTGTATTGTCTTTAAGCAGAAGTTTTAAGTGGAAATTTGGGTATTGCGCATCCATGGACTCCAGCTCATCAAAGTAGATAGTCTGAGCAGCGCTTTTCGCCATGTGAATAAAGGTTATCTCGACGTCTGCTTTGATTTTCAGCCAATGTTTTGCCATCGACATGACAGGTGTGATGCCGCAACCTGCACTGAGCAAAGCCACTTTATGCATCGGTGGGCAATCGATGCTGTTGAATGGTCCAGTCGGCGCCAGTGCCAAGACGCTGTCTCCGGAGTTGAAGTGTTCAATGATGTAGTTGGATACCAAGCCATTCTCGACTCGTTTGACGGTCAATTTAAGATGCGATTCCCCCGGTAACGAAGAAACAGAATACGCGCGGTATTCCACCTTGCCGTCGAACTCAAAGCCTAACGAAATAAACTGACCCGGTTTGAAATCAAATCCATTTGGTAGGGGAGTATCAGAGGTCAGCGTCAAGCTGACGGTATCTGACGTTTCCTGCCATTTATCAACACAACGAAGTTGGGCGGGTTGGTTATTTTGCCATTCGCGAATCATAATTCCTCACAAGTAAAAGAGCCCAGCCAAACAAACTGACTGGGCTATCAAAAGGCAGGGATTAAGCTGCTAGGATAGTTTTCAGATCGTCTTCAACATTGCCGATACTGCGCATGTCGAATTTATCCTGAATGATTTGGATGAGGTTATCGGTCAGGAATGCAGGTGCGGTTGGGCCTGTGTAAATGCCTTTCACACCTAGTGCGAACAGAGTGAGCAAAATCACGATGGCTTTCTGCTCAAACCAAGACAGCACGAGAGTTAGCGGCAGTTCGTTGATGTCGCAATCAAATTCTTTCGACAATGCTAGGGCAAGCTGAATGGCAGAATAGGCGTCATTACACTGGCCAACATCCAGTAAGCGCGGGATACCGTTGATGTCGCCAAACTGATTTTTGTTGAAGCGGAACTTACCACAGGCCAGTGTCAGGATCAGAGTATCTTCAGGCGCACTGGCGGTGAAATCGGTGTAGTAGCTACGTTCTGCTTTGTCGCCGTCACAACCACCAACTAAGAAGAAGTGTTTAATGTTACCTTCTTTGACCTGCTCAACCACTGCTGGGGCTGCACTCATCAACGCATTGCGACCAAAGCCTACGGTGATCATGTGTTCAATTTCATCGTGTTGGAAACCGTCTTGCGTCAGTGCACACTCAATCACCTGACTGAAATCATCACCTTCAATGTGTGCAACACCCGGCCAGCCAACGATGCTACGCGTGAACAAGCGATCTGAGTACTGACCCATGTTCGGGTTCAACAGACAGTTAGACGTCATGACAATCGCGCCAGGGAAGTTAGCAAATTCTTTCTGCTGGTTTTGCCATGCGCTGCCGTAGTTGCCAACCAGGTGCGGGTATTTTTTCAGTTCAGGGTAACCATGCGCAGGGAGCATTTCACCGTTGGTGTAAACGTTGATTCCGGTTCCTTCGGTTTGCTGAAGAATTTTCTCTAGGTCATGGAGGTCATGCCCCGAAACCAAAATACATTTGCCTTTGACTGGTTTAACGTTGACCTGAGTTGGCTCTGGGTGGCCGAAAGCAGTGGTTTCACCAAGGTCCAGCATTTCCATAACTTTGTAGTTCATCAGACCAATACGCATTGAACATTCAAGCAAAGCGTTAAGATCTTCTGGATCAGTGCCTAGCCACGCCATGATTTCATGATACTCAGCGTAAATATCGTTATTGGTTTGCTCCAAGACGCGAGCGTGTTCCATGTATGCGGCAGCACCTTTCAGGCCGTAAAGGCACAACAGACGTAGACCAATCACATCTTCACTGATCTCCTGATAGCCACGGTTGACCGCAACCTGAGGAGCAAATTCGAGGATCGCTTCAGCACTTGCTGGTAACTCGAAATTAGCGACTTTAGGTGCGAGCTCAAGTTCAACGTCAGCCAGTTTTGCCGCAGCGAGCGTCTGCTCTTTAAGTCGGGATTTAAACTGCGCAGCCTGTGCAGCGAGTTCAAGAATACGTTCAGGGTCGAAATTCACATTGGTTAAGGTCGAGAAGAAGGCTTTTGGCGCCCATTGGTTAACTTCGTCATCAATAATGTCAAAGCGACGAGCTTGTTCTGCCCAGTACGAAACACCTTCAAGGGTATAGACCAGTACATCTTGCAGATCCGAAACTTCAGATGTTTTGCCACACATGCCTTGGGCGAAAGAACAACCTTTAACAGTTGGGGTTTGAATAGTCTGCTCACATTGAATACAGAACATTGCGCTTCTCCGGTAATAGTCTTTATGCGGTCACGCCGCTTGGATTTGTTTAGCGCTATAATTGCAGAGAGCGTGCCACTATTTAACTAATTGATATTTAATGAATTTACCCTTATTTGGATATGGGTTTGTTGTCTAGATGACAACGGTGGTGATGTAAATAACACATCAGTAAATGCCGAGAAGAGCCAAATAGTAAATAAGATAGTCAGTAAAATGTATGAATTTTGAGCTGAGGATAAGCGAGAAAAACAGATAGTTAGACGGTGATTGTCATGATGGGATGAGCTGGAACGCGCGATGTACTTTTAACATCAACTCCATTGGATGGAAGATGAACCAGACCTGAATCTGGCTCATAGAGAAGATTAACAGCCGTACGTTTTTGCTATGTAGTCTTCAAACTGCTTACACATCAGCTCATCGGAGGTAGCGTTGTCAGCTAAGCGATCAGCACCATCAACAATATTGATCTTTGCATTCAACGGTGCGGCATCGGTTCGTTCACGGGAGTTTAAATCAGCAATCTTTTGTTTCTGAATTTCCCACGCTTGAGCGGCGGTGAGGCTACATGCCTCGGCAAGATATTTGGCATTGAAACCTTCACCCGTCAGACTCTTGATGGTGTCATTGTGAGATAAGTGATTGCCTGCACGCCAATAATGCTCTGCCAGCAAAGGGCCAATTTCAGGGTTGTCAGTCAAATATCCAAACCTGTCGAGGAAGTAAGCACGTGTCTGATAGACGGCCATGTTGGCAAGCAAGTAACCGTGATAAGCACAGGACGCTTCATCAGAAAGCAAATGAGGAATCGCCATCAATGGGCGAGGGCTGCATTCTAGTCCCAGAATCTGCTTTTCACACTGACGAGCCAAAGCTGTAATGTGTTCTGCTGTCAGTTCCTCATCGCTAAGCTGATACAAGGCTCGCTCAAAGTAAGGCACCACCAATATGCTGCGTTCCTGATACGCTTTAAACGGCTGGCTGCTATTGATCATCGATAGGATGAGCTCGTCTGGAACTGGATTTCCATCCGCATCCAGAGCGTATTGTTTCAGCCAGTCAGCATCATTCAGCAGGCTGTCACAGAACATGGATTGAGTTTCGGCATAAGCCATGGACGTCGGTGCAAACTCCTGAGAAAAACAAGGTGAGTTCATCTTGACGTTGGCAAAGTGGGCGGCATGTCCCCCTTCATGGAAAAGGGTGTTGATGCCATCATAACCGCTGCCAATCTGATCGGGCTTTGCGTTACTGGTGAAATTGACCTTGGCTGCTATCCATCGCCCGTCGTCATAAAATGAAGGTATCGGGCCGTGGCAGAAACCGTTTTGGTATTTACCTTGACGATCCAGCAAGTCCAGAGTGAGTTCTGCACCAGAGTAATCAATGTTTAGCCGACCGAAAGATTCTACCCAGCGCTTAAGTGATTTGGAAAACGGTACGTATGGATCCAGCTCACGCATCGAATCGCCAGAAAAAGAGTAATTGAAGTTGTAGCCTGTGAGTGCATTTTGGCCTTTCTCACTGGCGAGTTTATCTAAGCTGGTGAGATTAACTTTTCTGGTCCGCTGCTCGAAATCATTCAGAATGGCAAACAACTCAGTGGTGGTCATTTTTTCGTTTTTCAGTACTGAGTAATCGAAGAAATTGTCGTACCCCAACGAGCGAGCAAACTGGTTACGCAGTTTGACTAAATCGATAAAGCCATTGCCAAGTAGCCATTGCTCAAGATCTAACAATGCTTGATGTGCTGACTGGCGCACGGCTTCATTCTCATTTGCCATTATGGTTGAGCGTAGTGCTGGTAAAGAGGCGTCAACTTGTTCTCCTTCTTCGTTGACGTAAACCAGTGCATGATTTTGTTTTTTCTCAAATAGTTCCGTTTCAAATGCTATCAGTTCTGTCTTGAGTGCCTGAGCTTTATCTCCTTCGATAGCGTGTGAGCGGAAAGTGGCTAGCCAGCCTTCAAGCCCTATCTGAGTTTGTTTACGCTCTTCTAAGTCGGCGATTTCATTGAGCGTGCTGAGCTGTTGTTCGATGTCAGAAATCTGATCGGCATTACTCAGGAAGTGAGTCCATGCGGTTTGCGCAGTGGCAAAACGATCATGTTCGTTACTGATCCCCATGTAGGTGTCCCAGAACAAATCTTCTTTGGTACGATGAACGTCTAGGTAACGCTGGTTAAGATCTTTGAGGTATTGAGTTGCAGTCATTTCAGTCCATAAAATGGTGGTGTGAAGCACTATTATGGCATGACTTATATAATGAAATTAGTTACATAGTCGGCGTTTTTGATGTTTTCTCAATACCGAGCTCTGAGCGAGTTTACGTTTAACACTCGCCAACGTACTGTGCAGTGATTTTTTCCATAAAGTTGAGCATGGCTTTTAAACGAGGAGAATAAGTGGTTTTGCTAGCGTAAACGGCTGAAATATTCACATGCGGTAAAACGTTAATATCATGGGCGATTTGTACTAGCTTACTGTCACGACATAATTGACGACAGTAAATGTCAGGCAGCAGTGAAACGCCACTGCCAGATGCGATCATATCTCGTACCAGAAGAACATCATCCAGTTGGTTAGCATGTTTAAACTCTATGGTTTGTTTACTGCCATCAGGCATTGTTGAGTACAGCATCGACTGGTTGTTTTCCTGATCGTGATAAAAGCTGACGTGCTGCTGCAAAGTGTCCAACGTAGCCGATTGGAGCTCTGGATTCGCCAGCAAGTATTCAGGTGTGCAGAACCAGAGTAACTTCACAACAGTGAGCTTTTTGGCATAAAAACCAGAAGGGGCTAAATCACCGAGCTGAATTGCGAGATCAAGTTTGTCTTCCAGTAAGTGAGCACGGTGCGACATGCTGCGAATAGATAGCTGTATATCGGGGTAACGTTCGGTGAAGGCCTTAAGGTTAGGTGACAATATTTCCCGAGAAAAGGCGAACGTAGTGGCGATGCGGAGAGTGCCGCATAGACTTTGCGATGGAACTTGCTCTTTGATTGCAGACAGGTTCTGCATCAGCGGCTTAAGTTGATTGTATAGCTGTTCTCCGTCTGAGGTCAGGTTCAGATGTCGGCTGTTTCTCTCAAGCAGTTTAATATTCAACGACTCTTCCAATCTGTTTATGGCTCGGCTGACACTGGATTTTTGATTGCCAAGCCTTTTTGCTGCTTTTGAAACGCTGCCGGTTTCGATGACGGCAATAAATATCGGAAGATCGTTTAGGTTCCAGTCCATACTATCTGCTTTCTCTCTCAATTTGAATCTTTAATAACACATTGAAACCTATATCCAAAGCAACGCTGTGTTGC
The DNA here is from genome assembly GCF_000740665.1 of Vibrio sp. B183. Taxonomy (NCBI): domain Bacteria; kingdom Pseudomonadati; phylum Pseudomonadota; class Gammaproteobacteria; order Vibrionales; family Vibrionaceae; genus Vibrio; species Vibrio sp. B183. The sequence continues at coordinate 131,595 of NZ_JPQB01000010.1, read as the reverse complement.
CAATTTTGCGCTATTTGGCTTGAGTGAAAACTTCTAACCTTTGGCCTATGTCAGCCCTACTTAAGGCCAATAATGAAAACCTCATCAGTTCCTAACTTAACCCGAGCCTGTTTACTACTTGGTAGCAGTTTACTCGTCATGGCCAATGCTGCGATTGCGCCGTCTTTGACTGAACTAAACCATGTGTTTGATGACCCGTTCGGCGTTTCACTGTTAATGACGCTTCCCGCCATTGCGGTCATTGGCTTTGCGCGATTTGTGAGTCGTATGATTGACCACTTGGGGGAGAAGAAAAGCTTAATGTTAGGGCTTGGATTTTATGGAGTCGTGGGTAGTAGTGGCTTGTGGCTGGATTCATTAGCAGCGCTGCTTGTTGGAAGAGTCGTTTTCGGGGCAAGTATCGTCATCTGCATGACGGTGATCAACCAGTTGATTAGCGACTACTTTTCAGGTCAGGAAAGAGTGCATTTTATCTCTCAACAGGCCATTGCGGTCAACCTTGGAGGGATTGCTTTTGTCGTTGCCAGCGGTTGGTTAGCCTCTTTGCATTGGCGACTGCCTTTTACTATTTATCTGATTGCTTTGCTGACACTCGCACTGTCTTTAAAAGGAATTCCCCCAAGTAAAAAAGTGCGTACTCAATTTCGGTCTAAACTAGGCTGGTTGGGCTTTAGGCTGGTCTTGCCGTTTTATCTACTTGGGTGTGTGGGTATGTTGTCATACTACCTAGTATTGCTTGGCTTACCTTATCTATTGAAAACGTCTCAAAGTTTCAACAGCTCTGAAACGGGGTTGGCGATGGGGGCGATGAGTCTGTTGTCAGCCTTCGTAGCGTATTTCTTTAGACATGGCGTCATCAACTATGGTGAGAAGCTTGTCATAGCGCTTTGCTTTATGTGTTTCACCACTGCATTTCTAGCGTTGTCGCAAACACAATATGATTGGCGCGCGTACATAGTATTAGTCAGCACAGGTATTGGGTTTGGATTATTGCTGCCAGTGCTCACTCATCTGGTTATTCAGACGAGCATACCAGCGCTGAGAACATCCGTGCTGAGCGGTTTTGTGATGTTCTATTTTCTGGGGCAGGCGTTGAGCGCCTTCGTGCTCAATTTGCAAAACATGTTTGGTACAGAGCGTTTTTTCCTATTGCTGGCTAGTTTAATTGGCGTGGTAAGCCTTTTGTGCTTCAAGTTAGTCCCTGACCTCAGAGACAAGGTTGTGGAGGACGTCGCATGAATTTCCGCGTGATTGACTCAACAGTAGTGCCTCAAGCAATGAAAGGCTTGGGCTCACTGACACAGGTTTTACGTTCTGCGAGTGAAGATTTCCAGATTCAACCAATACGTATGGTTAGACAAAGCCCAGTTTACACTCGGGAAGTGATACTTTGTGATGGTGCTTTTCCTTTGGTTTGGGCCAAATCAACTTTGTTTTCTAAGCATGAGAAAACAGTTGCAGCGTATTGCGGCTTAGAAGGTCAATCATTGGGAGAGCAGCTACTTTTCTCCTATCAATCGGTTAAGCGTAGCCCTTATCAATTTATTGAGTGCTCACTTCCTACAATCGAACATTCGAAACAGTGTGGATTCATTCAAAACCAAGGTCGTATCTCCAAGTTTACATGGCAAGAGCATAACTCGACACTGGTTTTGATCGAAGTGTTCTATCATCAGGCACTCAAAATGATCGATACAACTCAGTCGTTGGGAGATTGAAACTTCAACAACGTGGCTGAAATATGTGCTTGCAGTGAGTTTTGAAAATTGTTACTACTTAAATATGAAATTGATTTATTCAAACGCTAATCAAACCACTACCACCACGAGATTGCTCGGGGGGTAGTTTTTCACGTCTTTAAAAAAACCTCTGAGCGAATTCTTCGCCAGAGGTTTTTTTATGCCTTGGTTTTGCTTTTCGCTCAGAACACACACACAAGGAAAATGATATGAAAACTCATCGCGAAATTGCAGAACAACTAGATTTATTTCACTCTGAGCCTCAGGCGCCGGGGATGATTTTTTGGCACCCGAATGGCTGGCGATTATTTCAGACTATTCAAGATCATATGAGATGTGTATATCGTCAAAATGGTTTTCAAGAGGTCAATACACCAATCTTTATGAAGCAAGAGTTATGGCAGACTTCAGGCCACATTGACATGTTCGCTGACAATATGTTTTTCGGTGGTAGTTCAGAGGAGAAAAGTGGGTATGTTCTGAAGCCAATGTCATGTCCTGCCCATATTCTGATGTACAAACGAGGTGTTCATAGTCACAGAGATTTGCCGCTTAAACTGTTTGAGTTTGGACTGGTGCATCGAAATGAAGCATCGGGCTCACTGAATGGCTGTTTACGGGCTCGTCAGTTTACTCAGGATGATGCACACGTCTTCTGTCGATGGTCGCAAGCTGAAGAGGAAATTTGTCGATTTCTGCAACGCGCAAAGCAAGTTTATGGTGATTATGGCTATCGAGAACTGGGAGTAAAAGTGTCTACTAAGCCAGAAAAAGCACTAGGGTCGGGTGAGTATTGGTCGAGAGCACAAGCGCTATTGGCCTCTGCCTGTGAGCATGAGGGGTTACAAGCAGAATTTCAGCCGGGAGAAGGGGCTTTCTATGGGCCTAAGATCGAGCTGTCATTGATGGATTCTATGGGGCGTAGCTGGCAATGTGGCACAATTCAGTTCGACTTCAATTTAGCCGAGCGGTTTGACGTTCAGTACACTAATGAGCAAGGAGAATTTGAAGCCCCTGTTATTATGCACCAAGCAATGTATGGCTCTATTGAACGTTGGATTGGCGTGTTGTTGGAATCGTCTCAAGGACACCTTCCTGATTGGCTGCATCCTATGCCGATTGCCATTGCGTCGGTGAGTGATTCTGACCATGACTTCACTCGCCAGCTTGAAGCCGTTTGCATCGAGCATGATATCCCTGTTTCGGTCGATCTGAGCTCGAGTTCAGTAGGGCGAAAGCTTAAGCGATTCCATAAGCTCAGGATACCCTATGTGCTCGTAGTGGGAGACAAAGAGCGAGCCGAAAACAGTCTAGCGATAAAATGTCGTGAGGAGGGGACAATTACTCAGGTAGCTGTTGATGAACTCATTGTTTATCTCAAGGAAAAACTAAGACAATCACACCAGAAAGGGGGCTGTTCGGAGGCGACACTTTCTTTGGCTTAGTCTTGTTAGACGGTTGTGAGAGATCAGGTAGGCCTGCGGGCCTACCTATGTGTTATTGAACTTAGGTTTCAACGCCTAGTTTTTTCCCCATTCGGTACAAATTACCACGGTCCATTTGTAGAAACTCCGCCGCTTTAGACCAAGTACGATTCGATTTTTTCAGTGCGTGTACAATGAGGTCTTTCTGGTAAGACTCAACGAGAACTCTCATTCCTTGGCTACTTTGCGGCAGGTAATGTGATGTGCTTTTTACATCCGAATTCTCGAAGCCGCCGTCAAAGTGATTGATGTGAATAATCTGCTGTTGTTCCTGAATAGCTCTTAACGCTGCGCGGGTTAGCGTATGCTCCAGCTCTCGTACATTACCGGGCCAGCTCTGTTTTTCCAAAAGTACCAAGGCTTTAGGGTGTAAATGCAAGTTAGGGATGTTGAACTGGCTACGGACTTTTTCCAGAAGATAGCCCGCAAGAACAGGAATATCACCCTCGCGCTTACGTAGCGCTGGAACGGAAATCGGGAACACATTTAGACGGTGGAATAAGTCGGCGCGAAATTGCCCTTGCTCGACTTCATTTTCAAGTAAACGGTTCGTCGCAGCAATAATTCTTACATTGACCAGTAAATGCTTGTCACTACCGACACGCTGCAGCTCACCTTGCTGAATCACACGCAGCAGTTTTGCTTGCAGAACTAAAGGTAGCTCTCCCAATTCATCAAGAAAAATGGTACCACCATCGGCCAGCTCGAATTTACCTGCTCGTGAGCTGTTGGCACCGGTGAATGCCCCTTTGACATGGCCGAATAGCTCACTTTCTGCCAAGCCTTCGGGTAAAGCGGCGCAGTTGACGTAAATCATTGGTTTGTCTCGGCGGCTTGATTGCGCATGGACACTGTGAGCCACTAACTCTTTCCCTACACCCGTTTCACCTGTGATTAGAACGGCATAATCTGATTGAGCGACGGTGGCAATATTGGTTCTAAGCTGTTGAATTTGAGGGCTAAGACCGACCATCTCACCCTGTTTTGAGCGAGCTTGCTGAATCAGGGTTTGGGTGACAGAGCGCTGTTTGCGATTTTGGGCTTTGAGCGCTTTAATTTGGCCAATATTGCGTAACGTGGCAGCCGCCAGTGCTGCGAATGTCTCAATAGTCATTGGCTCTATGGCATCAAACGCGCCGATGTTGAGAGAATCCAGAGTCAGTATGCCGACCAGTTGCCCATCCACGTATAAGCTGCAACCAAGACAGTCATGTACGTCTAACTCGGCTTCTTCGCTAAGTAGTACACCACTAAAGGGGTCTGGTAGCTCACAATCGGCGCTAAACCGAACCGGTTGCTTGCTTGCCATGATTGCTTCCAGCCTTGGGTGTGCTTGAGGAAAGAACCGTCGACCGAGGACGCTGGTGGACAAGCCTTTCACCGCAACGGGGGTGAGGAATCCATCCTGATCCAAAATGAATAGCGCGCTGGCGTCACAAGGAAACACCCGATCAATACCATCAATCAAATGCTGATACTGGGCTTCGCTGTTGAGGTTAGAGCTCAGGTTGAGGGCTATTTCCAATAGCACCTGATTCATTTTTGCATCCATAGCTGACTTTGGTAGTGAACGACGTCAGCCATGCTATCAGCGCGTTGTCGTTTTCACATCGTCACAAAGGATAGAAACGCCATACGTTTGATTAAGGTCAATTTCTCTCTCAGTTTTGACCAAACTGCGCTCTGTACTTCTGTGGCGAAACGCCCACCAAGCGGCGAAAATGATGGCGCATAGTGACGGCGTTATCAAACCCTGCTTGGTTAGCCAATTGTTCGATTGGTAGGGACTCGGTTTCCAGCAACCCTTTTGCCCTTTCGATGCGCTGTTGGATCAGCCATTCTTTAGGGGAAAGGCTGAAACTGGTGCGAAATTTACGATCAAAAGTACGTCGAGACATGCTGGCTTGTTGAGCCCAGTCTTCGACAGTGATGGCTTTATCCAGATTCGCAGACGCCCAGGCGATAGCTTGTGAAAATGTGCTCGGAACTTTGAGCATGGGTGTTTCAACAAACTGCGCTTGTCCGCCTGTTCGGTGGGAAGATATGACCAGCCTTTTCGCGACCTGATTGGCAATCTGATAGCCGTAATCGTGACGGATTATCGCCAGACCAAGGTCGAGGGCAGATGCACTTCCAGCTGAACAACCAATCTGTCCATCTAATACGTAAAGTACATCTTTCTGGTATTCGACATCAGGGAAATGCTCACGAAATGCATTTTCATACATCCAGTGTGTGGTGGCTTTACGTCCTCTGAGCAGTCCGAGTTTTCCCAGCAAAAAAGAGCCTGAACAGAGCGACAAAACGCGTTTACCATCAGCGACAAACTGACGAATCTCGCGCTGAATCAGGGGAGGAATCTCGTAGTCTCCAGTCGGCCATCCTGGAATGATCAATGTGTGGTAACTCTTTAAACTCTCGACAAACTTCGTGCTGAGCGTAACACCACCTGTGCTTTCAAAATCTTTATTCTCCATATTAATGATCTCGCAGTAATACCAAGGGTCGAACTCTGGTCGAGGCAAGGCAAACAGTTCCGCAGCGCAGGACATTTCAAACAAGGTGATGTGAGAGTGGGCAAGAATGGCAACTTTGATCATCTGGAAACTCGTTAGTGAGCGATAGTCTTTGGCTGATTATTATCGAATATTGACTTTTAGGCCAGTGTTGAGTTGCTCATTTCAACGCAATAATGATTCAAAAGACAAACAAGGAGACGTTATGACAAGTGCAGTAACTAGAGTTCCAGCCGCCAGTAGTGAGCGTGCGTTGGCGCATTTCAGTCGGCTATTGGAGTTTGAAACAGACTGCTGGGATGTTCATCATGCCGTCAGCAATGATCGTATGGATTTTGTGTTGCTTGATGTCAGAGGAGAAGAGCTGTTTGCGCAAGGACACGTGAAGGGAGCGATTAACATTCCTCACCCGAGGTTGAATGAAAAGAGCCTGAGTGCCTTTCCACCAGACACACAGTTTGTGGTGTATTGTGCGGGGCCACACTGTAATGGCACCGAGAAGGCGGCCATTCGTTTGGCAAAACTTGGTAGACCTGTGAAAAAAATGATTGGTGGAGTCACAGGCTGGCTTGATGAAGCGTTTGAGCTGGTTAAACAGGAGGTTGAAACATGCGTTTAATTGTTGGAACAGATTCTACGTGGTCTTTGCGCGCTTGGATATGTGCTTACATTACAGGAATAGAGATGGAAACTCAGGTGATCGATCTAACGAAACCTGAGGCGAAAGAACAACTTAAACTGATGTCTCCGACAGGGCTCGTACCAGCACTCATTACGGATAACAACTGTGTAATCCATGATTCGCTTGCTATTAGTGAGTATTTAAACGAGCTATCGGGAGGGAAATTGTTACCTCAAAGCGAGTCTCAACGAGCAGAAGCACGGAGTTTATGCTGTGAAATGCACTCAGGTTTTGTTGCGTTGAGAACGTATTGCTCGTTTACTCTGGATAAACCGGATGTTGACCCACTTCCTATGCAAGAGCTGGCTTCTGATCTCACGCGTATCAATACCATTTTTGCCAAGGCTCGGTTGCCGTTTATGTACGATGAGCCAACCATGGTTGACGCCTTCTATGCGATTTTAGCTTACCGGCTTGAGAGTTACGGCCTTTCTCTTCAAGGCAAAGCGGCGGACTATCAACAAAGCTTGCTTGAGTGGCATGGATTGACCAGTGCGATTGAAGCCGCCAAAGAGTGGCGTAACGGGTGATTGAGGAATCTACAATGACTCTATGACTAACATGCATAGAGTCATTGTAAAAATGTCATTTGAGTCATAACGAGAGGCTCAATACACTTCGCGCTCTTTATTTTCTTGCTGAGACTATGAATCATGTTTTCTCAATCACTTTTTGCTCAGCTCTCGAGAATGACGGTATTGCTTTGCCTAACTCTGTTAGCCGTTCATCAGTCCCCGCGTCTGATGGAACTGTTAGCGGAGCAGGCTATCAATAGCGGTTGCCACCAGCAAGGTCATGATATGTCCGGTGACCATTCTCATCATCACCATCATTAAGGTAAGTTCATGAGCATTTTCCGTTTTCCAGCAATGGTCTGGTTAGGCATCGCCATTTTGGTTATCTGCCTGGGTATCAGGCAATCATTTGGTATCTTCATGATGCCGGTTTCCGATTACTTTCAAACAGGACGTGAATTTTTCAGCTTTGCTATTGCGCTGCAAAATTTGCTGTTTGGTGTATTTCAGCCGTTTGTCGGTATGGCAGCCGACCGATTTGGTGCTAAACGCATCATCATTGCAGGAGCTATCGCGTATGGCGTCGGCCTGTATTTGACCTCCATCGCTGTCGAGCCTTCAACACTTTATTGGACACTTGGTGTTCTCGTTGGTTTGGGCCTGAGTGCAACCAGCTATGTCATTGTCCTTGGTGCTGTTGCTAAAGTTGTCCCTGCGGAGCACGCAGCAAAAGCGTTTGGCTTGACCACTGCTGCAGGCTCCTTTGGTATGTTTGCTATGATTCCTGGAGCGCAGATGCTGCTGAGTGATCTGGGGTGGCAAGGGGCTCTTCAAGGCTTCGCTATGCTTTGCTCAACAATGATCTCGTTTGCATTGTTTATGCGAGCGCCGAAAACCGCGGCCAACCAAGGGCACTCTACTAGTGAGATAAAGGAAGATAATTTGACGCTTAAGCAGGCGTTAAAAGAAGCGTTTGCTCATAGAGGCTATTGGCTGATCCATCTTGGTTTCTTCGTTTGTGGCTTCCACGTGATGTTCATCGCGACGCACCTACCTAGCTATTTAGCAGACAAACAGTTACCAGCCTCAACGGCTGCGATGGCACTCGCTTACGTTGGGGTTTTCAATATCTTCGGCTCTTACTTTTGGGGAGTGATGGGCGATAAATTCAGCAAACGCCATGTGATGTCTGCGCTGTATCTGATGCGTACCATGGTGATTGGCGCATTTGTGACGTTGCCAGTCACTGAGCACACAGCGGCGATATTTGGTGCGGCCATCGGTTTTTGCTGGCTCGGTACGGTGCCGTTGACGTCTGGCTTAGTGAGGCAGATCTTCGGCGCTAAGTATCTGTCGACGCTTTATGGGCTGGTCTTTTTCACTCATCAGGTCGGCAGTTTCTTAGGGGCTTGGGCTGGTGGTCGTATTTATGATTACTACGGTTCTTATGAGCCCATTTGGTGGTCAACAGTTGTTCTCGCGTTTGCTGCGGCGATTATTCACCTGCCAATCAACGACAAGCCTGTTCGACGCTTTGCAGTAGCGTAATAAATTTATTCACTATAAGTCTTAGTTCCGTACTAACGTGAAAGAGAAAAGTCAGGAGCTGAGGCTTGAAACAAAAAGTTGGTCTTTACTGGTTCACTTGTGATCTTCGCATCCAAGATAACCCATTGCTATGGCAGGCGAGTTGCGAAGTTGACAGCCTGCTTTGCGTCTATTGCTTGCCTCAGATGGACAGATATCTGGTTCGTTATTCACAAGAGCAGAGTTTAGGCTCTGAGAGATTGGCATTTCTGCAACAATCCGTGGCCTGTTTATCGCAGTCTCTCGAAAATATGGGCCAGAAATTGATCGTATTTGATGACCGTCCCCTGGATGTTCTCAATCGTTTTATCCAAGATTACGGCGTCACGCATTTTTACTGTGATCTTTTTTCCGGTGTCAATGAGCAAAGTGTAGTCGATAGGTTGTCTCAGCTACACTCGGATCTCACCTGCATTCAAGAGCCAGTTAACACACTCTTCAGCCAACGCCTTCTCCCTTTTACGTTAGGTGAATTGCCCAGTACTTTTACTCAATTCAGAAAGCAAGTCGAGCACCTTCCTATCGGTGTAGATTCAAGCCTGTCTGCATTGCCAGAACCACCTGCGCAGGTAATCAGCACATTAAACATGGAAGAGGTATCGTGTCAGCTATTCGCTGGCGGAGAAACTCTAGGGCTTGCTCACTGTTCAGGTTACTTTGCTACATCTTTAGCAAGTCACTACAAACAAACTCGCAACGAGCTTGATGGTTTTGACTTTTCTACTAAGTTTTCTCCGTGGCTAGCCGTAGGATGCCTGAGTCCGAAAAGAATCTTTGTATTGCTTCAAGAATATGAGCAGAGGGAGGGGGCAAATGACTCAACATACTGGATTTTCTTTGAGCTGTTGTGGCGTGAGTATTTCCATTGGTACGGAAAACTGTGGGGAAGACGTCTGTTTAAGTTTTCCGGCTTGAAAGATGCTGCTCCATTGACAAGTTTTTACAGCTACCGTTTTCAGCAATGGAAGCATGGTGAAACTCAATACCCAATCGTCAATGCATGCATGAAACAGCTTAAAGCGACGGGTTACATGTCTAATAGAGGTAGGCAACTCGTAGCAAGTTGTTTGATTCATGAACTTGGTTTGGATTGGCGCTACGGAGCCGCCTACTTTGAGACTCAACTCGTTGATTATGATGTCGCTTCGAACTGGGGGAATTGGCAATATTTGGCGGGCGTGGGTGCGGACCCTAGAGGTTCTCGTCATTTTAATTTAGCGAAACAAACGGAAATGTACGATCCAGATAAGGTTTTCATAGAGCGGTGGCATGGAAACAAAGTGATTATACCAAGTGATCATGTTGATATGGTCGACTGGCCACTCTCTTGTTTAAAAGGAGATGATTAAGATGACGTTTAACACTATCCGCCTTATTCTCGGCGATCAGCTCAATATGCGTCACTCTTGGTTTAAAGAGTCAGACAAATCAGTGTTGTACTTGATTGCAGAGCTCCATCCAGAGGCAACTTATGTTAGGCATCACATACAAAAGGTGTGTGCATTTTTCGCTGCAATGCAGGCCTTTGCGCATGAACTTCAGCAAGATGGGCATGAAGTGTTGCATCTCAATCTGGACCAAACTTTGGAATTTTCTGATGTCTCGCAACTCATTCATCACTATGTCAAAGAGTCTGGTGCAACAGTGTTCGAGTATCAAAGACCAGATGAGTTTCGTTTAGCAACGCTCCTCGATGAAATAGAGATACAAGGCTGCCGTATTCAACGTACAGAGAGTGAACATTTCCTTCTTCCTTTTGAGCAGATTGAGCAGCACTTTCCTCAAGGAAAGCACATTATGATGGAGCACTTCTATCGTAAAATGCGAAAAAACTTCAGCATCTTAATGGATGATGGAAAACCTGAAGGTGGAAAGTGGAATTACGATGCGAACAATCGCAACAAACTCAAAGCAGCGGATATAGAGCGTTTGCCAACCCCTCTAATGTTTGGAAATGATGTCACCGAGATTAGAGCGTCGCTTGAGCGGCACAATATCAGCACCATAGGGCAACTTGAAGGCCCGTTGTTATGGCCGATCAACCGCAATCAGAGTCTGACATTGCTTGCCCACTTTTGCTCAGTATGCCTGCCTAACTTTGGTCGGTTTCAAGATGCAATGACACAGGCGCATGAATCAAAATGGTCGCTTTACCATAGTCGATTGTCCTTCGCCTTAAACAGCAAAATGCTTCACCCTCTCGAAGTGATTGATAGTGCGTTGTCAGCGTATGAGTCAAACCCAGACATTGATATTTCTCAGGCAGAAGGCTTTATACGTCAAATACTCGGTTGGAGGGAATACATCCGAGGCGTGTACTGGGCCAATATGCCAGATTATGCTGAGCACAACCACTTCGACGCTAAACGCCACTTGCCTGAGTATTTTTGGTCTGGAGAGACGAAGATGGCATGTATGAAAGAAGCCATTGGGCAGTCGTTGGATTTTGCCTATGCGCACCATATTCAAAGACTCATGGTGACGGGTAACTTTTGTTTGTTAACAGAGATTGACCCAGCCCAGGTTGATGAATGGTATCTCGGTATCTATGTGGATGCGATTGAATGGGTAGAAATGCCTAACACCCGAGGTATGGCTCTGTTCGCGGATGGTGGCATTGTGGGGACTAAACCTTATGCTGCGAGTGGCTCGTATATCAATCGAATGAGTGACTACTGCAGAGGGTGCCATTATAACCATAGTGAAAAAACGCAGGACAATGCATGCCCGTTGAATAGCTTGTATTGGCGCTTCATGCACAAACACAGAGAAATGCTAACGCAGAACCCACGTATTGGCGTTATTTATCGATCTTGGGACAATCTTGATGACCATGCACAAAGTGAGATTTTGCAAAAGGCAGAGTATTATTTGGAGCATATTGAAGCCTTGTAATTCAATCTCTAGCGTGGTGGAAAATAAAAACGTGCCAGAAGGTATTTTTGGGACCGCTTGAGAACAAATTAGATTATGATGAAGACCTTTGCTCCCAACGGTCTTTCTTTATATGTTTTCTGAATGGATAACGACAGAGGCATTGCTTGCTGCTTTCCTGATTTTCCTTGGCTCGTTCGTACAGACAGCGATAGGTTTTGGCTTAGCGATTGTTGCCGCGCCTCTACTGTTTCTTGTCTCGCCAGATTATGTTCCCGCCCCTATCTGCTTGGTAGCGCTCTATATCTCAATTCTGAATGCTTTGAAGCACCGTGATAGCGTAGAGATTGGTGGGCTTAAGATGGCATTAATTGGTCGAGTACCGGGCTCTATAGCGGGAGGCGTGCTATTGGTGATGGTATCGACCGACTTGCTGGCATTATGGCTTGGTCTATTGGTGCTGTTTGCTGTCGCAGTGAGCTTACTTCCTTTTCGTATTGAACCGACACCAACCCGCATGGGCGTTGCCGGTTTCTTTTCTGGCTTTTTCGGCACAAGTTCAGGTATTGGTGGACCGCCGATGGCCTTGTTGTTACAACATCAGGAAGCGAATCAGTTGAGAGGCAATTTGTCGGCCTTTTTTGTGTTCAGCTCAATCATTTCATTGATTATCCAAATGCCTGCGGGCTTTTTGACGACGCATCATCTGTGGATCAGTATTCCTCTTCTTCCTGCTGCGTGGTTGGGTTATAAACTCGCTTTAGCAACGACTCAATCTCTACCCAAAGAGAAGATTCGTCTTGGAGCATTGATGCTGTGTACTGTAAGTGGTGCGACGGCAGTCTGGCAGGGCTTAGTATAAGTTATTTTTATTGATGTTCATCTTAGGTTAAGGAAAAACCATGATACTAGAAGTCGCAATCTTGGATGTGAAGCCTGATATGGAGAAAGATTTTGAGCAAAACTTTGCAAAAGCTCAGGCCATCATTTCAAGTATGAAAGGCTATGTTTCACATCAGTTGCAACGCTGTATGGAAAATCCGGGGCGCTATATTTTGTTAGTGAACTGGCAAACATTGGAAGACCATGAAATCGGATTCAGACAATCTGCTGAGTACCAGGAATGGAAAGCACTTTTACATCATTTTTATGATCCATTCCCGACCGTAGAACACTATGAGAGTGTGTTCGGTTAAGGTTTTCTAAAAGGAGAAACAACAGGTTATGAGAACGATAGGTAATATAATTTGGTTTTTGCTGGGCGGCGTTGTCATGGGCCTGATGTGGTGGTTCTTCGGCCTGCTGGCTTTCATCAGTATCGTAGGTATTCCATGGGGACGCGCCTGTTTTGTGATGGGGAATTTTTCCTTCTTCCCATTTGGTCAGGAAGCTATTGCCCGAGATGAGCTGACCAATGAAATGGATATTGGAACCAGCCCGCTCGGTTTGGTCGGCAACGTCATTTGGTTTGTGTTTGCAGGTATCTGGTTAGCGATAGGCCACATCCTGTCAGCGGTGGCGTGTTTTGTGACCATTATTGGTATTCCATTTGCTATTCAGCACCTCAAACTGGCGTATATCTCGCTGGCTCCTATTGGTAAAACCGTGGTGCCTAAAGAGCAAGCGGCAATGGCAAGATATTCTAAATAATGAAAGCCCCAATTGGGGCTTTTCTTTTGTCCGTCAATTATTAAGCAACTTCAGCCTAGTTCGAAAAGACTAGCGAGAAATTCTTATATCTCCTCCAATAAAAGAGACAGTGTCATCCGACAAATTGGACCTGTATGGCATTGACCCGACATAATTGTCATTTATAGTAGTTCGCTAAATTTGCTGCTATAAAAATAGAATAAACACTCAATGCTGCGCTGGATAACAAAGATAAAAACCTTCCTCTGCGCGTCAAGCTTGATCGTATCCATTGCCAGTGATGCGCATCCCCATCCCGTGGAACTGGAACTCTACACTCAGGAATTTCCGCCGCTACAGGTGGAAGTAGATGGTGTGGCAGAAGGCTATGTGGTCAAGTTTGTCGAAGCTGTGGTACAGGACGCTGCTCAATCCCTGCCGATGGAAGTTCATCAGGTGCACTTCACTCCGTGGAAGCGGGCAATGCGAATTACGCAAAATCGCGCGAACGCCTTGTTCTTCTCTGTATCACGTACGCCAGTGAGAGAGGATAAATTTCATTGGATTGGTGAAGTCTCTCCCTATGAAGTCGGGATCTATCGTCATATTACTGGGCCTAAATTAGAAACGGATGAGCTGCAGGCGCTCAAAGGCTATCGTTTTGGTGCACAAACCGAGGGTTCATTTGAAGAGTTGATCGAGTCTCTGGGCTTTCAGCGGATTATCCCTGTTAACTACGGTAAAGATGCGATTCGTTTGCTGCGTGCGAATCGGGTCGACTACGCACCTTTAGTAACGGTCAGTTACCCCTATCGTATGGAACAATATGGCTTTGATCCCGATAACTTTGTCGAAGTAATGAAAGTAAAGCAATTGTGCAAAGCGCTGTGGTTAGTTACGGGGAAACAAACATCACCAGAGGTGGTGAGCGCTTTAAGCCACAGCTTTGAAACGTTGAAAAAACAAGGGAAGCTGGCGGCTTTGATTGACGCTTATCAGCCGGATAGCGCGGTGATGCTTCGTTATCGAAAACAGGCGGCTAAGCGATAAAAAAGGGCCTGAAGACAGGCCCGAATGGATTTACAGCTCTTCGCCGTAGATGTCAAAAGAGAAGTACTTTTTCGCAATCTTGTCATACGTACCGTTGGCGCGAATGGCGACAATTGCTTTATTGAATTTCTCAGCCAGTGCTTTGTCATTCTGACGTAATGCTAACGCTGTTCCCTCACCTATGTAGGCTTTGTCGGTAACAGGCTGACCGACAAACTTGAACCCCTGACCAATGTCTTTGGCCAGAAACGCTAAGGCTAGTTGATCTGAATTACCAAAAGTCAGATCCAAGCGACCGTTTACCATATCAATGTAGACTTCATCCTGACCGGTATAACGTTTGATCTCTGCGACGTCACCGAACTTGTCCGTTACGTAGCGATCGTGAATTGTGCCACCTTGAACACCGATGACTTTGTCTTTCATCCCTTGCGCTGAAATGTCGACCTTAGCGTCCGTCGCTGTGACAAAACGAGCCGGAGTCTGGTAATACTTGTTGGTAAACAGTACACGCTTTTTACGCTCTTCCGTAATACGCATCGAAGCCATGATGACATCTGACTTTCGTGCCAGCAGGCTCGGAATGAGCGAGTCCCAATTTTGGGCGACCCAAGTACAGTCCAGTTTGGCTTCAGCACACAGCGCGTCGGCAATTTCAATGTCGAATCCCGTTGGGTTGCCGCTCTGATCTTTGTAGTTAAACGGCGGGTAAGTGAAGTCAGATGCCAGACGTACTTGCTTTGCAAAAGTGGGTGTAGACAGAAGGGCAGCAGTACAAGCAATGACACTAAGCACTTTTTTCATGTTCGAAATCCTTATCTTCGTTTTTCGTTGATACTGGGTCAGCGAAGTGGCTAATGATGGTAGCGACTTCTTGCATAGATTCTTGTGAGCCAATCGTGATTCTCACGCAGTGTTTCAGGCTCGGTTCGTGTGATTGATTACGGGTGACGATTCCAGCTTTAAGTAAGTAGTTGAACAGATCGACATCCGGTCGGGTGCGAATCAGCACGAAGTTGGTGGAAGAAGGGTATACCTTCTCAATCCAGCTTAATGATTGGATCTGGTCAACAAACCAATTTTTAGTGGAGATCAACTGCTGGGTACTTTGTGTCACTTTGGCTAACCCTTCTGGGTTCAGTGCGTTTAACACGATTTCGGCTGAACTGTCTGGCATTGGGTAAGGGGGGACCATTTTATATAGGTAGTTCATCACGGATGTATCAGCGATGATGAAGCCACAGCGCACTGCCGCAAGGCCAAAGGCTTTAGAAAGAGTACGAATAACAACTAGATTAGGGTATTGCTCGATTAAGCTGACAACGCTTTCTTCAAGTTCAAACTCAATGTATGCCTCATCCACGACAATCAACGCCTGATCTTGCGTTTGGTCGAGAACAGACAGTACATCTTGTCGACTCAGCATCTGGCCTGTCGGGTTATTGGGTGAACAAAGAAACACCAAGTTTGCAGACTCCGCCGCTTTCACAACGCCGCCCACATCCAGAGCAAAATCCGGCGCAAGCAAAGGGACGTCAATGGTTTCAACGGCAAGTGAATCAGCACAAAATTCATACATCGCATACGTAGGGCTACAGATAGCGATGCGACTTTTACCCGGTTGGCAGAAAGTGCGCACGAGAAGATCAATGGCTTCATCAGCGCCTCTCACTGCGAGAACGGGCTTTTGGGTGTGGGAGTAATCCTGATAAGCAGAAGCGATGTCCTGAGGCAAAAAGTCAGGGTAACGATGGTAAGCATTTTGTTGGTCACTGAAATGCAGTGGTTGCTCTAACTCGTTGGCGTTGAGCCACAGTCGACCAGAACCTCCAATTCGCCGTGCGGATTGATAAGGTATTAATTTTTTTATGTTATCTGGTGCAATCTTGTCTGCCAGTGACGCCATTTCAATATTCCTTTACTGCATAATTAATCGAATAGAAATCAAATTAATAACTAGAATTTCTTATTTGATAAAAATGTAGTCAAAAACCTATTTGAGTAGAATCGAAATAAAGGCATACTAGCTATGCAAAAAATGCATAGCTAGTATGGTGGTAATGATGCGCTTACCTTCGACGAAAAACTTACAGGCATTCTTGGCAACCGCCGAATACCTTAACCTGACCCATGCCGCCGAGTCGCTCAACATGACGCAAGGCGCGGTCAGTCGGCAGATTCAGTCTCTCGAATCTTTGATGGGAGTGAGCTTGTTTTATCGCCGCGCTCGAGGGCTCGCCCTGACGCCTGAAGGGAGTATGTTCATTCCACTCGCGCAGGACATCATCAAGCGCTTACAAAGATCGGTGAGAGAAGTGTCCGAAAGTGCCAACCGTGTGAAACTGCTGGCACCAAGCTGTATTACCACCTGGTTACTGGCGCGCTTAGCTAATTTTCAGCAGGCTAACCCTGAAGTGAATGTCGAACTGACTTCAACTACTAAGCACCAGTTTCATCCGGACTTTGACAGTTTTGATATGGTGATCGTTTATGGTAAGCCAGTGCGAAGCAAGCAGGTCTCCCAAACCTTGTTGTTTGACGAAATTCTCGCGCCCGTTTGTTCTCCTCAGTTGTGGTCACAATTCGTTGAGCCAGATGAATCTATACACGACAATTTGGTTAATCGCTTTACTTGGTTACATGCAAACCCAGAGCAGTCTGACTGGATGCTTTGGTGCAACAGTTGTGACGAATCTACACTTAAAGGAAAAGGGAATCAGACGTTTGCTACGTTAGATCAGGCGATGAACGCGGCTCAGCAGGGGTTTGGGATGACCGTGGGGGACGTGACCTTGGCGGAGCTGGACATAAAGTCAAATCGCTTGCTCTGCCCGTTTGATAAACGTATCCGATCTGGCAATAGTTACTTTTTGCTTTCGGCTAATCAAGAGCCTAATGAATCGGTCAAAGCGTTATCTGACTGGCTGGAGCAACAATAAGGTAAGTTATGGAAATCTGTTTATTAGGGACGTCATCAGGGACTCCAACCAAAGCAAGAAATGTCTCTGCCACGGCTGTAATGGAAAGCAAGGGTAAAGGCTGGTTTCTGGTTGATTGTGGTGAAG
Organism: Vibrio sp. B183; assembly: GCF_000740665.1. Lineage (NCBI taxonomy): Bacteria > Pseudomonadati > Pseudomonadota > Gammaproteobacteria > Vibrionales > Vibrionaceae > Vibrio > Vibrio sp. B183. Next base: position 114,454 of record NZ_JPQB01000010.1, on the reverse strand, counting down.
CGACCCAACACCAATTGCTACATACGCCCTTGTCTCTTAATTACCTTAAGGCGATTTTCATTACTCACTTACACGGTGACCATTGCTATGGTTTACCGGGACTACTTGCCAGCGCTGGCATGAATCGTCGTTCAGACCCATTAATCATTATTGCGCCGAAAGGAATTCGAGAGTGGCTTGAAGCGACAATGCAATTTACTAAGCTTCACCTGCCTTACGATCTTCAGTTTGTCTCTGCTGAATCTTTACCCTCAATGACGATCGGCCAATTCACCATTTCATTGTGTGAATTAGAGCATCGCGTGCCTTCCTTCGCCTATTGTTTTACGGAAAGTACGATTAAAGCCTATCTAGATTTTGACAAGCTGGCACAGCAAGGTGTTCCTAGAGGTCCGCTATGGGGGCAATTAGTCAAAGGGCAAAATGTCGAACATGAAGGCAAAACGCTGATCAGCGAAGAGTTCACCTACTTAGAACATGGGCCAAGAAAGCTTGTTATCGCCGGTGACAATGCCGATCCTGAGTTGCTCAAGCACTTATGTGAAGAGTGCCATTTGCTGGTACATGAGTCGACTTATGCCGAAGCTTTCGCCAAACAGGCGAAAGAGTTTGGCCATAGCTACGGAAAGTTGGTTGCGGAGTTTGCCGAAGTCGCTGGTATCCCTAACTTGATTCTCACCCATTTCAGCCCACGTTATCAGCTTCACCCTGAAGCAGAGCTGTCAGTCGAGATTATTCGCTCAGAGGCTGAGCAGGTATACTCTGGCAACTTATTCCTTGCACAAGACTTACTGCGCTATCGAATCGACAAACAGGGTAAAGTGACGTTAGTCGATCAACCTATTTCATCACCACCTGATTGAAGTCTATCCAACCGTTAGCAAGCAGTGCAGGCGCTGTCACGGTGTTTGAGATATTGAGGTCCTGTTCTACATGAAAGAGTGGTTGATAAATGCCTTTTCTGATTAAGATTTTCTCAATCTTTTCAAACTGTTTGAGTCTCGTAGCTAACTTAGGTTGTGCCATGGCTTGAGTACATTTCTGTTTGATCCAATGTTGCTCTTTATCGGTCAGGCAGGCGGTAAGAGCACTGGTGTTAAATAGCCATCCTAACCAAGACATTTCAGTATCTTCACCGAACACTTCGCCACAAATGATGACATCCGCTTCAGATAAGGTACTGAGTTGGTCAAACACGGGGTATTCATGAACGGTCAGTTTGGCATCTATGCCTAACTTTTCTAGCGATTCAACAACTAACCGAGCGGTTTCTATATGGGTTGCAAGTTGGTAGGTGACGACAGAGAGAGGCGCTTCCGGCATAGGGAGCGAACGAATATGTTCTGTAATTAAATCTAACGCTGATGGTTTGAGTGACTCGGGAGAAGACATCATGCCGCTCGCTACAGCGAGCGCTTCACACTGTTGTGAATGCGGTGCGCCCATATGAGATAAAACCTCTTGCAGCACAGCCCGATGAGCTCGTTTGGCCATCCATCCATTACGATTCACGATGAATGTTGCGTAGACACAACCTTCCTCCCATTGATTTTGCGCACGGAATCCAGATGCGTTTCCTTCACGTATGTGGCTGCCATGTACGACATGACTGTTAAGGTCAAAGTTCTTAGCTTTATCACCAATGTTCCAGATCTCAATACCGTCTATCCAAGGTCTGAATCCGTGATAGTGCGGGTTAATGGTCATCAGTGTTCGCCACTCAGTTTGCTCTTCTAAGCAGAATGGGCCAGTTCCGACGATTTCACCTTTGATTGCTTTGGTGATGCCCATAGCAGAGTGTGCCAGCAGTTTAGGCAGTAGACTCGGCATTGAATGGCTGACAAAGTGAATAGATAGGTCATCGATTACTACGACGTCATCGATAAATGCGAACAGAACTTTGCAACCAGCGTCTGAGCTCATCAAGCGCTCAAAGTGAGCTTTGATATCCTGAGCCAGCAAAGGACTGCCGTCCTGAAATTTAAGCCCTTTGCGTAATGTTATTTCAAGTGTGTGGCCGATCAGTTTCCATGAGTGTGCCAGATCGGCTTGTATATCGAGATGATCGGTATTGATGGTGAGCAGATTGGCATACAGATAGCTTGCAAGGTGGATTTCTGTTCGCCGCGTGATCAGAACGGGATCTAGGCAATGGGTGCCGCGGTAGAAAGGGATCTTTAGTATATGTTTTGACGCATCTTTCGGCTGAAACTGAGCGAGATAGTTTTCCAAAAAATTATCACGATGTGAATCCTTGACCAGCAATAGAGCCTGCGCGACTTTTCCTTCTTCTAATAGACGAAAAGCTTGTTGCTCCAATCGTTCGTTTGGGCACTTCAATAGCTTTGCATTGGGTAAATTACCTCGGCCTACCCCCGGCTGCCACTCCAGGAAGCGTTCTTTAATCAATCGCTTAATGAGCAATTGGGCATTGCGTCTTGTGCAGTCCAGTGATTGGCTGAAATTGTCCAAGGACATTGGCCGCCACTGCTCAAACTGCAGATTATCACGGCAGAACGCGAGGGATTTCCAGTAACGCATAAAGGTGAAATTCCTTTTTCTTATTTCTATTTTTCTTCATCTTTTGATTCGGATAATAGTGGATTCTTATCAGGAAGAAAGGATTATTCGATGGAGACGTTATCTCACCCTCAAAATTCAGTGTGGAAAAATAGATCGTTTGTGGTGCTCTTTTCCAGCGCATTGTTCGTGGCGTTTAGTGCCCAGATTTATAATTTGGCATTGCCTTTGTTGGTGTATGAATTGACTCAGTCATCTCAGATGATGGGCTGGATGCGAGCAGTTGAATTCCTACCTAATTTATTGCTGGCGCTGTTTATTGGTGTATGGGTCGATAGAGTCGACAAAAAGCGCTGGTCTCAAATGATGTTGTTAGGCCAGTTGCTGATGGTATTGAGTTGTTATTTTGCGGTGGAATGGTTGGATAACCCGCTCTGGGTTCTTTTTCCGTCGGCGTTTTTCATGATGGCGTGTAATTACGGTTATCACAATGCACGCATGGCGATGATGAAAAACGGTATTCCTCATGAACTGCAAAATACTGCTATTGCGCGCATGAGTTCGCTGAGTAGTTTTATGGAAACGGTTGGGCCGGTACTTTCTGGTGCGTTGATGCTCTTGTCAGCGATTCATAATGTATTTCTTGGAGTGGCGGCGATGCTGGTGCTGGCCTATTGGCAACTGGAAAAGTTAGCTTTAGTGAAACCAGAGCCGAAATCGCATCCCCCCGTGCTAAAAGCATTGGCGGAAGGGTGGGCGATACTGCGTGCTGAAACCAATATGTGGTACATCACCTTGGCCGTGATGGTGATTAACACTACAGGTGCAATATTCTGGATTCAGTCGATCTTCTATGCGAAATCCACTCTCAGTCTGAATTCAGTTGAAGTGAGCTACTTGATTGCCGCTTCGGGTGTGGGTGGCTTATTGGGTTCATTTACCGCAGATAAAATACGTACCAAGTTTGGTTTAGGCCAGTTATTGATTGCCTCAATTGCGTTGGAAGCGTTTGGTTTCCTTATTCCTCTGGCGCTTCCTGGAGTGTGGAGTCTGGTCTTTGCCTTCTTGTGGATCTCTGCAATTGGCTTATACAGCTCGATCTGTATCTGGAGTTACCGTCAGGAAGCGTTCGATGAGCAATGCCTCGGTAGGCTGACGGGAATTACGGGTTCGCTGTTTAAGTTACTCATGCCGTTTGGTTTAGCAGCGTCAGGGTATATGGTTGCTAGCTTTGGTGAGCAAGCGGTGTTCGTTTCATGCTTTATACTTCAGCTCTTGGTCGCACTAATATTATTATTCAGCCGAGTTCGATTTATTCAATAATCATCATTGTTGTGTGGTTTATATTTTGAATGCAGTATGCTATTTACGTGATTATAAATATTATTTCACTCATTTATTTTTAATGATATTAATATTCAAATGATTATCCCTTTATGATGGTTTGTCGTTTAATCTCTTACTGCATTCAATAATTTACTGATTTTATTGATTGAATTGGAATTAGATAATTCTATCTATAATGGTTATTTGTATTATACAAATAACCATTATTCTTATCGTGATGTTGTAATCTATATATTTAACACTATTTGTTTTAAGGTTGAATTTAATTAATTTATTTTATGATTGATAAAATAAATGCTAATCATATTGTGCGCTTGTTTGGTTTATTAAATAATTATTAAGAATAGTGAGTATTAATTCTAATTGTTAATGATATGTTTCTCCCCGGCATTTATAAAATGCCACGATAAGGAGAATCATAATGAAAATAGCCAAGCGTTTTTTGGCAGTAGCCGTGGCGAGTGCGATGTCACTATCTGCACATGCCGGTGAGTCAGTTTATTTAAGCAAACCAATCAACTTTACATCATTTTCTGGGCTGAATTCTCAGCTTGGTGTCGACAATGCTTCCAGCTTCAAAATGGTAAAAGAAGTGAATCTGAAGAAGCGCGGCATCTACAAAGTTAAAGTCCAGCAAAACATCTGGGGAGTGCCTGTTTGGGGCCACTACCTAAACGCAACGCAAAGTGCCAAAGGCGGCGCCCTAAAAGCTGTTCAGGGCAAATACGTTAAGATGGCCGGCGTTGATCGTAAGTTCGTAAAACCTTCTTTAAACCGCGCACAAGCACTAGAGTTAGCGAGCAAAGATCTTAAAGCTGGTGTTGCTGCGAGCCCATCTTTAGCGAACGCAAAAGACGATCTTTATGTATATCAAGACGGTGATAAAACTCGTCTGATTTACGTAATCTCTTATCTGATTGAAGGTAAAGCACACCCATCGCGTCCGTTTACTATGCTGGATGCACACAGCGGTGAAATCATCGACCGTTGGGAAGGTATTGCCCATGCTCAAATCGGTACTGGCCCTGGTGGTAACGAGAAAACGGGTCAATACGAATACGGTACCGATTACCACTATCTTGATGTGACGGAAAACGGCACTGAGTGTGTAATGGAATCCGATAACGTTGTGACTGTGGATCTAAACGGTGCAACATCAGGTACAACGCCTTATTCCTACGAATGTCCGCGCAACGAGCACAAAGAAATTAACGGTGCTTATTCTCCACTGAACGATGCGCATTACTTCGGTAACGTTGTATTCGACATGTACAAAGATTGGTTTGATACAGCGCCGCTGACATTCAAACTGATGATGCGTGTTCACTACGGCAACGGCTACGAAAACGCCTTCTGGGATGGTCAGGCGATGACCTTCGGTGACGGTGAAAGTTACTTCTACCCATTGGTGAGTCTGGATGTGTCTGCGCACGAAGTCAGCCATGGTTTCACTGAGCAAAACTCAGGTCTTATCTACGCGAATCAATCTGGTGGTATGAATGAAGCCTTCTCAGATATCGCTGGTGAAGCTGCTGAATACTACATGAAAGGGACCAACGACTGGATGGTCGGTCGTGACATCTTCAAAGCAGACGGCGCACTGCGCTACATGGACGATCCTTCACGTGACGGTTCTTCTATCAACCACGCTTCTGATTACTACGATGGGCTGAATGTTCACTACAGTTCTGGTGTATTCAATAAAGCTTTCTATCACATCGCTACCACTCAGGGTTGGGATACTAAGAAGGCGTTCGAACTGTTTGTTCTGGCTAACCAGATCTACTGGGCAGAAGACAGTGACTTCTGGCAAGGTGCATGTGGCGTGAAAAACGCAGCAGATGACCTAGGTTATAACTCTGAAGACGTCGTAGCAGCGTTTGGCGTTGTGGGTGTTGAGCCATGTGCAGAGCCACCGCTACCGCCAGAACCAGAGTATCAGCGTCTAGAAAATGGCCAAGCCGTTACTGTTGCCGGCGGTACAGGTTCGAAGACCTACTTCGACATCGAAGTGCCTGAAGGTAAAGATAAGCTAACAGTCGAACTTGGTGTTTCAACTGGTGACCCAGACATCTATGTTGGCCTTGACTATGCGCCAAGCTCGCAGGAAAACATCTGTAAGAGTGAGTCGGTGACTGATGAAGTTTGTGTCATCGAAAACCCAACGGCTGGTCGTTACACCGTCAACGTATTCGGTTACTCAGAATATGCTGATGCAAACCTAAAAGCATCGTTTGATTCTGGTAGCACTAACGTTCCACCAGTCGCTTCATTCGATCACGTTGTCACAGGCAAGAAAGTTGACCTAACCAGTACAAGTAGTGATAGCGATGGGGACATTGTTTCTTACCAGTGGAACCTTGGTGACGGTAACTCTCAGTCAGGTGCAGTGGTTAGCCACACTTACGCGGCAGCTGGTGATTACGTTGTGACTCTGACGGTAACGGATAATGCAGGTGCTGCAACGACTACCAACAAGACCATCACAATTGAAGATACGGCAACAGACGCATTCCCACTTAAGCTGAAATTTGGTAACAAACAGCCTAACGGTAAAGCACGCGTTAAGCTGGCTTGGGAATACCTAACAGACGACTACTTTGTTGTGAAACGTAACGGCAAAGTGGTGGGTGCAACTGAATTTACTTCTTACGTCGATAAGTTCCGTCACAACGGCACGATTGATGTTGAGTACCAAGTATGTACCTCAGGTGACGTTTGTTCTGAAACGAAGCGCTACCGCTTCATCAAAGCCAACTAATCCATTCTAAAAACGACAGGGCTCCGAATGGAGCCCTGCTTTGTATCGAATTTACAAGGAACTCAGTTCTGCTATGAAAAAGACATTATTAGCTTTAGCTCTATTTGGGAGCGCTTCTGCCTTTGCAGCATCAGATGCCAACGTATTGAAAGATGGGGAAGTATGGATTACCACGGATGCTGATGCTCAGCATTTGATCACCCAGCATGGTGCAGCGGTATTTAGCGGCTTTGCAGCAAATCCAAATGCTGTGGTTGCCAAAATCAATGAGAAGCAGCTGGCGGCACTCTCCAGTCATATGCATGAAGCGAAACACCGTTGTGGTGGTTACATGGTGCATGAGGACAAGGCAAGCGCAATGAAAGCGGCGGGTATGCCACTGTCGATGAGTACGTTTGAGAAGCCGGTGATCAGCCACCACGATACGGTCGAGTCGTTGATTGCGCAGGTTGAGCCAAACAACATGGTTACTACCATTGAAAACCTAACCAGCTTTACTAACCGTTTTTATACCACTTCTACGGGTATTGCTGCTTCGGACTGGTTGCTAGAGCGCTGGCAAGAAGAGATTAAGGATGTACCGTATGCCTCAGCTCAGCAAATCTCACACAGTGATTACCCACAGAAATCGGTTGAAGTAACTTTAGTCGGTGCCAAGCATCCAGACGAGATCGTTGTGGTGGGTGGTCACCTAGATTCAACAGTTGGGTCATGGACAACCGAAGGTACAATATCTCCGGGAGCCGATGATGACGCTTCGGGTATTGCAACCGTGACAGAAGCATTGCGTCTTATGATTGCTAGCGGTATCCAGCCAGATCGCACCATCAAGTTCTACGGCTATGCTGCAGAAGAAGTGGGCTTGCGAGGTTCTCAGGACATCGCTCAAACGCTGAAAGGCGAGCAGGCGGATGTTGTCTCTGCTTTGCAACTGGATATGACCAACTACAACGGTTCGGCTCATGATATTACTTTCATCAACGATTACACAGACGCGAATTTAACGGAATTTCTCAGCGAGTTGATTGATACCTACGCGAGTGAAATTACTTATGATTTTGACCGCTGTGGCTACGCCTGTTCTGACCACGCTTCATGGCATAACGCTGGTTACCCGTCAGCAATGCCGTTTGAAACCATGTTCAATGATTACAACCCGCATATCCACACTGAGCACGACACGTTGGAGAACTCCGACCCAACCGCAAGCCATGCGACTAAATTTGCTAAGTTAGCCATCGCATACTTGGTGGAAACCAGTTTGGATGACGCAGAGTCGCCAGTGAAGGAGCTGGAAAACGGTACACCAGTGGAGAACCTGACATCCGGTTATTTCGATGAACAGTTCTTTGTTTTCCGCACTACAGAGCCGGGCGAAGTAACGATTTCCATTACAGGCCCACGCAGTGGCGATGCGGATCTATACGTGACCTATGAAGGTCCGGTTTCGAAAACAGAATATGACTGTCGTCCGTTCCAGAATGGCAGCAACGAACAGTGCGTGTTTAACAAACCAGCGGGTGAGTTCAACATTATGATTCGTGGTTACCGCAACTTTGATGAAGTAGATATTGTGGCTAGCTTTAGCCCTGAGAACACTCAGGATCAGAAGCAATAGTAAGGTAAAGAAGTCCACCAATTGGTGGACTTCTTTTGATGATGAATCGTCACCGGATTTCGGTTTAAAGCAAGTTAATGGAAGATCTGGCTACTGAATCTCATCATTTTGCTCTGGCCCATTAATTGGCGAAAAGATTCCTGATCGAGTTTGATCAAGGTTTCATGATCGCCTGCTTCAAAGTAGACGTAGTTCTGGCGAGTCAACACTTCATCATAAGTGGTCGACATATGGTAGGCGCTACCAACAGGTGGTATGGCACCATTCTCACAATCGTCGAACATCTCATAAATCTGTCGCTCTTTAACAAGGTGGAAATTGGCATTTAGCTCGTCATTTAGCCGAGACAAGCTGATCTTATTGTTGGCGGGTAAAACAGCCATCATGTGATGACCATCGTGATCTTCCAGAACGATGCCCTTTGCCAGACACACTAAAGGTATACCCGCAGCAACGCCGCTCTGAAGTGAGCTTTGGCTGTGGCTATGCCTGACTGTCTGGAACGGGATATCGTGTTCGCTTAGATATTGGTCTAATCGTGTTGCAATACTCATACAAACCTCCATGTGCCTGGGGCCCATGTTGAGTATAGGTAACGAACGCTTAAGTCACCATTTGCGCTTTTCGAATCGTGCGAAGGCTGCTTCGCCGTAAACCAATCTGTTGAATTTGGATCTATATTTATACTCATATGCAATTACATGGATGTAAGTTAAGTTGCTTAATAAGGCGCTGAAAACATATAGGTGTTATGAATTCATTGTTCGTATTTTTGTGTACGTTGCTGGTCCTGCTGATGCAGGTCGGCTTCTTGCTGCTTGAAGCTGGCACTGTACGACGAAAAAATACGGTCAATGTAGCGGCTAAGAATTTAATCGACTTAGCTGTGGTTCTGGGACTGTATTGGCTGGTTGGTTACGGCATTATGTTTGGTGAATCTTGGCAAGGACTAGCAGGCACTAATCAGTTCATGATCCCGAAATTTGATGCTATTGATGAGGGTGCATTTTTCTTTTATCAAATGGTGTTTTGTGCCACATCGGTTACGATTATTTCCGGTGCTATCGCAGAGCGAGGTAGCCTCAAGGGCTATATTGCGATTTCTGTTCTGGTTGCTGCCTTTATTTACCCTGCTGTGGGTCACTGGGTGTGGGCGGAACAAGGTTGGTTATCGCAATACGGCTTTGTCGATTTTGCTGGTTCGACAACGGTGCATGCGGTGGGCGGCTGGGCGGCGTTAGCCGCAGTGATTGTGATTGGACCAAGGTTGAACCGTTTCAAAGACGGGCAGGCCTTTAATCACAGCAGTTTGGTACAGACGGTCGCAGGTGTCGTATTCCTATGGATTGGATGGTTGGGATTCAACGCGGGCAGCTCGCTTGCATTCAGTTCGAATACTTTCAATATAATCCTCAATACCATACTCGCTGGTGCGATGGGTGGATTAACGTCCGCATTGGTCTCACTCCACTTGATTAAGCGAGTGCATGTTCCTCATTTCTGCAACGGTATTCTTTCGGGGCTGGTAGCAATTACTGCGAACTGTAACTTAGTCAATGCACCTAGTGCGGTTGTGATAGGTATGGTTGCTGCGCTGATTTATACCTTGACCAACCACTTGTTAATTCGAAAGAAAATTGATGATGCAGTTGGAGCAATCCCTGTTCATTTGGCAAATGGTATCTGGGGGGCCTTGGCTGTCGCTTTATTCGCACCTCAAGACGCATTTTCTGGACTACTGATAGCAGAAGATAGAACCAGCCAGTTACTGATTCAGATATTCGGTATTAGCGCGACCAGTGCATTCGTCTTTCCTATCAGCTATTTGAGTTTCTACCTGCTTAACAAAGTAATTTCTTTGCGAGTGAAGCAGGAAGAAGAGGTTATCGGTCTTAATATCTCTTCTCATGAAGCGGGCAGTGATCTCTATGATCTCGTCGCTGTAATGCAGCATCAGGAGGCGAGCGGTGATTTTACACAGCGAGTCGATTACGATCCGACATCTGAGATTGGAATGATTGCCCGTCAATACAATCGGGTGTTGTCACGCTTCGAAGAAGCATTAGTTAAGGTCACAAAAAAGCATCATTCTCTTGTTGAGTCGAACCAACGTATCAAGGATATGGAAGCTAGGCTAGAGAGAGATGAGAAGCTGTCGAATCTCGGTCAGGTAAGCTCTGGGCTTCTCAGAGAAATCAATGAACCTATCAGCTATGTCTTGAGCAACATTAATACGCTTAAAGACTACAATCGCTTTTTCAAAGTCTTAGTGACAGAGTACAAAACCTTTGCTGCGGTTGCGTCGGCACATCCTGTTGTTGCGAAGGAAGTGTTGAGCCGAATTGATCGAATTTGTGAAGAAGAAGATCTCGACTTTGTCTTCGAAGACAGCGATGAGCTTATCAAGGCAACGTCGGAAGGGGCTTTGAAAATTGACAGCATACTTTCTAATATCAAGACGTTTTCAGATTACAGTGATGAGCAATTCGATTTAAGAGATATTAACGTCATTTTGTCATCATCAATTGAAAGCCTCTCAGAACGTATTGAGTCGAACTGTCGGATTATTGAGTCTTACGATGCTGAAAATGCTTTAGTTTCATGTAGTGCACATCAACTTGAGCAGCTCTTTGTTAATTTACTGCAGAATTCGTTACAGGCAATTGGCCGTGAACTCGGTGTAATCAAAGTGATGACGAGCCTTTGTGACAAAGACGTAGTCGTTCATATTGTGGATAGTGGGATCGGTATTGCTGAAGAAAATCTGTCTCAAATCTTTGATCCCTTTTTCACCACTCGCATGGACATGAGCAACACAGGGCTAGGGTTATCTATTTGCCATGGGGTGGTGAATAATCATGGAGGCAAAATCGATGTAGTGAGTAAAGTCGGTAAAGGCACCAAATTCACTGTGCGCTTACCTATATCAAACCATCACTAGTGGCAGGGAGCTCTTATGGATGGAGACACCGCAGTAAAACTCATTATCGTAGATAGTGAAGTTCAAATCACTCGTGCACTGTCACGACTGCTAAGGAAAGACTTCAGTGTTGTGACATTTAATGACCCGATTTCGGCCCTGACATATCTCAATGACTACGAAGTCTCCATCGTTATTGCGGATTCCAATATGCCGTCCATGAGTAGTTCCAAATTCTTTTATGAGGCTAGGTACGTCCAACCTGGGGCTATACGTGTCGCACTTTCAAGTAATGCGGAACAGAATGATTTAACAGCGTTTATCAACGAAGGGGATGTTAGCTATGTATTACCTAAACCATGGGAAAACGAAGAAGTAAAGAAAACGCTGCTTCGGCTCAAGTCCCAGTTTGAAATGACGGGAGGCATAGAAAAATATGCGAAACATCAGGAAGCCATCAACGCTAAGCTTCTCCGAGATAATGAAAGCTTGCAAGGGCAGATAGAGGAGAAGAATAAACATATTAAACAACTCGATCTAAAGTACAAAAGTGCGAGCCATAGACACAAAGAACTGATGAATAATACGTTGAGTTTGTTGGTGAACGTGATCTCTGAAAGTGTTCATGTTGAAAAGCAAGATTTGCTGAGAATCGCTGAACACGTCAAGGAGCTTGCAGGGCATATAACGTCATCTGAAGTATCAAATGATCAAGCTTATCAAGCGGCTCTGCTCCATCTTATTGGCATGGTCTCTTGTCAGTCTAAACAGCAGTTATCTTCAGCGTACACAGCCCATCACATTGGCCCGTGTGGCTCAGGTCATAAAGCCGCTGATTTACTTCTGCATAATGCGTCATTCCAACCACTTCTCGCGGGAATCCAATATCAGGATGAAAATATGGATGGAACAGGGTTTCCTGAAGGATTAAAAGGAGAGCAAATCCCTGTATTGTCGAGAATTATAAGAGTGGTGAAGGATTACGATTATCTAACGGTCAATCACGTTGATAGAACAAAGCTTCGTTTGCCTGCGGTTGCTGAAAGTTTAATGAAAGAAAAATCTAAGAGTCATTATGATCCGCTCATTCTGAATACTTATTTTCATATTCTAGAAGATAAGCGCAGAAATAATACAAGTGCACTTGAATATTGCGTCAGTATTGGCGATCTAAAACCAGGGATTGAAATAAAGCGTGATGTCTCCCTGCCAAACGGCAAAGTCTTAATTAAGAGAGGGAGCAGGCTTAATCAGGAGATGCTAGATCGGTTGTTCGAGCTTGAAGAATTCGAAAGCCAGAATTTTGTTTATGTCATCTAAATTAATTTTTCTAATCCAATAAAACCATACCATTTAATAAATATTACATATATTTCTGTTCTTCCTTGAACCAACTTTCGTTCTGAACTTCCATATTTTTGCAGTGGTCTGATGAGATACTGAGTAGTAGCACAAGTATTTCCCTTAATAATTGTGATGGTTCTTTTTAAATTGAAAATGCGTCTTTTTTGATCATTTCCCTTACTTTTTTTATGGGTATGATGCGTATGCGCTTTGTTGCATTGGAGAGGTATATGAATTCTATTACAAAAAGAAACCAAGATATTACTAAGGTGCTCGATAAGCCCTTCACCATAAATGTTGACGGAAAACCCATTCCGGCGGTTGAAGGTGAAAGTGTGCTAAGCGCTTTGTTGGCTTCAAATATTCGTCAGTTGATGACAAATGACTACGGTGCTGAATCCGGCCCATACTGCGGGATGGGGGTATGTCACTGTTGTTTGTTGCACATTGATGGTCGCCACAAGCAGAGAGCCTGTCAGACTATCGTCAAGCCAGATATGGAGGTTGAGACCAGCCGAAACTTGGTACTAGAGCAAGGGGGTGAGATATGACTAAGAAAGTCGTGATTGTAGGTGGTGGACCGGCAGGTATGTCGGCAGCAACTGAACTTGCACGCTTTGGTATTCATTCCACTGTGATTGATGAAGCACCTAAAGCTGGTGGTGTTATTTATCGAGGACCATGGCGAAAAACGGCGGACATGCCCCATCTGGACGAAAAGCTGACCACTGCGATGGACAAGCTTCAAGAGGACTATCAAAGCAATGCGTCTTTCATTGACTTGCGAACTCAGACACGAGTCCTAGGGCCTTTGGGTGACAACAATCTATTGGTTACCCATGACCACGAACTGTCTAATATCGAGTATGACCATTTGCTATTGGCGACAGGGTGTCAGGAACGAAGCATCCCTTTTCCGGGATGGCAGCTTCCGGGTGTGATGCTTTTAGGTGCGATACAGCTTCAGCTCAAAAGTGGGCTAGTCAGACCGGGTAACAAAGTCGTGATTACAGGGAGTGGCCCGCTGTTAGTTCTGGTCGCTTGCCAACTACATAAAGCGGGTTGTCAGGTCGAAGCTATTTATGAAGCTGCGAAGTTTTCGTCGGTAGCCAAAGAAACGCTGGCGATGCTCAACCGCCCTCAACAAGCGTTGGATGGGCTATCGATGATGTGGTACCTCAAGCAACATAATATCCCGCTCCACTATGGATGGGGATTGGTGAAAGCAGAAGGTGTCCGCCAGCTCAATGAAGTAACCGTTGCGCCTTACGATGACAACTGGTTCCCAGATCACTCTCAAGCTGTGACTCATGTTGTGGATACGCTAGGGGTGGGCTATGGCTTTGCGGCTCGCTCGCAACTCGCTCAGCTTATCGGCCTCGATATTGAATATGACCACATGAGTGGGGCAATCCCTGCTGTCGATAAATGGCAGCGAAGCAGTCAGGAGAACATTTTCTGTGCAGGTGACAGCGCTAAAATTGCGGGTGCCGATGCTGCCATGCTGGAAGGTAAGATCGCCGCAAAAGCTATTGCTTGTGAACTTGGCAAACTGGGTAGTGCAGACGCAGAGCAGTACATTGCTGCAATGCGGCGTAAGTTGTCACGTCTCTATCGTTTCCGTCAGGCCTTTGATAATGCGGGCTTCCGCGAACTCGGCCTGCTCTCTCTACCAGAGGAGGATACCGTGATTTGTCGCTGTGAACAGGTGAAGAAAAAAGCGATAGATGAAGCGATAGCTCAAGGTTGCCGAGACATTGTGACCTTAAAAATGCGCACCCGCGTGACAATGGGGGATTGTCAGGGCAAAACCTGTGCCCACTATTGTTACGACCGATTGAAGAAAGAAGGATTCAGTCAGGAACAAGGCCTAGTTCGCCCTAGATTCCCACTCGATCCAATCCCATTTGCAGCGCTGGAGGAAGAGTAATGAAAGCGTATGATGTAGTCATTTGTGGTGGTGGTGTTATAGGTGCGTCCATTGCGTACTTCCTGAGCCGTCAGAAAGATCTCAAGATTGCTGTTGTTGATTTTAAATATCCGGGAAATGCGTCTCGTGCATCTGCTGGTGGACTATGGGCAATGGGTGAATCGACTGGGCTTGGCTGTGGCGTCATTCTATTTAAAACATTATCGAAGCAAATGCAGGAGTCAGGAGCAAATGAAGCACCGGAAATGAACCCGCATATTATGCCAGAACCATTTTTTGATATGGCGATGATGTCGAATGCGATGTATCCGGCATTATATGAAGAGCTGGTTGAAAACCACGGCGTCGACTTCAAATTTGAACGCACTGGCCTGAAGTTTGTGATGTTCGATAAATATGACCGTATGTACGCTGAACAAATCGCAGCAGCGGTGCCTAATCGTCACAACCATGTTCGTTGGGTTTCTCAAGAAGAATTGCATGCTGAAGAGCCTAACGTATCCAAAGACGCCATTGGCGCGATGGAGTTTGATTGTGACCATCAAATTAATCCGTATCGCCTCAATGAAGCGTATTTGGAAGCCGCGCGCCAGAACGGGGTTGAACTTTATCTCAATACTAAAGTGACAGGAGTTGAGAGGCAGGGTAATCGCGTTACAGCAGTGAAAACAGAACAGGGTGTTTTACCTTGTAAAATGATGGTCAATGCTGCAGGTGCTTGGGCAGAAACTATCAGCCAATGGGCAACAGGTTATAAGCTGCCAGTCTTCCCGGTTAAAGGGCAGGTGATCATCACAGAGAAGCTACCGAAGTTACTTAACGGCTGTTTGACGACCAGTGATTGTTACATCGCGCAGAAAGACAACGGTGAGATCTTGATTGGTTCTACGACCGAAGAACGTGGATTTGATACCAGCAATGATATTAAGTACATCAAGCAGTTAGGTCAGGGGGCGATGAAATCCATTCCTGCACTCAAGGACATGAACATCAAGCGCTGTTGGGCGGGGTTGCGTCCTGGCTCACCAGATGAGTTACCGATTCTTGGTCCGGTTCCGGGTGTAGAAGGTTACCTCAATGCATGCGGCCATTTCCGTACCGGTATGCTGACCTCAGCGATTACGGGTCGAATTCTCGATGAGTTGGTGAGAAGTTTACCGACTTGTGTTGATATTTCACCTTTCTCCTACCAGCGTTTCCTAAATAACGAAGGGGAAATGATCGGTAAATACCAACTGGATCATGCGCTATAGACAGGTTTGCTTTTGAATACGACATGAGCCAGCGACTACGCTGGCTCTTTTTTAGCTCAGCACGTCACTCACTGAGGCCATTTCAGGAAGCAGTTCTACACCGAGTACTTTGCGTGGTGTCGGCAACGGGCATTCAATGCCGAGAGTATAGATGGCTTCTTCTTGGTGGAAAGGGGCAATCAACTCCCCATTAGGTGTGCAAATCCGGCTGTCGCCACGATATTCTCCAACCAACTCTTCAGTCACATCTTCGCCCACACGATTGCAGGTCACTATGTAGTAACCATTTTCGAGTGCTTTTGCTCTCGCGACATGCAAGCTGTATTCGCCACCAAAGTTCGCTGGATGCAGCAGTACATCAATACCTTGCTTGGCATATTCGCGAGTGATTTCTGGAAACCAGAGATCAAAGCAAATAGCGATACCAAACTTCACTCCCTTGTGTTCGAAACAGGTTAGCTGGTCACCTCGTGAGAAGTAACGCTTATCGATATTGGTTTGGCTGACCTTGCGAAAGCGAGTTTTTAGCCCATGTTCATCTACTACAGCCACACTGTTATAAAACTTATCGCCGTGCTTTTCCGCCAGCCCCGCAACAACCAAGGTATTGTGCCGCTTAGCCAGATTCTGCAGTGTGGCTATCGTTTCGCTGTCAGAAAAGTCCTCACAAAGCGCATGAATTTCTTCTGTGGTGTTAAAAATGTAACCTGTCGTTGAAAGCTCAGGAAGAAGCAGAATTTCACCAACCTCTTTTTGGTTAGCGACTAATGAGGAAATATGGTCAAGATTGCGTGCTTTGTCTTTATAAAACACCTTGTTCTGAACCAGAGTGATCTGCATAGAATGGTCTCTTTGTTTGAAGAACGAAAAGGTTTGAGGAAAATCGCTATCTGCTACGGACAGACGTAACTGACTTCATTTTCACCGCATGGAAAACAGCTTTTTCTTTCTGGTCCGATATAGGCGTGGCACACTTCACCGGTTTCAATGTTGACTAGAAAAGAATGGTTCAGGCTACTGTAAAAGTAGTGAGTAAACTCCATGCCCTGATCGTTGAATGTTTCAACGGTATCGGGAGTATCATCCAACTGAAACATCAAGTCGAGATCGGTCACCCATTCATACGCTTTTTCCGTTTCGGTGGAGTGTGCTGTGGAAAGAAACATCAATCCTGAAAGTAAAACCACAAACTTCATGTCATTGTCCGTCACTGTGAGAGCTGAATACAGAGTACAGCCTAAATTAAGAGAAGGTTTGTGAATCAATATCTCATTCTGTTAATGGTGATGTTCCATCTGGCAGTCAAATTTGACCCAGCCGTGTTGCCTTTCTTCGTAAACAGAGAAACTTGGGGTCTGAAAGTCCTGCTCTTGGAAAATACCGACAGGTATGACAATGAAATCTCGGGCGGCACTGAGTTTGAGTGACATTGTCGTGCTGCACCTAGGGCAAAAAGAGTAGGTGACTTCATTACCTGAATCACTGATACGAGTGTATTCGACAAGATCACCGCTGAAAGAAACTTGCTCTTGATTAAATCTAGCCTGGACTCCGAAAACGCTCCCGGTTCTCTTTTGACATTCAAAGCAGTGACAGACTGACGTTCTGACTGGTTCACCACGACAAACCAGATTGACCTGCCCACAACTGCAATCAGCCATACGTATTTTCTGCTCGTGTTCCATTTTATCTCCTTGTCCTTGCTGCTAACATGACGTCACTATGTTCATGTATCTGATAAGACATACTACAAGATGAAAAAGCGCCTTTTACCAATTCCTCTGATTCTTTTGATTCCGATCCTCTTATTAATAGTAGTCACGATCGCTGGCCTGTACCGATTCAGTCTTTCTGATGAAGAGATCATGGCAAAGTTTCCTAATCAAGCTGCAAGCAGTGATGCGGTTATGCAGTCTGTTTTTGGTCTTTCGACTACAAACCCTTGGACGGTGAAAGTGCCCGAAAGTCAGGCTTATACGTTTATGGAAGAGCTAAACCCAACGAAAGGTCTGGCAAGTGGCACGTATGAAGATGGTGAAGAGCGTGGCGTCGTCACTGTTGATACAAGCAAGTTGCTTCAGATTACCCCCACGATGTTTGCCTCGATTATGACTGTCTCAAATCAGGGCTCCGGCGTGTTCTACTATCTAGCCACGTTTCACTATGATGATTTTAGAAAACGCATGATTTCGAAAGAAGCTCAATTTCTGGGGGACCGGATCGTCGTCGATGCACTAGAAAAACAGCAGCACAATATTAGCGTGAGTATTAAACAACGTGATGCTGATCAACCCATGTCACAAGAGCCTACCATTTCAACGACTATACTTTTCGAGTTGACTGGGCAGGATAGCCTGGAACGTGTCGAATAATCAGTGTTCAATACGGTATTGTGCATGGGGTACGGATTGCTTATTATTTGGCCTGACAAGTTATGAGATGGATTTGTTTTTGTCGTTAATGGAGTTAAACATGATCAATAAGCGATTCTTTAAAACTAAAGATGAAGTAGAAGTAACGTTCGAACTTGCTGCGGAACAAGTTGGACAGTCAGTGGCTATCGTAGCGGATTTTCTGGATTGGCAACCAACCGAAATGAAGAAGGTAGCTAAGAGTAAATCCTACAAGTTTAAAACGCGTCTGCCGAAAGACAGCGAATTTGAATTTCGTTATTTGGTTGATAATGAAAAGTGGATAAACGATCCGAATGCTGACCAATATCAGCCAAATGGTTTCGGCTCAGATAATGGCTTAGTTTCCACTTATCAGTAATCTGAATGCATGTGAAAGTGGGTGATTACTATCAACCATAAGTCATATTTATAAAGGCGCGTTTGCGCCTTTTTTGATCCAAACCTGACATTCCATAGGTGACAAGCTAGGCATAAATTCGTACCCTTAGGCCTTTCTGAAATTCAAGCAATAAGGTCAAACTGTGCAATCCAAAAGATTGACATCTCGCTTTCGAGAGCTCTCCAAGTCGAGAAAAATGATGCTTTTGAGCCTTCCTGTTGTTGCCGCATTGGTTTTATCTGCAACAAACAAAAGCAACCAGTATCAGCGCACTATTGATCTTTCGCTTCCTGAATCCAGCATTGTGAATGACTTGCTTACTGATGTTGAAGTCATTCATGACATGCCAAACTATGAGTACGTGATTCAGAAAGGCGACAATCTGAGTTCCATTTTCAGCCAGCTGGGCTTTGGTTATAGCGAGCTGATGAAGATTATGGAAACAGATCTTAACTATCTTGCGCTGGATACTTTAAAACCTGGAAATACTCTAAGATTTTGGCGAGATGCTGAAACTAAGAACTTAGCGAAAATGGAGCTTGAGTTCAGCATTGTGGAACGCGCTGTTTATAATCGTCACGATGATGGCAGTTATACCTTTGAGGATGTGAAGATTCCTGGCACTTGGAAAGAACAAGCGCTAGTTGGGGAAATCGCAGGTAGCTTCTCTCAATCTCTGCACCGATTGGGGTTAGGAAGTAGTGAGAACGAACAGATCGTATCGCTGCTCAAAGACAAGCTTAACTTTGCCCGCGATCTCCGTGCTGGGGATGTGTTTGAAGTGGTCTTGTCGAAGCAACATGTTGGCGAGCAACTAACGGGTAACAAAGAGCTTCAAGCGGTGAAAATCTATAATCGCGGTAAAGAAGTGACGGCTTACCTTCACTCTGATGGGCAGTACTACGATAAGAATGGTAATAGCCTGCAACGCGCATTCCAACGTAAACCGCTCAACGCAAATTACCGACTAAGTTCTAACTTTAACCCAACGCGGAAACACCCAGTCACTGGGCGAATTGCTCCGCACAATGGTACTGACTGGGCTGCGCCAACAGGTACGCCGATTGTGTCAACTGGTGACGGTGTGGTTGTCATGACCCGCAAACACCCATATGCGGGTAACTATGTTGTGATCCAGCACGGTAGCCGCTACAAAACGCGTTATCTGCACCTGAGTAAAATCCTCGTTCGAAAAGGGCAGAAAGTATCACGTGGTGAAAGAATTGGTTTGTCTGGTGCGACTGGCCGTGTGACTGGTCCTCATATTCACTATGAATTGATTGACCGTGGCAGGCCTGTTAATGCCATGACGGCTAATATACCAATGGCGAGCTCAGTTCCGAAAAGTGAAATGACCGCATTTAAGGTACGTCGAGATGAACTTGACGCGATGCTGCGACAACAAGAAATTCAACTTGCCAAACAAAGTGAACCTGAAACCACAGGCTAACCGCAAACATATCTAAACAAAAAGCTCCTTCGGGAGCTTTTTTTGTCTGTGACACACGCAAAGGCTGCATTACATAAATGTCATTGTTTTGCATTGAAAAGGTGATCAAGTCGAAACAAATGTAAATCGCTAATCAATAAAATTCACAAATTGATTTCCATCAAAAGAGTAAGGTCTTTGTGTGTTAACTTGCACGCCACAATAAATAAGATTCCCTCAATCATTAATTAAAAGAAAGCCCTACGTAAGGAAATCAACAATGAAAAAAACAGTATGTGGTTTGGCAGTCGTTGCTGCCCTTGTTTCCGGTAATGTTCTAGCTCACCAAGAAGGTGATTTTATTGTCCGTGCGGGTATCGCAACCGTAGCACCAAATGACAGCAGCGGTGATGTACTAAATAACGCAGGTTCTGAGTTCGGTGTAGATTCCAACACTCAGCTTGGCCTGACTTTTGGTTATATGCTGACTGACAACATCAGTCTAGAAGTACTTGCTGCGACCCCTTTCTCACACAAAATTTCAACTAACTTTGGTAACTTAGGTGACATTGCTGAGACAAAGCATCTGCCGCCAACCTTTATGGTTCAGTATTACTTTGGTGACGCGAGTAGTGAGATTCGTCCGTATGTTGGTGCAGGTATCAATTACACAGTTTTCTTTGACGAAGAGCTAAATGGTACGGGGACTGGTGCGGGTTTGAGCGATCTTTCCTTAGATGACTCTTGGGGCCTAGCTGCAAACCTTGGTGTGGACTACATGCTTAACGAAGACTGGTTCCTGAATGCTTCTGTTTGGTATGCCGATATCGATACAACAGCGACGTACAAAGCTGGCTCTACGGAGTTCTCAACAGACGTACAAATTGACCCGTGGGTATTTATGATTGGTGGCGGTTACAAGTTCTAATGACTGGTTCGACATTATAAGTTGAATGGTTTACGCAAAGCCAGTGACGCGAGTCGCTGGCTTTTTTAGTTGTGTTTATCGGCCTTCAAACCACTCATTAGGCACTTTGACGGCTACAACTCGACTTTGACAGCAAAGTGTGTTTCCAGAAAACAGCTCGCATTGGAGCTCTATTTTGTTGTCTTTCGCTTCAATGATAGAAGCGATAAGTTGAACGTCATCGTCTATGGGAACCGGTCTGAGGAATTTGACATCTAAACTTCCGGTTGCAAACCAAATCGCTTCACCTGATCCAATCTCTCTGCCCTGCATGTAATAACCTTTCGCTATGGCAGTACAGACACAGTGGCAATCAATGATGGTAGAGATGATCCCACCATTGAGGAAATGCAAAGGTCCAGCACTGTGATGAGCAGAAGGAGTGAAAGTACAGACAGATTCATTGTCTCCATTCCAGTAGCTTTTGATTTGTAGCCCCATCGTATTTTCGGCTCCACAGCCAAAACAATGGTTATTGGGGATCTGTTCCTGAAAGGCGTTGTTCTGCTCCATACCTGCTCCTGAGACGTTAGTGTTTTTAGATTTCAAAGAGTTATACACAGTCTAGTTAAGCAGGAGATGACCAGACTTCAAGCTTATCTAGCAATTCTGTGAAGGCTTGCTCAATACTTTTTCCTGCGGTATCAATCCTGATGACGTCATCAGGCCATGCTTCATAATGGCGATTTTCAACTTGTTCCCAATTTGGCAAGACAAGGTTTTTAACCGTGTTAGGTCGTGTTTGAACACGATGTTTATGCTCTTCTTTATCCGAACACCAAATTTCAATGTCGACAAAGCGGGCGTCTACACTGGTGGCGACATCACGCCATTCACGTCGTGTGAGTTCTATGGGGTTACAAGAGTCTGCAATCGCGCTAATACCTAGTCGAAGATTGTCTTCAATGATTCTGTAGCTGAGCCGATAGCCTTCGCCTTCTACCTTAAAGCTACATAGGTCTCGCAAGCCTTGTTCGACCGTATCAATACGCACATACATTGATGATGTATGTTGTGCGAGGTGCTGAGCAAGTGTTGATTTACCAGAGGCTGGTAATCCAGAAAAAATGTATAAAATTGGACGGTTCAAAGAGTCTCCATACCAGTGTGGGACTGGACGTGCTTAAAGCTTGTTAGCCAGCTTCTTAATGTATTCTTTTGCTAAGGTAGTGTCATCACGACTCAACCATTTGATGCAGTCGAATAACTCCCAAATAAGCCCTTGATCACCGCTAGTATAAGCTGGGAAGTCTTTATGCTTGGGTGCTGGCGCATCAGTAAGGCGGGAGGTGACGATATCTGATTTATCAAATAGTACCTTATAAGGTTTTGAGAGCATGAAAGGTTCTTCTAGATCGAGACAGTGAATCTCTGCACTGGTCATATCGTTGAAGATATATTTCTTGAAAAAAGCATGGTCATTGTGGAAGCCCTCGAGACAGTAAAAGATCTCTTTGTTGCTTTCAAATGCTCGGTAAGCTAGATCCGATTTTCTATGAAAACCATTGGTCGTGAAGACAATAACATCGGCATCAGAAACCCTGTCACCTGTCTCAGCGGCCAAGGAACCTAGCAATACCGCAGCAAGAACATCTTCGTGGTCAATAAAGGCGTGGTAGATCGAATCGACTAGAGCTTGTTGCAGTGGCAGATGAGATAAGTTGAGTTGTGGCATTAGCTGGGACATGTCTCTTACCTATTAGTAATGATGAGCAACTAAAATAAATCAATAATCCAACGAATACCACAATGTCACACGTAGGTATTTTCTGAAGTTTTCAATTTTTCATGATCGGTGTTCCATTATTTATTGTGGATAATGACATTAATAAATATTGAGGTATCTCGGAATAAATAAGCTTTTAAATTATTAATGAGTTATTTGATAATAATTTATTGGATATTTATGAATAGATATCTATTTAATTAATGATCTTAAGTTTATGAATTAAAAGATTAAATTAATATACGTCATGCGTTATATAAATGTTGATATTATTAATAGAATTTATCTCAAGTTTTGAGCGATAAATATCTCTCTTAGTGAGATCTTATACTCATTTAATTGATTTTGTGAATGATCTTAATTGAGTTGCATTTTATCTTTTGTGCGCTTTGTAAGCGTATAATTAAATAGGATGTAACAGAATGATAAACGGATATAAGCTTTCCGCGCTTGCTGTCGCTATGATGGCTTCAGCGTCGGTTTCAGTCAGCGTCAGTGCTGAACCAGTTCCAGCAAACTCGCCTTTCATCAAAGATGTGAAAGGTAACATTGTTGAAGATTACTCGCCTAAGCCAGTTAAACCTTTCGCATTGTTCTCAATGCGCATGATGAGCAACCCGTCAGATGATCGTGGAGACTGGTTTAATGCTTCTGCAAACTACTCTAGCCTGCAGGGTGTGGGTGCCGATTATGTTTATGAATCACTACTGCCACCTTTAAAGCCACAGCCTGTGATTGTTGCGGTTCTTGACTCAGGTGTTGATGTTGACCATGAAGATCTGAAAAACAAACTTTGGACTAACGAAGACGAAATTCCAGGTAACGGCATCGATGATGACGGTAACGGATATATCGATGACGTTCACGGTTGGAACTTCCTTGGTAACTCTCTGGGTGTCAATGTGGATCAAGACACACTAGAAGTGACTCGTGAGTACAAAAAATATCTGAAGCTGAAAGAAGGTAATCACTGGATCCCGCGTAAGAAGCGTGAATACTACAAGGGCGTAGAAGCAGACTATCTAGAATCAGTTGAATACAACCAGACTTCTCTTGATCAAGTGACGGCAGCGACTGAGCAAGCGAATCAGTACAAAGATCAAATCACTCAGTTGACGGATCACAAAGACTTTACTGTCGACGGCCTACAAATTTTACTTGAGCACTCAAACCCTGAAGTGGTTGCAGCCGCTAAAGGTCTGCTTGGCGTATTTGAATCTTGGTACTCGTTTGATTACCTAGAATCACGCAGAAGCCGCTACCAAGAGTCTCTGGACTACCACTACAACCTAGAGCTAGACACGCGTCGTGACATCGTGATGGATAACATCAACAACCCTTGGGAAAAGGGTTACGGTAACAATGATGTGAAAGGTCCAGTTGGTGCGCATGGTACTCACGTAGCAGGTATTATTGCCGCGGAACGTCGCAATGGTATTGGTATTGATGGCCTTGCTGATTACGCTCAAATCATGGCGGTACGTATGGTACCAAATGGTGACGAAAGGGATAAAGATATCGCTAACGCGGTTCGCTACGCTGTTGATAACGGTGCGAAGATCATCAACATGAGCTTTGGTAAGAGCTACTCGCCACGTAAGTACATCGTGGACCACGCATTCCGTTACGCAGCACGTAAAGGCGTACTGATTGTGCATTCTGCCGGTAACAGCCGCAACGATAACGACATCAAGCCAAGCTTCCCGAACCGTTTCGCTAAGCACTCTTGGTCTAAGCCAATCTCAACATGGATGGATATCGGTGCATCAGCGAAATATGCGGATGACTCACTGGTTGCAAGCTTCAGTAACTTTGGTCAGGAGACGGTTGATGTCTTTGCTCCGGGTTACCGTGTTCTGTCTTCAACTCCAGACAACAACTACGCAGCGTACAGCGGCACAAGTATGGCAGCGCCAGTCGTTTCTGGTGTAGCTGCAATGGTATGGTCGCACTATCCAGACCTGTCTGCCGTTGAGCTTAAAGAGCTGCTGAAGAGTAAAGCGCGTACTTACCCAGAACTATTGGTTAAGAAACCTTCTACTCCAGAAGAACTTGTACCGTTCAGCACACTGTCAATCTCTGGTGGTGTTGTTGATGCGGAAGCGATTTTCGAAGAGCTAGAAAGTCGTTAATAAGTTAAAGGAAAATGCT
Organism: Vibrio sp. B183; assembly: GCF_000740665.1. NCBI lineage: Bacteria > Pseudomonadati > Pseudomonadota > Gammaproteobacteria > Vibrionales > Vibrionaceae > Vibrio > Vibrio sp. B183. Next base: position 89,695 of record NZ_JPQB01000010.1, on the reverse strand, counting down.
AAGGGCTACCATTGGTAGCCCTTTTTTTATTGCTTCATCGCGAATCAGCTGTTTTCTAAGTCGATGACTTTACAACGAATAGGTAAGATCGACATCGCTGCACCTGTTGACAGGCTGCGGGCAAAATCTATCGCTTTTGCTAAATCTTCAGGTTCGATTTTTAGTTCGTTTTTGATTCGTCCGTCATTGGTCATATCTGTATCAACAACGCTTGGACACAGGCAACACACTTGAACATTGTGAGGTAGTAGTTCCTGATAGAGAGACTGACTATAGCTTACCATTGCTGCTTTAGTGGCTGAATAAGCCGCAATTTTTGGTACAGGGGATAGCCCTGCGGTCGACCCTAGATTATAGATTTCCCCGAACCCTTGTTGTTTCATTTTTTCTGCCACGCCATTACAAATTGTAATGGTAGAAATGAGGTTGACGTTCACTAACTCAGACAACTGTTGGAACGTCAGATCAATATGACCTGCTTTTAGGACACCAGCACTGTTTACCAAGACATCAATGGACTCATGCTGCTCTAAAATCTCCTTAAAAGAATTGGCAGTGACTTCAGGCTGCGCGAAATCTAGGCTGTGAGTTTTGATGTTGAGATGAGGAAACTCTTCACTTAACTCATCAAACACACGGTTAAGAGTTGCTTCATGCTTTGCAATCAATACCAAGTTGTAACCTTGTTTAGCAAAGTAGTGCGATAGTGCTTTACCAATCCCTCGACTGGCACCTGTGATTAAAGCCGTTTTTGTCATTGACGATGTCCTGTTTTTGTTTGTGCATACTGTACAGCGATTCTCAGTGCGGCGTAAGCGATGTCTCAGAGGTCGTAGCAGATTCTTAATTTTTTCGATCTTATAAAGTAACTCGTCCAATTGTTAATTACTTGTAAAATCGTGATGACCTTCTACGAATGACATTTCTATGTGACACTTTTTATGCAGCTAATTGTCTACTCATGCAACATCTAAAGGCAATTAGGCGTGCTTGCCAAAACATAACAGGATGTGTGAGGAGGACAATTTGCGACATTCAGCGATAACTCAGCAGCAAGCTCCAGCACTGGCTGCGTTACTTGATAGTGACTACCGACTTAATTTTCAGGAGCTTATGGAACAAATTAAGTTGTCTAACAAACCACTGTCGCTTGCAACGATAAGATTCATACTTGAAAACGTGGCTTTGAATGACACCGAAATAAAGGCATTAGCCAGCTTTGATGAAGACAGTTACTGTCGAAAGCGACTATTTAAAAATGACCACTGTGAAGTGCTCATCTTGAGTTGGCTAAATGGTCAGAGAAGCAAAATTCATGACCACTTAAATACCGCCTGTGGCGTGCGTGTGCTGCATGGTGAAGCGACAGAGACCTTATTTGAAACGGCAGCGAACGGTCATATTTACGCGTCTCAATCCTCCCATTACCAGCAAGGTAGCGTGACTGTCAGCAAAGACAACGATATTCACCAGATATCCAATTTGCAGGCTGATGATGAGCCTCTGGTTACGCTGCATGTCTACTCTCCGCCGTTACAACAGTTCCATTTGTATCAGCTTGAGGGTGGCGAGCCAGAACTCCTAGGTTTGCAGCAAGATTCTTGGTTCTATGAAATTTGATATCGAACTGATGGCTAATGCGAAAGGCGAGCAATGTTGCTCGCCTTTTCATTTCTACCGATATTCTGAAATCAACATTGCCCGTGTATCTTCTTCCAGCGCTTCAAACATATGCGGTAAGTCTCCAGGGTACGAAATGTAGTCCCCTTCCTCTAGTTCATGAGGGTCCGATTGCAACCCGAGTTTCGCTCGGCCTTTGACAATAACCACGTGCTCTACCACACCGGGATGATGAGGTTCCGAGATAAATGGCTGACCGGGTTTAACTTCAATCCAATAGATGTCGCGGCATGCATTCGCTGGGCTGGCTGCGAGTAACACGGCTTGGTAATCCTTTTGCTCCGAAAACACGCTGACTCCCTTACCGTAGCGAATGACTTTGGTCGTTGGAGCTGGTGTTTCGATTAGACGAGAAAAAGGAATATCAAGGACAACGCAGATGGACCAGAGCGTCTCAATACTAGGGTTTCCAATGCCATTTTCGAGTTGCGAGAGCGTCGATTTTGCGATGTTAGCGCGCCTTGCGACCTCGGCGATACTTAAGCCAGCATTCAATCTTTCGGCATTAAGAGTGGCAGCGATTTGTTCGATTGGCGGTTTACTTTGATCCACAACGCTCTCTCTGGTCAGTGTGTTTCCGTTCATTATAAAAAACGATGGCATGATTTGACAAACGTTTTTCTGGTGTTCATTATAAAATTCATTCGTTCATTATAATGTTTGTTTTCGGTTGCATTCGGTGGTGGTAACCAATAAACGTCGAGGCTTTTATTATGGAATATCTACTCTCCGTCGCTTTGTTTGCCGTTTCATCTTCAGTGACCCCGGGGCCAAATAACATCATGGTGATGACATCTGGACTGAATTTTGGAGTAAAACGCAGCCTGCCGCTGTTAACCGGTATTTGTGTCGGATTTACTTTGATGTTGTTATTGGTAGGGCTGGGCTTTGGCGAACTTTTTTCTTTGTTCCCTCAGCTTTCTTTGGCGGTCAAAGTCATGGGAACGCTTTATCTTTTATATCTCGCATTGCAGATCGCCATGGCTGACAGTGTGAGTGCTGAGATAGGTCGAAATCGACCGCTTGGTTTTCTAAACGGAGCTTTGTTTCAGTGGGTCAATGCCAAAGCTTGGGTGGTGGCAATTGGAGCGATATCTGCATTTACGACAATAGGTGAAGGGTATATGACTCAAAACCTGACCATAGCTTCGATGTTTTTTATTGCCTCGTTCCCTTGTGTTGGCGTGTGGTTGGTGTTTGGCTCTTCGTTACGCCGATACTTAGACAAACCAGCCTATTTGAAAGCCTTCAATAAGCTGATGGCGTTGCTACTCGTCGTATCCGTCTTACCTGTGGTTGGAGAGATTATTGGGCAATTCTGAATGAAAAGCGCCAAGCGAAAAGCTCGGCGCTATGACGACTATTGATGAGAGGCGTGAAGCAAGTGCGAGAATCCGTTGCCTTTTAGGCTTCGCTCCATGAGAGCAATCACCTGGCGACTGGTTTCATGAGGAACGAAGTCCGAGCTCGATTTACCATCAATGATCAGCTGGGATAAATGAGAAGCTTCAAACTCAAATCCACCGCCTGCAGGTAAGTGTGAGATCTGGGTATGTTCACCTTTGTAAGTGACATCAATGACGGTTGGATTCCACCACTTATCTTGGATAACAATTTCGACCTCGGGCCCACGTATTGTCGCGACACGTTTTAGGTCTTGGCTGATTGAAGCGCCAATCTTCCCCTTGATACCGTGAGTAAACGTAAACTCTACAGTTTCATCGACCTTGGATTCATTGTTGTGCTTCTGATAGGACACCGAAGGCGGTTGGATCTCACTTTGCTTGAGCTGGCAAAGATCCGCGTATAGCCAGAGCGCATAAACGCCGACATCTAAAGTCGCACCGCCGCATAAATTAGGGTTGAAAATCTGCTGTTGAACATCAAATTCATGCCAGTTGCCGAACGCTGCTTCGATTGATTCTATCTCAATACTGTTTTTTTGAATGAAATCCCGTAGCGCTCGGTAAGCTGGGAAAGTCACTGACTTCATTGCTTCCATGAGCACTAGGCCTTGTTTATCTGCCAGTGCCTTCATGTCGTCCCAGTCTTGGGTGTTAGTGAAAGCTGGCTTTTCAACCAGAACATGCTTGCCGTGGTTCAAGAACAGTTCAACCATGCTTTTGTGAAACGGATGGATAGTCGCAATGTATATGGCATCAACATTTGGGTCTTCTGCCATGGCTTGATAAGAAGAATAAGCGTGCTCAGCCTGATATTGCTGGGCAAAAGCATCAGCGCGTTGTTCATCTCTGGCTGCGACGGCATATAGACAAGCGTTGTCGACATGCTGAGTGAGATCGGCGGCAAATCGATGTGCAATTTTACCCAGTCCGGCAATGCCCCAACGTACTTTTTGTTCTGTCATATTAATTTTTATCATTCTAGTATTTGTGAGGCTGATACTAGCGATGAGCACGGGTTTGCGTCAAATAGAAGTGGTTGAACTGAATAAGAAAGCCGCCTTGAGTGGGCGGCTTTTGCTTAAAGAGTTTAACTTATCAATCTGAGAGCTATTCAATTCCCAGTTGTTGATTGATGAGAGCAATCTCATTACGCCACAAAGCCTGAAGCTTTGGCTTTTGATGTTTGGTTTTTCTCGATACATCTTCCTCCAGTTTTGCTTCGAGCTCATAGAGTTTTTCAATCAATTGCTCTTCATCAGCAAGCCCGTCCGTTAGAGGTAAATGAGACGCTACTCTCGCTTCCTCGGTTGCTGTTTTATTTGAGGTAAGAGATGACTCTGAGCTCATTGCTTGATACAGCTGTTGCGGGTCTAGCCATTCCTCCAGAGAGTTACCCTTGATATACCAAAAGCGATTGCAGCTTGCTTCAATTAACTCTCTGTCATGCGTGACGAGTAATAGTCCGCCTGCAAAATTAGTTAGCGTTTCTGCCAGTTCTTCTTTGCCTTTGAGATCCAAGTGATTGGTTGGCTCATCGAGCAGGAGAAGGTGGTAGTTCGCCAGAGTTAACCCGATAAGCAACAAGCGTGAGCGTTCACCACCACTCAGTTGATGAACTTTCTGATTGTGTCTAAGGTACGGGAATCCAGCGCTGATCAACGCCATCTTACGCTTTTCTTCTGGTGCAGAAGTGAAGCTCGCCAGAGCGTCCAATAGGGTTTTGTCATCGTCCAGTTGCTTAAGGCTCTGATCGTAAAAACCAACGTTCGCCCTAGGATGGAAAACAATACCTTGTTCCACCGCTTCTTCCTGCTGGTAGCTTTGCCATAGCGTTTTCAACAAGGTTGATTTGCCCCCTCCATTTTTGCCAACAATGGCCACCCGATCGCCACTTTTCAATTGGTTAGCCACGATATTGAATAAGCATGGAGCTTCGGACGATGGGGAGACATCCAGATCGGATATTTGCAGTAAGCGGTCCGCTTTTAAGCGTTCGCCTTTTAACTCCAACTTCCAGGGGGCCCCAGACGTGAGTGTCGTCTGATCGTCTTTGAGCTTCTCGACTCGCTTTTCCATGTTCTTGGCTTTTCGCGACAAGTCTTCATTGTCGTAAACATGCCCCCAAACAGCGAGGCGTTTCGCGCTCTTCTCAATACGGTCAATTTCTTTTTGCTCCGCTTGATGACGCTGCATGTCAGCTTCATCACGTGCTTCAAGCATTTCCAAAGCTTCGGAGCAGGGCAGTTGAAAGAAGTGCAGGCTATTGTCACGCATTATCCAGGTGCAATTGGTGGTGTTGTCTAGCAATCTTCGGTCGTGTGATACAAGGACAAAGCTGCCGTTCCAACCTAGCAAGAATTGCTCTAACCACAGCAATGTCGTCAGATCGAGGTGGTTACTAGGTTCATCCAGCAAGAGTAGGTCAGGCTCCACGATCAATGCTCTGGCTAACAGCAAACGGGTATGTTGGCCTCCACTTAAGCTAGAAGTGATTAATGCCCAATGTGATGAATCGAATCCCATATCTGAGAGGATGAGTTCAGCACGCCAGCGCTGGCTGGTTCGCTCATTGCCAGGTAAACGATCGAGTACAGCATCAATCATCGACCGGTGCATCAGAGATTGTGGAAGATGCTGCTCCACGCATTCTAACTGGCAATGACTGGCTGTTGTAATGGTTCCGGAATTTGCCTGAATCCCGCCATGAAGTAGATTTAGAAGGGTACTTTTACCGCAACCGTTGTGACCGACTAAGCCGATTCGGTCGCCTTTTTTTAGGGTGAATGAAATGTCTTCAAGCAAAGGAGCTGAAGTCGTTTGATAAGAAATAGATTGTGCAGATAGTAAAGTGCTCATAACTTACTCAAGAATTACAGGCATAAAGATGCCTTTCGTCAAACATTGCTGACGATAACCCGGTAAGCCAGAGAGAAGAGACTCTAGTCTGTATGTATTAATCTTCGCTCAAGCAAAGGTTATCGCAGCACGATACCAGTAAAACTTGAGCTTGCGTGATTGCTGAAGAAGCGCGCGAAATGTAATTCACACTTAGTCATGGGGTTCCTCCTTATATTAGTTTGATGGGCCCAATGCCGAGATTGTAGGGGAGCTTCTCCTTTGTGGTCTAGTGTAATCTCTCGAAAACATAGCCTGTCTGGCAATATTTTATGGCCCATCAGAGTAAAAACTATTGGTTTGGTGATTTTTGGAAGTACTGCTTAGCCGTTATACCGTAATACACTTTATCGTCGAATCCAGATTCAACCTTGTAGTAGTCAATTTGGCGACCTTCAAAGGTAAAACCGCATTTCTCCATCGTTTTGTACGAACCTGTGTTAGCGCCATAGCAGTCGGCACTGACTTTGTGGCTACCTAACTCGTTAAATGCAATATCGGTGAGCAAGCGACAGGCACGAGTAGCGATCCCTTTGCCCCATGCGTGGACGGGAAGTTGATACCCGAGTTCGTAGTTACCTTCGAGAAACATCACCTTAGATAATCCGCACATACCCATGTAGTGGCCTTGTTTGTCCCGAATGACAAATGTTGGGCTGTCTGGCCAATTACTTTTGTTTATTGCGTGTTCAGTGTTTTCAATGATTGGGGTAAAAAACGCGTGAAACATGCTTTCCTCTGCGGGAGCAAAGAACAAGTAGGCGTTGACCTCTTGGTCGTTAAGCATTGGGATGATGTCGTTTAAATCGTCGCGTTGAATCAGTTTGATGTTTAGTGAGTCGCCAAAGGAGATTGATTCACCACGTTTTAGTTTTTTGTATGTCATTGTGTACCTCTCAATTTGCTCAGCATGGTAGATCAACATCTGTGCCGAAAATTGGATATTTGCGACAAGTGTTATTCGAAGTCCCCGTAGATGTCGATGGTGAGGTCTCGGTCTTTGAGGTACTTGGCCGGTGTGCGATTTAGCTGATGTTTGAGTTGGCGGATTAAATGTGATTGATCACTAAAACCAAATGCTTGTGCAAATTCAGCCCAGTCGGGCTCTGCATCTTGCTCATAGATAGACAACACAATTTCTTCCAGTTTCATCATCATAAGGTATTGCTTTACGCTTAGCCCTGTAACTTGTTTGAAGTGCCTTTCTAAGGTTCTTCTAGAACATGCACATTGGCCGGCAATCTGCTCGATACTCCAGTCGGATCGGCGATTTTCTACTATTTTGGTCGCTTGGTGTGTAATAGAGAAAGCGCGGTCTTTTTTGCGGTTTAGGTTGAGCTGATGGAAATGATGATGAAACACATCAAGCAGGTGTGATTTGTCATTCGATTGCCATAGCTGGTTGTGGAGTGCGGGCCCGAAAAACGTATCCAACCAAGTAGGCCAGCCGCATTGGTTAAGATGATGACCGACAGAAGAATTGAGTCGGTACAGCCCCTCGGGCCTGAAAGTGACACCGATACGTTTTAGTGGAGCAGAGTCGTCTAATGACAGTAACTGATCGCTCACCGAAAGTAGGTGACTCCCTTTACCTTCAAATTTAGTTATGCCGCTGTCGTAACTGTACTTTTGTTCATCCGGCGTAAAGAGCAAATGAACCCTTGGATTGGGAATGAGCCTTGGTTGTTGCGTGATGACATCGTCAGCCTCTAGCTCCAGATACCAGACTTGATGTATTAACCATTCGAAATCTTGCAGCGGTTGTTTCCAAGTAATCATGGCATATTTAATTCAGGGGTTTACTAAACAGTCTACGTGATAACACGGCAACCTAGCAAAGTGCTCTTACTTATCAGTGTGGTATAAAAAGTCAATCATTCCGGATAGTTAAGCATTTCGTGTGTTGATCCTCATATCAGTAAAACATGTCGTTTTAGTGACACTTAAACGATAAGCAATAAAATTCATATCAATAGTTATTGTAAATCTGTCTTAGATCTCAAATTGTTAACATTTATGTGTTGTTTTTTTAACCTAGTGCAAAGGCTCTCATCGGATGAGTTGAATAAAAGAGAGCCGAAGACTAATCCTATTTAACGAGCAAAAGTGGTTTCGATGTTTGGAATTTTGCTCGCTGATGACAAAGCAAATAACGCTAATTTCAGGACGAAAAGGTTAATAACATCATGAAAATAATGACAAAGATTGCCTCCATTGCAGTGGCAATTGCGTTTTCTAGTTTCACACATGCTGCCATAGGAAACTACAAGGTCGTGCTGATTCACGGCTTTCAATCGGATCAATTGCAGTCCAAACCTGATGCTGGTCAGGTTGAGCTGGAAGGTGAAGACTACTGGAAAGAGTACTGGCTTCAATACGCTGACGCTCGGATTGACTGGCCTGCTTATGAACGTGTTGAAGGCAAAATCTCCAGCGAATACGCTTGGCCTAAACTCCAAGAGCTGTCCCGCAATAGAACCTGCCAGTCAGGGTGTATTTTTGTGACGCACTCCGCTGGTGACCTTGTTGCACGATATCTGTTAGACAATCAGGAAAACTGGCTGACTAACGCTGGGTTAGAGCCTCTCAATGTTGTCGCTACTTACGATTTTGCTGGTGCTGGTGGCGGCTCTGAGCTTGGGGATATTGTGGTCAACATCATCGAAGGGGGAGGCTGGGCAAACAGTGCGATGCGCTACGCTATTTCACTGTGGCTGGGGGAAATGCCTAATCAGGAAAACTCAGGCGTACTCAATGACCTAAAAGTCTCCAATGCACGCCAGATAGCGCGTCTGTCAGAGCACCGCATCCCACGAATTCGGTTTATTGGGAACGGGACTGACTATTTCAAAACGACGTCGGTTTTTCTTCCCGGCAATGATGACGGTGTTGTGGCGGCACATTCTGCTTGTGGCGCAGCAGAGTCAGGAAGTTACGACAGCTGTTCAACAAGTTTAGCGATGAACGGCAAGATAGCTTCTCAAAGCAAAGGCGTCTCTAACTTTATGCCTGAGCACTATCCGTTGATCATGGGAGACGACTACAGCCACAGTGATGTTGTGGGCCCTAAACACAAAGGGGAAGTCACCTCCAGTGTGACGGATGTGACGCTAGCCAATGGCCAATCTGTCGGGGTTACAACTTACAAGGAAAACGGCTGGTGGGGAACCAAATACCTGTACGTACAAGGGTCTAACAAAGACACCATGTCTGAAATTGCGGTTGGCCTAAACTGATCGTATGCAGGGCTGGGTAAGATGTCTCAGTCCTGATTTTCTGGAGAACCTTATGAAGACTAAGTTATGGGTATTCAGCTTCATCACTGCGTTGACAGCAGCAGGCTTCATTTTTTGGCCAAATCCCGTTGAGACATCCGAATACGCCAAGCTTAGAGGAGCAGTGAGTCATGATACTGTCCCCCCTCCTGAAGCGGATAATCGCTTTATTGTTTCAAAGCAGGCCTCGATAGGCGGGGGACCCCCCATCGAGACGAAGGCTGTGGCACTGAAGTTAAAGCAAGTAGCCATCAAACATCAACAAATTCTTCATTACCCATCATACTCTCAACCGATAGTTAATGAGAGCAGTCCCTACTTGAACTGGAATGCATTTGAAGTGGTTGAAACTCCGATACTGGATGGTAAATCAACAGCTTCGTTGGGCGTTAAAAAGTTCCGGTACTTCTACCCTGAACCGATACTGGTTGAGCTCAAAACGCAGCAAGCCGCACTTGGCGCTTCATTGGATGTCGTTTCTGTTGCCACGCAGCAAATCCTAACGACATTGCCTGCGGATGAAATGCAGTGGCAAATCACGCCGGGTAACGATTGGCCAGAAGAACTGAGACTAATAGCACGTGTCGACTTTGAACGAGGAGAAGATATTGTTAGTGCCGATGTGCGTTTATATCATTCAGTAGCGAGCGTGGTGTCAGTATCAGAAGGATATGCTCAGGGGGCTGATATGAAGATTCCGGTTACGTTACAAATCGATAAAGAAGGCATATTCAGACTCCGCGCGAACCTCTATCAGCAAGGCGGTAAAGCCATTGCGTCTTTAGTTGAGAAGCAACGATTGTCAGAGGGTGAGCAAACAGTGGAGTTAAAAGCGTTTAAACGAGTCTTGCCTGAGGGCGAGATCGATCTAGAACTACGTGATGTGGTGATTGAACGTATGTCAGGTCACCCTGGAGAAAAAGCAGGTTATGGACAGAGCGATGCCGAGAGTTATCCAGTTGGTCGATTTGATTCCGGTACGCTGACGGATGAAGAGTACCAAATGACAGAGCAGGAAAAGCAGCAACTGGCTTTTCTGCAGCAACTGCTGTGAGGTATTTGGTTAATACACTGGATAGAAAGCAATTGTTGCAATACAATTGAACGATGTTTTATTGCTATAGAGCCGCTATGTTTCGTACTAAGTTCTTTCTTTTGTTTAGTTTCTGTTGTACCGCTACAGCCTGTGCAAGTACTGAGGATATCTCTTCAGATAAAGTGACAGAAGAACATATCGTTGAAGAAACAACGGATATCAAAGAAGTAACGACCGCAGACAAATCTGAGTCAAAAGTCAAGGGTATTGATGGACAAGCTCTGCTTGATAATGAGCCGACTCGGCAAATTCTAAGTTCACTGGAAAGTGTGACCGATACGCTCAATGTTCTGACTTTTGGCATCTTCGCTGGTGAACATCGTTAACCTAGACTCTTTGGCGCTTTACCGCTGACTTGTGTACACAGCTCATTAGAATCAGGTCTATGCTTTATTAACCGATATGCCAATAGCGGATGGTTATGCAGCTGCTTCAGACCTTTTTTCGTAAACTTTCTATTAGAAACCGACTCATGTTCGGTTATCTGCTACTGTTTTTGCTCGTCCTTAACATCGCTAATCTCTCGAATTACGTCTTGATGCGAGATCTTGTAGAAAAAGGCGTAGAGAAAGAGCTCACAACGGCAACTGAGTCTATCACCAATAATATTGCGACTACGGTCGATATTACGATCAGGAATTACTTGCGAGGTATCTCAGAGTTCAATCTGCAATATGTAGAGCAGCAGTATCGTCAATATCAGTCAGGCAATCTGTCTGAGCAACAAGCTAAGCAACGCGCCGCTAATTTCCTACTAAATCAACAAATCGGTGTTACAGGGTACCCTTATGTTGTCGACTCCGAAGGGATCATCCGAGTCCATCCAAAGCAGCCATTGCTTGACGTGAGCTTGATGAAGTACGAATTTATTCAGAAGCAAATAGCGGCCAGACAAGGTTATCTTGAATATCAGTGGAAAAACCCTGATGAGCTCGTTGAGCGACCAAAGGCGCTGTACATGGTGTATTTTGAGCCGTGGGATTGGATCATCACTTCATCTTCTTATCGTGAAGAGTTTGCCAGTTTGGTGGATATCGAAGATTTCAGTGAGTCTATATCCAAGCTTCACTTTGATGAAACTGGATATTCTTATGTGCTCAACGATCGAGGAGACGCCATTGTTCACCCTTATTACGATGGCAACTTCTATAACGTGCGAGACTCAAGAGGTCAGCTGTTCGTTCAACAAATGCTTAAAGAAAAAAACGGCACGATCAAATATACGTGGAAGAACCCACAAGAGCCGGAACATCGTGAGAAAATCGCAGTTTTTCGATATTTACCCGAGTACAAATGGTACATCGTCTCCTCTACTTATGTTCAAGAACTTAACCAGCCGCTGTTCGACCTTAAGGTTATTCATGCCATTGTGCTGTTAGTCTCCATTTTGCTCATCGTACCGTCTAACTTACTTCTCAGTCGTTCTATCGTATTGCCGTTGAAAAATGTCATGCAGTGGATAGGTAAGGCCTCTGATGGTAACTATAGCGTGCGAGTGGAAGATAATTCGGGCTCGAATGATGAGTTAGCTCAGTTGGCAAATTACTTTAATCACTTTCTCTCGGAGCTGGAAAAATCAAACCAAGAGCTTTATCAGGAGATTCAAGAGAGGGTCAATGCTCAGAGTAAGCTAGAAAATCTCAATGAGACACTAGAAGAGAAAGTCGCAGAACGAACTCTGGCTTTAGAGCAAAGCATGGAGCAATTGAAGAGAACGCAAGAGCAGTTAATCGAATCAGAAAAGCTATCGGCGTTGGGTGGATTAGTCGCGGGGATTGCTCATGAAGTCAATACACCATTAGGTATCGCGATTACGTCATCGTCGCTAATCCATGAATCAAATACCAAGCTCAAGGCTGCCTTCGAAGCTCAGTCTCTGACCAGCGAACAGTTTGATAATTATGTGACGCAGCAGGCACAGGCTATCGAATTACTTATGGATAACTTGAATCGGGCTTCTAAACTGGTGCAGAGTTTTAAGCAAACGGCAGTGAATCAGGTTTCTGAAGATTGCACGGACTTCGAGGTTACTGAAGTGCTTCAAGCGCTTCTCGCAAGCCTACATCCAGAGACTCATAAAGCTGGGGTCGAGCCAAGACTGATTGTTGAACCAGGCCTTACGATGTTCAGTTTATCTGGTGCGTTGACACAAGTATTTTCTCATCTGATTCTCAATAGTATCCACCATGCGTTTGAACAGCAGCCTAATCCTCGGATTGACATAGATGTGCGGCTTGAAGGCGACATGGTGGTGTTTCAGTTTGACGATAATGGTTGCGGTGTGGAACCAGAGCTACACAAAAAGATATTTGAGCCTTTCTATACCAGCCGAAGAGCACGCGGCGGGACAGGCATTGGCTTGAATTTGGTGTTTAATCTGGTGACTCAGAAGCTCAAAGGAATGCTGGAATTTACCTCTAACCAAGGTGTGAGTTTTACGATCCGATTGCCAAAGCGGTTATCGAAAGGTGATTGAAAATTGTTATTGCAGTAATTCTTCATATCCAAACTGACTTCTAGTATTAGAAAGCTATTTTGTGATTTTAATCATGTTGCTTATCAATTTGTTGAATATCTTTTTATTGATGAATTTGTTTAGGTTATTATCCTTAGTGATTGATTTCCAATCAATATTGCCAATGTCTTCGCGTGTTCAACAGTGTATTGATTAGAGCAAACCACTGTTGAACGTTTAGGCATCTGAAGATCACACCATAAAAAGAAAACAAATAATGATAAAACCCGCAAAATCCACCTTGGGCCGACTTGCTCAATTGGGGTTGGTACTTGGCGTCAGTTCACAGGCTCAAGCGGTCAACCTAACATGGAATAATCACGATTTTTTAAACGACGAATTTACTACTTACCACTGCCAGCCCGGCTATGATAACTCGCGTGATCCAGAGCAGTGTCTATGGAGTGAGCCTGAGCCAGTGAATGCCCAATGCGGTGAGGGCTATGCGTTTGACACAGAACTAAACCTGTGCGCCATAGTCCAACCAGCAGTGAGTTGCCCACAAGGTTATAAACTAAAGGGCGAAAACACCTGTCTAGAGTCAAAGGGAACGCTTGCTGTCTATTACTTCCCAGCAGATAAAATGACAGCATTGAAAGAGGGGGTTCGTCAAATAACACATAATGTGGGGCCGACGGACAACTTCTCTTATGGTGGCTGGGACTACCTATACGTAAGAAACTTAAAGAAAGCGCCTGGACCAATGTTTGAGGTTTGGGAAAATGAATATGAGAAAACAAGATCCTTGTCTCTTGTCAGGCGCTGCCCAGCCGATTTTACTCTGCAAGGTGATTCTTGTGTTAAGTCAACTAACGCTTGTGAGTTAGGTTTTGAACTCGTCGATTATGATGGCACACTCCAATGTGGCCGCACGGCAAAGGCGAGGCGCTCCAATACTGTAGATGATGCACTCGACAGTTTATATTTCAGCAAAGCCGGTAACGAAGACGCCGCCTTTCGCTATTTGGATAAACTTTATCGCATAGACGAATCCACCGGACAGTTTGTCAGCACACGCTTTTCTTTAAACGGTGATTTCGATTTTGGCAGCTTGTTTACTGCAGCCGATAGGGCCAAAGTGGGTCAAGCGATTACTGCTTTTGAGGCTGCGTACCAAGCGCATCCCGATCAATCCATTCTTGCTCACTATATTCTCGATGCCGAATTGCACGAAGTGACTGCAGCGGTCATGCAGGCGCAAGGCTTAATGGATAGTGCGCGCATGCAACTGATTTATGCACAGGGTAATGTCGTCGACGAATTGAACTTAAATCAGGACGCCTTTCAATTACTTGAGCAAGCTGTCACTGATTATCTTGTGCGTATCCGGTCGCAAGGTGATGTCCTTATCGCCTTAAGTCAGGGGCGACATCAAGCATTGCCTTTCGCGTACAATCCACAGAGTGGTGAAAAAACTCTGTATTCCTCAAGCCAAGAAGGTTTCTTTAAAGGCTTTAAGGATGTGCGCTTTATTTATGGAGCTATGGAAAAAGCCTCACAAGCTTTGCTGAGGCAAGCTCGTTACATGACGGCGCACGGCTATGACCATTCGGACCGCCAAACATTGATGGAAAAAATCACTCTTTGGCAGCAAGATTTTGCTCAAAAAGACGCTGAAATTCAGGCTTTGTTCGAGCAAGGTGAGCGCAGATTTGTTGAATCTGAGGTGGCAAAAGAGGTGGGGGTAGACAAAGATATTCGCTCAGCCCAAACCGCAGCCTTGAGGTTAGAACAAGCTAAAGCCTGGCTGCGTGGGGACAGCAATCTGCTTAACCTAGAAGATAACGCTTTATTTATTGTTAACAACAACCCAGAGTTTGACTCCTTCGACTGGTTTTTAAAAAAACTAAAAGCGCCATTGGGAGAAATTGAACGTTTAACAAAAAGTTATCATGCTGCAAAGGAAAAGCAGAATAACATCAGTGTGAGCGCAGATGCAGTCGCGGCTAATTTTAATCTTCGCTCAGAACAGTACCAACAAAAACTGTTTAATTTAACCGGTTGGACAACCAAACTCTGCCCAAGTAACCAAGATGTTTGCCACACCTCAAGCAATATTGAAAAAGGGCTCCTTAAGCCTGAAAAAGGCAGCTTATTGTACAATCAAGTCAGTACAATCCATGCGGCTAAACTCAATATCGACAAAATGTTCAGTGAATATGATGATAAGCTAAGTTCGATTGACATTGAAATCGATCGCATGCTGTTAGTGAGCGATGTGTTTAACACCAAGGCTGATCTGATTATTGATTATGGCGAAAAGCAAGAGCAAATTGCGGTAAAAATTGCCAAACTGCAAGCCGAGGCGGCCAAGAAAAAAGGCAAAATTGGTGCTTTTTCTGGTGCGTTAAACGCTGTAGTTGGCGCGGCAACAGGTAACTCAGTGTCTGCGATGTCAGGCGTGACTTCTATGATCAGCGCAACAGCAATGGCTTCAGCTGATGCGAGCATGGCCAATAGCATTGGTGCGTTGCAGGGGCTAAGTCAGCGCCTCGCGGCTGAAGAGCGAGCGAAGTTGACTCTACTTGATGGAGATATTGCTTCCATCAACAGCGCTGCATTGATTGAAAATATGTGGCTGGATATCAATCGACTCGAATACGATATTGCTTTGGCTCAACATAATGCCCAACTTGAGATACAGCGTTACCTTGGTTTGCTCAACGACACCTTATTTACGCTTCAGCAACAACAAAGTTTTAACGCTGGGCTAGCAGAACGTTATTTTGCCGATCCGATCCACTCAGAAGCATTAAGCCAAGAGTTATTGGCGGCAGAAAAAGCGCTCCTCGATACACAGCGTCAACTGTTCTACGCCACCAATGCGTTAGAGTATAAATGGATGGAAAGCTTTGAGTTTGAAGGGCATCGTGGTCGTGATGTGTTGTTCTCCCTCACATCGCAGAGGCAGCTTGAAGGCTATTTAGTCGCGCTTGAAGATTTTGATAATACCCAAAATATGGGCTCGACCTCTGTGCAGCAGCATACTGATGTCTTTTCGCTAAAACGTGATGTGATGGGATATGAGGATATATTCGATGAATATGGTGCTGAATTGGCTGTATACCCGAACCCTAACCCAGAAGTGGGTGGTAAAGTCACGGCAAGCGAGGCATTTCGTTATCAACTGAGTCAAGAGCGCTCACAGCGATACCCGAGTTATTTGGACATCTCGTTTGCGACCAATAAAAACGCGGGAGATACCTTGCTGTTCAGAGGACCAGAAGTGCTCGAAGGGGCTAAAGACAACAATTGCCTCATCGATACCGGAACCTACATGGACAAAATTGAGTCAATTGCTATCAACATCAAAAATGACTCTGGTGCTTCGAACAAAAGAGCTTTACCAGCAACGCTCTACTATGGTGGTGTGAGTTTATTTAGAACTCGAACTGTGGGTAAAGTGTTTGACCAGGGACTCTTGGCAGAAAATGAGTTCCTGAACTTCCCAGTGCAGTTCTGGAATACTACCCAAGAGCCTTATAGTTATCGAAATAGTTCTAAGACGTCGATGATGGCGCGTGTTGATCAAAATGTGCCACTGACCTTTAACACTGCATTTCAAGAGCGCAGTGTAGCTGCGACCAATTGGCGTTTAAAGTTGGCGGTAGGTAGCGAGAGCCGTCCTGTGTTGAATCTTGATCAAGTGACCGACATTGAACTTGTGTTCAAACACCGCTTTGCCGATAGGGACTTCCCTGAAGACTGTACACCTGATGAAGAGTGGGGGGATGAAGATTGGTAAACCCTGATTCACTGCCCATTGGCCAGTGAAAGCAAACAAACCAGCACGCTCGTGCTGGTTTCTTTATGACTGCAAAATGTAAACAGACTTTTCGGAAAAATTATGTACCGACAATTTATTGCAGCTTGTCTTGTGGTGTGCTCGTTTTCAGCGTTTGCGATGGACAAGTCTGCTTTAAAACCAAACCTTTTATCTCTGCCTACGGGGCCGGGTTCAATCGAAGGGTTAGGTGAATCTTTTGTGCCTGATCTCAATACAGGCACAGCCAACCATGAGTTTCAATTTGATGTGCCCAAAGGACGCGGCAACACGGCACCTCAGTTGTCGCTGACCTATAATAGCGGACTTGGCAACAGTATTGTGGGGTTAGGTCGGCGATTATCTGTACCATACATCCAGCGCCAGACAGACAAGGGGTTGCCTCGTTATACAAAAGATGGAAAGGATGAGGACAGATTCCTTACGGAGATAGGGCAAGAGCTGGTTGCTATTGGTGACGGTCAATATCGGGCCAAATTTGCCACAGGCTTTGTAGTGTATAGACGTCTAGAAACAGGGTGGCAAGCGCTCTACCCCGATGGTACGGAATATGTGTTTGGCCAAAGTCCAGTTGATACCGTTCAGTCTCAATCTGGTGAGGTGTATCGTTGGCATTTATCACAAGTAAAACACTTAAATGGCGACGTTACTCAATACCATTATCAATTTTTGGACGATACGCGACAAATCTACTTGAGCAAGATTGAATACAGCCAAAGTGGTACTCTGTCGATGCAGGTGTTATTTGAATATCAAAAGCGCCCAGATGAGTTGGTCGATTATCGCCCGTCGTTTGAGTTGATCACAAAACAGCGGCTGAAAAAAGTGACCATGCGCGTTGCAGGGCAAAATGTGCGCCACTATCAATTGAATTACGCCAAGCAAACTCCGTGGCGCACGCAGTCTCAGCTTAGTGCTATTGCGCAGCTCGATAGCACTGGCGAGCAAACTCTGATGGCTCAGCGCTTTGGTTATACCTCGGCATCACCAAGTGAGAGAAAAGGATACCTGCCATCACTTGCCACTGCTCAACTGAATTCACCTAGTACTGACTTTATCGATCTCAATGGTGATGGTCTGGCTGATATGATCGATACCAGCAGCGCGCGACATCGATATTGGTTGCACCAAGGCATTGATCAAAACGGTGAGCCAAGTTGGTCAAGCTACAAGAATATGGCAGTCAACCTGCATGCTAATATAGGCTCTCCGGCGATAAAGTGGGCCGATATTAATGGTGATGGTCATAGTAATCTGGTGGTTTATGACAGTGGAAGAACCGTTTATTACGCCATAGACGAGCGTGGAAGTTGGCGGAAAAATGGCCAGTTTTACCGGGCTGGTCTGGATTTGCATAGCTCTCATGTTCGAATGATGGACATCAATAATGATAAGCGCATCGATGTCGTTCGAACCGTGTCCGGCTATGGGGGTAAAGTCACCAGTATTTCAGTTCGGCTAAATCTTGAAGGCGACCGATGGAGTGACAACATTGCCTTGCCGTTTAACCGTTCTCAGCATAGCGCGTCTTTTGCTAGCGACCGAGTCTACATCGCTGATATGAACGGTGACGCCCTACAAGATATCGTCTATGCGACCAATGGAGAGCTGACTTACTTTCCGAATAGGGGCTTAGAAGGTTTTGGTCGAGCGATTCGTTTTGACCATATGCCAGCCAATCTGTTCCAACAGTCTGCGATACATTTGGCTGACATGAACGGTGATGGTCTGTCGGATGTCTTATACATTCAGGGCAACAGTGTACGTCTAATGCTCAATCAGGGCATGCAAAATGGCCGCTTTAGACTGGCAAATCACGTTAAATTTAAAGGTAAACGTGACATTCTTGAAGATGCGGTTCGATTCGTAGACATCAATGGTAATGGTTCAATCGATATTGTTTGGTATTCAAGAGGATATAGGAAAGGGAGCTACACCTATTTAGAGTTGTTTGACAGTGAGCAGCCGAATCAACTGAAAACTATTGATAATGGCATTGGTGGTCATACGGCGCTGTCTTATCAATCAATAGTCATGCAGCAGTCTCTATCGCAGCAAGCAGGAAAACCTTGGCAATATAATGTACCCATTCCCATGCAAGTGGTGAATAAGGTTGAGACTCGTGATGGTGCCAGTGACCAGACTATGGTGACTGAGCTCAACTACCGCAATGGTTATTATCACCATTTGGATAAAGCGTTTCGCGGTTTTGAATACACTGAACAGCGCGAACATGGCAATAGTGACGTCGCTACATTAGTCACCAAACATCAATTTCATCTTGGAATAAGCGATGAAGTACTGGCTGGTAAACTAAAGCATGCAGAAGCTAGCAATGGCTCAGGCCATGTTTTTTGGCAAGATGATTACACTTGGCAAGCGCGTCATTTGTACCATGGTCAAGGCGGCGAACCACGTAGTGTTAGTTTTGCAGCCTTAACACAAAGAAAGCATCAAATTATTGAAGGTGGGCAGTATTCTCCAGTCACCTTAACCACGCAATTTGACTATGACCAGCATGGAAACAAAACGCTGGAGCGTCACTTAGGTCGCTCTGATAAACGATGGCAAATTGCTCATCGGATTGAGTGGCAATACAGTGGTGACGAGCCTACTAACGTTGCGCAAAACAAAGTCAATTACCCGATAGAAAAGCGCATTATTGGCGACAATGGTGAGCTCATCTACCGTGAACGTTGGCTCTATGATGATGAAAGCTTCGGCATCAATGGTGGTCGTAGTATTGGTGCAGGTTCACTTACAGCGCACTTAGAGTGGCGTGACCCAAGCAAAGAAGAGAGTTATCGCTACACATTGCGCCAGCGTTATGACCAATATGGAAATGTCATCGCCAAGTTTGATCCTATATGGGACGAAGAGCACGGTCATGCCCGTTACTTTGAATACGATGACACCTTCCATGCGTTTGCGACGACAGAGACGATTGATACAGGAAGCACTCGTTTAACCACCAAAGCCAGCTATGATTATCGCTTTGGAGCGATGACTCATGTGATTGACATGAATGGTCATCGAACGGAGTTTGGCTACGATGATTTTGGTCGATTGACTAAGATTGCGCGGCCTGGTGATTCCTTGTCTGCACCAACACTGAGCTACAGCTATGGCGTTAATCACTCTCTTGCCAATGGCAGTATTAACTGGATACACACTCAGCAGAAAGGCGGTAAAGATGGCGCTTTGATCAATACGCGCCGTTATTACGATGGGTTAAGTCGCTTACGTATGACTCGCAAACAATCTAAAACGGGTGTCGATGTTTTAGATGGCGTAGATTACAGTCCTCGTGGCTTTGCTGTGAGTCGTTATCTACCTTATTCTGCCAGTGGGTTTGCCTATGTTCCTCAAGCCGATAAAACCAGAACACAGGTCAGTTACGATGCACTAGGGCGAGAACTTCGCCTTATCCATCCAATGACTTCAGATGAGCCTATGGCGAGCTATCGCGTGAATGAATATCGCCCGCTTGCTATTTGGCGACAGAATGAAAGCCAAACCTCTTCGCTATTTGGGCAAGGAACGCTGCTTGAGTATGATGGCTTAGCTACGGATACAAGTCCGCTAGGCCGCTTACGTCAGGTGAATGAAGTGGTTGGAGTCGATGAGAAAGGTGAAGAAGTCGGTGCTCAGACATACATTACCCGCTACGATTATGATCTTCTGGGGAACTTTACTCGCTTAACCGATAGCCGAAATAACCAACGTATTATGGATTACGACAGCCTTGGTAATTTGCGCTATGCGAGCGACCCAAACCGAGGGGAACGTTGGTCTTTTTATGACGCGCAAGGTAAGGTGACGGCCATTCGAGATGGTCGTAATCAAGAGCAACATTTCGTCTATGATGGGGCTTCACGTGTTACTCATACCTATTACAAAACCTTAATACCAGAGGATGTCGATCAGCTTCCTTCATTAACTGGTGCTCGCCTTGTGCATCACTATCAATACGATAGTGCCGAAGATGTCAATCAAACCAATCTTGCAGGGCAAGTAGCGAACATTCGTGATGAATCGGGTGAGTCACGTTTTGGGTATGATGCTCGTGGACGCCAAATTCTGCATCAACGTAAAGTAACAGGTGATGGGATTGACACACCGTTCTATCAAATCCGCCAGAAGTTTGATAGTGCGGACAGATTAACCGAATATACCTATGCTGATGGTAGTACGTTGAATTATTCCTATGATGTGTCTGGCAAACTTGCATCGATTGCTGATGTGCTTGATACGATAGAATACCACCCAAGTGGTCAAGTCAGCGTTTTGGGCTTCAGCAATGGAGTGACAACGCAACGTGAGTTTGATGCACGGCACCGTCTCGCCGATCAAATCTCATCAACGGCTAGGATGACGTTTGAACGCCGCCATTACAGCTATGGTCCTAATTCAGACTTAGCGAGAATAGAGGACAATCGTAGTGACGCAGAGAAACGCGCGCTTGCTACTCAACTGGCAACAGATATTGTCAACCTCAATCAGAGTGCGACCTTCCTCTACGACGCGTATTCAAGGTTGATTGATGCCGACTACGGCTCTCGGAGTTTCCAATATCGCTACGACCAAATCGGTAATGTACTGAGTAAAAACCTTGCGAATAGTGGCCAAGATAAACTCACTTCCTTTAGTTATGGTGGGCGTGAAGACGGTACTGGTCGTGAAGGCCGAAGAGGCTATCAAGCTGAATTTGCAGCTGGGCCTAATGCTCTGACTTCAAACGGTGAAAGCATAGGTTATGACAGTGTCGGCAACAGGTTGTTTGATGGCACCCGCTTATACCATTGGAATACAGATAATCGTTTAGTTGGCATTGATACCGACATTGGGCGAGCTCAATACGGGTATGATTTTGATGGTCAGCGTCGCTACAAGAAGGTCAGCCTAAATGATGGTAAAACATCGCAAGTGATCTACCTTGACAGCTTAAACGAGATTCGTAATGGCAAGCTGGTCAAATATGTTGAACTCAATGGTAAAAAAGTGGCGTCGAGCCACAAAGGTAACGCTAAATTTACCGCTGAGCAGTTCTATATTAATGATCATATTGGCTCAACCTCTTTGATACTTGATAGACAGGCTACAGTGGTTACTGCTCAGCGCTTTACTCCATTTGGCGAACGCTTGGCCCAGTTTGGTAAATCTAGTGCTACTCCTTACGGGTTTACCGGTAAAGAGCAAGACGATGAGTCTGATCTTGGTTACTTCTCCCATCGTTATCTCGCCCATTCATCTGCGCAATTTATTACTCCTGATCCTGTCTTTGCACAAAGTGAACGTTTTGAAAATCCGCAGCAGTGGTCTCCCTATAGCTACGCAGCTAATAATCCGATTCGTTACACCGATCCAAGTGGTGAAATCCCGATAGATACCATTTTTGATGGGGTCAATATCGTTTATGACCTTGGCAAAATTGGTGTTGGCTATGTGACTAGCAATCCCGTTATGGTTAATGACGGTTTGGTCGACTTAGCTTGCGACACGACAGCGATCCTAATACCCTATGTTCCAGCTGGCAGCTCGAAAGTCGCCCGCTTATCGTCAGATGTAGCTGAGGTTGCGGATAAAACAACTGTGGGTAGGTGGATGGCACCGGATGAGTTGGCGAAAATGCAACAAACTAGAAAGGTTCAAGAAAGCTACACTGGAACCACTCATGTTGCGAATCCTGCGGATGCAGAGTCCTTTATTAAACAGACAAAAGTTGGGAATGTATATGTTGAGTTCGATGTTCCAACTAGCTCACTTAAACAAACAAGTCCCGGTTGGGCTCAAATTGCTGGACCTAACTCTGTAGCAGGTAGATTAGCGGCTAAAAAAGGACGCCCAATACCTGAGATGCCAACAGCTGAAAATATTATTCATAAAGCAACTAAATTTAGGTGATTACAATGCTCAAAAAGGTCGCTAATTGGTTAGAGTCAAATGAAAATATATTCAAGGAGCATGGCTGTCAGTTTGAAGTGTTGTATTCTCCTGAAGAATCAAAAACTAAGTCAATGACAATAGATTTTGAGTATGAAAGCTACTATTGTCGCTTAATCTTCTGGGATACAGGTCGCGGTCATGCAGAATTCGTTGATATAGAAACAGAAGTTTCCATAATAGATCAAAGTTTCGACGTTTCAGAGCAATTAGAAACGCCAAAACCATTCGAGAACTTTCTGACTAAAATGGATAAGTACTAATAAACGGATGCTGGTCACGCAAGTGAGCAGCATCGTTTTGTTTAGGGGCTTGCTTGGTTCTGCCCATCGAGGGGTGATCTTTCAGCTTCCTCTCTTCCCGAGCTGCATAAGTTTCTTAAATGAAGCTATATTAGCTGCTTTAAAATCGATTTTAACAACTTGTACTCGATTCGATTACCAAAATACGGGCTCCAATTGACAGTCTATTTCATCCTGCGCCAGATTTGATAACCGCTTTCTTTGGTTGCCTAACCAAGTAAATGTGCAGCGACAGGGGCAGTGATAAAAGCAATCAAATCAAGTGCGGCAACTCTGTCTGCTAGTGTTGAGCCTAAATTCAAACGGACGAAGGCCATCACGATGCTGAATAGCAATCTGACATACGCTATCGTGGTACTCACTTGGAGTAAGCCATCAATTTGCAATTACTCAGCTACGAGTCACTTCCAGAATCCGTTTTTTTCGGCCATCCTGCCTTTTCATTCTCTGGTGCGAACATGGAGTGCACTACCATATGTTTTTTATCTACGGTGATATTTAGGCTCAATGCAAGTGAGATCATTTTCGCCAGCACACAATTGTAATGGCTAATTAGGGTGATGATATTTTGTCGTTAGTCAGGTAGTTTTATCCATACTTAAGTGTTTTTTTATGCAAAAAAAGAATAGATTTTCAGAAGGGATATGACCAAATCATACGGGGTATGCGAATAAATGGTGGTTAATCGGAGAGATTGGTGATCTGGTGCTGAACTTAGTTACCTAGGTTAAAGGTATTGAATGATATCAATACCCAGTGGTAGTCTCAGCAACAGTTCTCTCGCAGAGTATGGTGAAAGCAGGTCTTTGCTTTTGACCTGAACTGCCCAATAACCAAGGCGTATTTATGCAAAGTGCTGAGCAGCATCAGACGGGTTCCACTCTTAATCAACAAACCAGCTCATCTTCTCAAGGAAAAAGTAAGAATCTCGGTATTCTTCTAGAACTGATTAAATTCATTAGGCCGTATCAGTGGAAAGTTATCGCCGCGCTGGTGGCGTTGGTTTTCACAGCGTCATTGACACTGTCTGTTGGCCAAGGTGTGCGCCTGTTGATCGATGAAGGTTTTGCTCAGCAGTCGACGCAAGAGCTCAGTAGCGCCATTCAACTCATTCTTGCACTGACGGTG
This sequence comes from Vibrio sp. B183, assembly GCF_000740665.1. Classification (NCBI taxonomy): domain Bacteria; kingdom Pseudomonadati; phylum Pseudomonadota; class Gammaproteobacteria; order Vibrionales; family Vibrionaceae; genus Vibrio; species Vibrio sp. B183. The sequence goes on along the minus strand of NZ_JPQB01000010.1, from coordinate 65,671 downwards.
ATGATTTCTATCGGCACTTTCTTTCGCTTCTACCTTGTTTCTTCAGTAGGGGAAAGGGTGAGTGCTGACATCAGGCTTGCGGTCTTTAACCATGTGATTACCCTTCACCCTAGTTACTTTGAAACCAATGGCAGCGGCGACATTATGTCGCGAATTACCACTGATACCACGTTGCTGCAAAGCATCATTGGGTCGTCGTTTTCAATGGCGATGCGTAGCGCGTTGATGTGCGTTGGCGCAGTGATCATGCTGTTCGCCACTAACATCAAACTGACGCTTATCGTTTTAGCATCGGTACCCTTTATCCTTGTACCTATTTTGTTTTATGGCCGACGGGTAAGAGCTTTATCCCGTCAAAGTCAGGACTCAATGGCTGATGTAGGTAGCTATGCAGGTGAAGCGATTGAACATATCAAAACCGTCCAGAGCTACAGCCATGAAGCCCAGGAAAGAGCGTCATTTGCTACGGAAGTCGAGCGAGCGTTCGAGATTGGCCGACAAAGAGTAAAGCAGCGCGCGATATTGATTTCGGGTGTGATTGTCATCGTCTTCAGCGCGATCTCAGGTATGCTCTGGGTAGGCGGTAGTGACGTCATTAATGGCACTATGTCGGGTGGTGATCTTGGCGCGTTTGTTTTCTATGCCATTATGGTGGCCTCTTCATTAGCAACCATTTCTGAGGTGTTGGGAGAACTGCAACGAGCGGCAGGGGCAACCGAAAGGCTTATTGAGATTCTGCAGGTCGAGAGCCACATTGTTGCTCCTAGTGATAAGGTGGTATCGACCCAACAACTCGCCAGCGAAGTGATATTTGATGATGTCACTTTCCATTACCCTTCGAGACCTGAACATGCCGCGATTGAGCACTTAGCTCTCAAGGCTGAAGAAGGAAAAGTACTGGCATTGGTTGGGCCTTCTGGGGCAGGGAAAACCACGTTGTTTGAGCTTCTGCAGCGCTTCTATGATCCGCAATCAGGGCAAGTGACTTTGGGGGGCATTGATGTTCGCCAAATGGATCCTAATGAACTGCGTCAGCAAATGGCTCTTGTGCCTCAACAACCTGCATTGTTCAGCAATAATGTCCTCCACAACATCCGTTATGGCTACCCAGATGCGACCGATGAACAGGTGATTGAAGCGGCGAAAAAAGCACACGCTCATGATTTCATTATGAAATTACCAGAAGGTTACGATAGCTTCCTTGGTGAGCGTGGAGTTCGCCTGTCAGGCGGCCAGCGCCAGCGTATTGCAATCGCACGGGCCATTCTCAAAGACCCGAATATTTTGTTGTTGGACGAAGCGACCAGTGCACTGGACAGCGAAAGTGAACACCATGTCCAACAGGCGTTAGAAGAGCTGATGCGCAACCGAACCACCATCATCATTGCTCATCGCTTGTCGACAATTCAGCATGCCGATCAGATTGCCGTGTTAGACCACGGCAAGCTTGTGGAGGTGGGTAACCATAATGAGCTACTGCAAAGCTGTGAGCTCTACCAGCGCTTGGTTGAATTGCAGTTTAAGCATATGGACCGATAACGCTTAGCCATAGGTGACGGCAGAAGACAAATACCTCTACAAACTCAAGGAAAGAATAATAATGAGCAGTCAATTGAAACAGCTTTGTCATACGATTTTACCCGGTAACAAAGAAGACACGCCGGCAGAGCACTTTGCCAAAATGGCCGCATGGTGTGAAGAACACAATGTGGCTCACGACGTTTATGGCGAAGGAGAAACCATTCAGGCGTTTGAACAAAAAATTGCGGACTTGCTTGGTTACGAGGCGGCGTTATTCGTGATTACGGGGACGATGACGCAGCCCACCGTATTGGAATTGGTCACTAAAGAGAAGCGCAACCCAGTGGTCGCAATGCATCCTTCCAGCCACATCTATATCCATGAAAGGCAAGGTTATCAGTTGCAAAATCGTTTCAGTATTCTTCCGATTGGTAACCAATATCAGACATGGTCACTGAAAGATCTGAAAGCATGGCCGGATGAAATTGCGGCGGTATTGTATGAACTGCCTATGCGTGAAATTGGTGGGCAATTGCCTGATTGGGAAAGTCTGGAGGAGATTAAGTCCTACTGCGCGACGAATGGCATTCATCTACACATGGATGGTGCAAGGCTTTGGGAAACCGCGGCCTACTATCAGAAAGAGCACCATCAAATCGCTAAAGGTTTTGATACGGCTTATGTTTCTCTTTACAAAGGTATCAATGGTTTAGGTGGTTCTATGCTGCTGGGCTCAAAGGAGTTTGTTGAGCGAGCATCGATTTGGATGAAGCGTCAGGGCGGCAATGTTTATCATCGTACCCCTTATGTGGTCTCAGCGGCCATGCAGTTTGATCAGAGGATTAAGCAGCTCCCAACTCTGTTTGAGCGCACCAAACAAATCTACCGAATCCTTGAAGAGTATCCGACGCTTGTCGCCAATCCGCTACAACCACAATCGAATATGCTGCATTTGATACTGCCGTTTAGTCATGAAAAAGCGTTAGAAGTACAAAAGCTGCTCGCCACAGAAAAGGGGATCTGGATTGGGCATCCGCAGGTAACAGGTCACCCACATCAGTCGGTTGTCGAGTGGTATGTAGGCGATAACCTGCTCAACATAAGTGATGAAGAGCTAAGAACTATCTTTGATGCGTTAATGAGTAGCTTCAGTTAGTTTAGTTTTAAACTAGGCGCTTTACTTTTCAATCTGAGAGTGCGCTAACACGCCTAGTTTGAAGCTTCATGTATTCTAGGCAGAGTCAGGAAAGAGGAATTCTATTAATGTCAAAAAGTTCAAAGCTTCACAATGAAGACAAACTGGTAAAGAAGGCACTGGAAATCGGTGAGAAAATGGCGAAGATGCAGGGGTTTGATTTGCCTAAGTCACCGCAGCCTGTCAGAGTGAAAGCGGTTTATCTGTTTTTGGTCGATGCCAAACAAATTGCTCCATTACCTGACAGTAAACTTGATGGTGCTAATATCAAGCACAGACTCGCGCTTTGGATTCATAGTGCATTACCTGATAACGACCCGTTAAAGTAAATGCACTCATGTGGCCTACATACCTATGCGTTTTGTGGGTTCACAGACATTTTGATGACACTGGAAATCTTATCTCGAAGGGCAACAGGTATGTTGCCCTTACTTCTCTTTGGATTCTTGAGCCAAGCCTTGTCGTAACTCTTGATGTAACGACTCGGGGTCTCTGCGCAGCTTGCGAATGAAATCAGAAGGGACTTCGGTTTTTGCATCGTATTTTTCGGACCAATCGATCATTGCCAGCATCATAGGCAGCAAATCGATGCCTTTATCGGTCAATGTGTAGACAAACTTAGAGCGCTTAACAGCATCGCGTTGTTTGCTGATCAACCCATTTGATTCTAGGTCGGCAAGTCGGCTGGCCAAGATGTTAGTAGAGATGCCTTCACCAGCCTCTAAAAACTCTTGATAGTAATGCTTACCTTTAAACATCAAGTCACGAAGAATCAGAAAGCTCCATTTGTCTCCAAATTGGCTCATGCCAAAACGAACTGGGCAACCTGACCATTCTTTAGTTTTCTTATCCACCATTCATTCATCGTACTCCTTTTAAAATTAACTTGCAAAATGAAAGTTAATTTCCTAGGTTTATTTTACTTGCAAAAAACAAGTTAAATTCAAGGAGGAAAAATGAAGCTGTACGCAATTGTAGGATCACCCAACTCTCGCAAGGTGTTGGCAGTGATCAATCATCTTGGGCTAGATATAGAAATCGAGTATCTGGATTTGTTTTCTGGTGAACACAAACAACCGGAATACGTAAGCTTAAACCCCAATGCGATGGTTCCAACGCTTGTTGATGGTGATGTTTCACTGTGGGAGTCTAATGCCATAATTCAGTATCTCGCTGAAAATTCGGGTATCAATGATCTATATCCAAATAAGCTCAAAGTAAGGGCAGATATAAATCGCTGGCTATGTTGGGAGCTCGCCCATTTCAACCAAGCTTTTGGGACCTTAGCTTTAGAAGCAGTTGCCAAACCCAGATTCTTGGGTGTGAAAGGAGATGACGCAGTCATTAATTGGGCCAAGCAGAATTTGGTTCGATTTTCTGAGGTATTGGAACGCCACCTAGAAGGGCGCAAGTTCATGGTTGGTGATGCAATAACATTGGCTGACTACGCAATAGTGCATGTAGAGTTCTTTAAAGAAAGCATACCTTTTGATTGGGATTCCTATCCAAACATAAACGATTACTTTGCCCGAATGCGCAATGAACAGCATTGGGCAGCTACAGCGCCAAGCAAAATTGAAGATATTGGTAGAGCAACTCAAGGGTAAACCTGAAAGCGACAATAGTTAAATCGTTGAATAAAAAGGCGAACCACTTGGTTCGCCTTTACACGACTAGTTAATATGGTTTCTAGTGAACAAAGACTGGAAGTTGTTCTTCGGTAAGGGCACTGTTCTTAGCAAAATTTTCGTAACTGGTTACTTTACTCACATCCCAGCTCGTTAGGTCTTGACCGAAACTAGTTGCGTCGCAGAACATCCAGTCCATGTTGGTCACGTTAGCGGTAACCCAAGCCCCAACATCTTGATTGAAGGCTTTGGCACCAGCAAATGTGAGTTCCATATTAGTCACACTAGACGTATCCCATTGGCCAATATCTTGATTGAAGTCTATTGCGTCGGTAAACGTGCGTTTCATATTAGTGACATTAGACGTATCCCATTGGCCTATATCTTGGTTAAATCTCGTCGCCATGTGGAACATCTCTTCCATATTAGTAACACTAGATGTATCCCACTGGCCTATGTCTTGATCAAAACTACGCGCAACGTCGAACATTGCCTTCATGTCTTGGACTTTAGATGTATTCCAACTGCCAATATCTTGGTTGAATTTCTCTGCATAGCGGAACATGCCCTCCATATCTGTAACATTAGAAGTATTCCAAAACCCAATGTTTTGGTTGAAGTTAGATGCGTGGGTAAACATGGACCGCATGCTTGTAACATTGGAAGTATCCCATTGACCAATATCGTGAACAAAAGATTTGGCTAGCTCGAACATGCCTGTCATATCTGTTACTTTTGACGTGTCCCATTGGCCAATATCCTGATTGAAAATGGTAGCTGTCTTGAACATATACGACATGTTTGTAACGCTAGAGGTATCCCAATTTCCAATATTTTGATTAAATGCTTTCGCTTGACTAAACATAGATCTCATATCGGTGACATTAGAAGTGTTCCAAGAACCTATATCTTGGTCAAAAGACTCGGCTCCACTAAACATGCTTGCCATATTGGTGACTTTTGAAGTGTCCCATCGGCTGATATCCTGATTGAAGCTGGAAGCATGATTGAACATATACCACATGTTTGTAACGTTTGAAGTATTCCAGTATCCAAGATTTTGATTAAACGCCTCAGCTTTATTAAACATCTGACTCATATCACGGACGCTTGAGGTATCCCAATAACCGATATCCTGATCAAAACTGGAGGCACCTCCGAACATTAACTGCATGGACGTCACATTTGAGGTATCCCAGTGGCCGATATCTTGATTAAAAGCCGCTGCACCATAAAACATGAGTTTCATATTAGTTACATTTGAAGTATCCCAATGCCCGATATCTTGATTAAAATTGGATGCATCTTCGAACGTGTATTGCATAATCTCTACGTTGGAGGTGTCCCAGTGTCCAATGTCCTGATTAAAAGCAGTAGCACCAGAAAAGGTGAAGTACATATTAGTTACATTTGAAGTATCCCAATCACTAATATCGCTATTGAAAGATTCGCGGTACCTGAAGAGATTTGCCAAAGATGTGACTTGACTGGTACAGAAACGGATATGGCCTTTTTCTAGGTTATCCAATAACGTCTTATCTTTGATTAGTTGGTTATCAACCACTACGTACACGTACCCTTTATCAAGAATCACTGAGTTTACGGGGGCGTCGGGGCACTTTACCGCGATATCGATTGCATACGCTGTGCTACTCATTCCAAGCAAAGCGCAACTTAGCAAAGCCTTTCTGGCGAAAGTTGATGTTTTCATTGTTATTTTTCCTGATAGATAGTTTTGAGTTGAAACAACACTAGTGAATAGACAAGGGTGTTTTTTCGAAAGAGTGTTCAGGTGAGAATCGAAAGTAATAAATAGACTTTAGATTTCATTATTCAATGTTTCTCTCAATATAAATTGAGTAGGATTATATTGATGAAATTCACTTTATAAAATAATGAGTTATGTGTTTTTATATGCAATTTGGTGAGTTTTAGCTCTAAAGCACAGAACTTATATATTTAAGTGATGATTGTGTTTTTAGTGAAATGTTGGAAGGGAAGAAAAATGTCATCTAATAATTAATCTTGTTGCTTTGTGAGTAGTGTTTGCTTATTATTCGCCCGCTTATTTAACTATCAACTAACTGTAAAGGAGAAAAAAATCATGACAAATACATCATTATCCTTTGCAGGTCTTGTCCTATAAGTAGCAGGAAGCGCTCTCACAAATCCCTTTTTAAGGTATTTGATTTCTGATAAAGCTACGCCCTGGTCAATTGACCTGCCAATACGTTTTTCGTTTTAAATCCTATTTAAAGGTATTGGTACTATGGGCAAATCCGTCCAAAAGATCACTGAAAACGTTAGCCTTATTGCGTCTACTGATACGTGGATTGAAGGGCTAGCAATACGACAACTAATTAAAACATCAAAATTAACGGGTATGCAGCGAGTAGCGGGCATGCCTGACTTGCATCCTGGAAGAGGTTATCCAATTGGTGCAGCATTCTTTACAACCAGCAAAATTTACCCTGCATTAGTGGGCAATGATATTGGCTGTGGTATGTCGCTTTGGCAAACGTCAGCAAAAGTATCCAAAGTTAACTTAGATAAGTTAGCAAAGAAGTTCGGGCATGTAGAACAGCCTCTAGACGACAGCTGGACAGAGCATGTTGCCGCGAGAAAATCAGAAAAAAGCATTGCCACGAATGCGTATGACTATGCACTAGGCACAATCGGTGGCGGTAACCATTTTGCTGAGTTTCAAGCAATTGAAGAAGTTTACCAACAACAAGCTTTAGATGAGCTTGGGTTAAACAAAAAACATCTACAGCTACTTGTGCACTCTGGCTCTAGAGGTCTAGGGCAATCGATTTTAGTTAATCATGTGACCACCCATAATCATGACGGTATCGAAGTCAGAGATGCGGTTGGTAATTTCGAAGATTACATGCAAAAGCATGATGAAGCGGTGCGTTGGGCTGAGCTAAATCGAGAACTCATTGCCAAGCGATTTCTTGACGCTATTCGTGCTAAAGGTAAGTGCGCTCTGGATGTGAATCACAATCTAGTTTCACCGAAAGAAATCGAGGGTCAGCGAGGTTGGTTACACAGAAAAGGATCGACCCCAAGCGACAAAGGCTATGTCGTAATTCCAGGTTCACGCGGAGATTACAGCTATTTAGTCAAGCCAATTGAAGGTGCAGATGAAAATATGGCGATCAGCCTTTATTCACTAGCACATGGCGCTGGCAGAAAATGGAAACGCGGTGAATGTCATGGCCGGTTGGGTCATAAATACAAGCGCGAGGACTTATATCGTACAGCTCTTGGCAGCCGTGTGGTGTGTGGTAATAAGGAACTTCTCTATGATGAAGCACCGCAAGCTTATAAAAATTGCGAAACCGTAATCAACGATATGGTCGATGCTGGGTTAATCGAGGTCGTTGCAAAATTGCGACCAGTGTTAACGTTTAAAACCAATGGAGATTGTTCATCATGATATTACTGCAATTATCGTCAGGACAAGGTCCTATCGAATGCTGTAAGGCCATTGGTTTAGCACTAAAAGCAATTGAAAAGGAATGTCGGGCTGAAAACATAGAGTTTAATGTCGTTGATACAGTTGCTGCCGATTATAAGGATTGTTTCAGATCCGCATTGATAAAGCTGGATTCACCATTTGAGGAGAGAGCCAAGCAACTGGCTTTCTCTTGGCAGGGTGCCATGTTGTGGGTTTGTCAAAGTTCCTTTCGACCTAAACATAAGCGTAAGAATTGGTTTTTCAGTGGCCAAATGTTCGAAGTCGATGAGTCAAGGCCAGATAGCGGCGTAACGTTTCAAACGTGTAGGGCATCGGGGGCCGGTGGTCAGCATGTCAATACAACCAACTCGGCGGTGCGTGCCACTCACACGGAAACAGGAGTTTCAGTGCGAGTTGAAAGTGAACGTAGCCAACATTCCAACAAACGGTTAGCGAGAGCCTTATTGTTTCAAAAACTAGAAATGATGAAGCAAGCGCAAATGACTTCTCGAGAAAAAGCACGTTGGCAACAACATTGGGAGCTCGAACGGGGTAGCCCTGTAAAGACATTTAAGGGCGAAAGGTTTGTCCCTGTGACTAGAAAAGGTTGCTAAGCCAAAATCAACAAGGACTGAATATGGCAAACTTGCTTTTTATATGTGTGATTCATAGAGAAGGCTTATTAGCTGATTAACCGCTTCAGAGAGCTCATGAAGTTTGACTTGGAATAAGATTTTCTCATTATATTCTTAGTTAAAAAGGGCTGTATAACTTAAATTATCCTAAATCAGAAAAGGCGAACCCTGAGGTTCGCCTTTGATATATCTGTATAGGAAAAATGAACTTAGTCTTCGTAGTTCTCGATGCTAGGGCAGGAACAGATTAGGTTACGGTCACCGTATACGTTATCTACACGGTTAACGGTAGGCCAGTACTTCCAAGACTTAGTGGCAGGTGAAGGGAAACAGCCGAGCTCACGCGAGTATGGGCGATCCCATTCTGCAGTAGAAAGATCAACTTGAGTATGCGGTGCATTAACCAGAGGGTTATTCTCTAGTGGCCATTCACCATTCTTCACTTTAGCCATTTCTTCGCGAATTGCGATCATTGCTTCACAGAAGCGGTCGATCTCTTCTAGATCTTCGGATTCTGTTGGCTCAACCATTAGCGTACCTGCAACAGGGAACGACATGGTTGGTGCATGGAAGCCGTAGTCCATCAGACGCTTCGCGATATCTTCTTCGCTGATGCCTGTTTCTTCTTTTAGCGGACGAATATCAATAATACATTCGTGAGCTACGCGGCCGTTCGTACCACGGTAAAGAACAGGGTAGTGAGGGCGTAGGCGCTCCATCATGTAGTTCGCGTTCAGAATCGCAACTTTAGTTGCATCTGTAAGACCAGCTTCACCCATCATGGCGATGTAAGCCCAAGAGATAGGTAGAATAGAAGCGCTGCCTAGGTCAGCTGCCGAGATAGCAAAGTCATCACCTTCAACACCGTTCTCGATGTGACCAGGAAGGAATGGCGCTAAGTGCGATTTCACACCGATAGGGCCCATACCCGGACCGCCACCACCGTGGGGGATACAGAAGGTTTTGTGCAGGTTCAGGTGAGAAACGTCAGAGCCGATGAAGCCTGGAGACGTCAAGCCAACCTGTGCGTTCATGTTTGCGCCGTCTAGGTAAACCTGACCGCCAGCAGCATGAACCATTTCACACACTTCTTTCACTTGCTCTTCGTACACACCGTGCGTAGAAGGGTAAGTGATCATAATGCTAGAAAGGTTGTCTTTGTGCTTCTCGATTTTTTCCGCTAGATCGTCGATATCAATGTTACCGTCGTCATCACATTTCACCACGACTACTTTCATTGACACCATAGATGCGGTCGCAGGGTTAGTACCGTGCGCAGAGCTTGGGATCAAACAAACGTTACGGTGACCTTCACCACGGCTTTCATGGTAGCGCTGAATCGCGATAAGACCCGCGTACTCACCAGACGCACCAGAGTTTGGTTGTAGTGAGAATGCATCGTAACCTGTGATTTCACACAGTTTCTCTTTCAAGTCTTTCGCTAGAGCTGAGTAGCCTGCTGCTTGTTCGATTGGTGCGAATGGGTGAATTGAGCCAAATTCAGGCCAAGTCACAGGAATCATCTCAGCCGCAGCATTCAGCTTCATTGTACAGCTGCCCAGTGGAATCATACCGTGCGTCAGCGAGAAGTCTTTGTTCTCTAGCTGTTTCAGGTAACGCATCATCTGCGTTTCGCTGTGGTGCGTGTTGAATACTGGGTGAGTTAGGTATTCTGAAGTACGACGAAGCGCTTCAGGAATTGCTGCGAACTCGTTGCCTGCGATTTCAGAAGAAAGCGCGTTGATTTCTTCTTTTACGCCGAATACGGCAAATAGTGCTTCGATGTCACCTGTTGTCGTTGTCTCATCGAAGCTCACACCTAGCTTGCCGTCTAGCTTGCGTAGGTTGATGTCTGCCGCTTGTGCTTTCGCGTACAGCTCTTCTGTCTTACCAGCAGTGTTGATAGTAATGGTATCGAAGAAGCTGTTGTGCGCGAGCTCATAGCCTGACTTAGTCAGACCAGCCGCAAGAATAGCTGTCATGTGGTGAGTACGACGAGCAATAGTACGTAGACCTTCCGCGCCGTGGTAAACCGCGTAGAATGAAGCCATGTTTGCAAGTAGCGCCTGAGCCGTACAGATGTTGGATGTCGCTTTCTCGCGGCGAATGTGTTGCTCACGAGTCTGCATAGCCATACGCAGAGCTTGATTGCCCTTAGTATCGATAGATACACCGATAACACGGCCTGGGATTGTACGCTTGTGCTTTTCACGTGTTGCCATAAAGGCTGCGTGTGGACCACCGTAACCCATAGGTACGCCGAAACGTTGAGCAGAACCGATGACAACGTCTGCACCCATTTCGCCTGCTGGCTTCAATAGCGCTGAAGCAAGTAGGTCAGTGGCTACGGCAACCAGTGTTTTGTTGGCTTGTGCTTTGGCGATGATGTCCGTTAGGTCGCGAACTTCACCCGTAGTACCTGGGTACTGTACCAGTGCACCGAAGACATCTTGCTCAGGAAGTGACTCAAGAGAACCGACTTGTACGTCAAAGCCGATGTATTTAGCACGAGTCTTAACCACTTCTAGCGTTTGTGGGTGAACATCGTCTGCGACGAAGAAGACGTTGCTCTTGCTCTTGCCCGCACGCTTACAAAGCGTCATCGCTTCACCAGCCGCCGTCGCTTCATCAAGAAGAGACGCGTTAGCGATATCCATTCCCGTCAAGTCCATCACCATTTGCTGATAGTTCAGCAATGCTTCTAGACGGCCTTGAGAAATTTCTGGTTGGTAAGGGGTATAAGCTGTGTACCAGCCTGGGTTTTCCAATACGTTACGTAGAATCACGTTTGGCGTAAAGGTGTTGTAGTAACCCTGACCGATGAATGTACGTTTAATTTGGTTTTGATCTGCGAATTCACGCATCGCAGCCAGCATGTCTGCTTCGCTCAATGCTTCAGCCATTGTCATTGGCTGTTCTAGGCGAATTTGAGCTGGCACGGTTTCGTCGATCAGTGCGTCAAGACTGGCAACATTGATCGCATCCAACATTTTTTGTTGGTCAGATTTATTTGGACCGTTGTGGCGAGCAACGAACTCATTTTGTGTGCTGAGGCTTTGAAGTAATTCAGTCATTGTCCTTTACCTACTCCATCATTCGGGTATCGGATATCATTACTGATATAAATAATTATACGTCCGAACTTTGAAAAAAAGCTGCCTCCCGTTTGGGGGCAGCTTTAAACTCGTCCTAATTACTCGTCTTCGATCGAGTTTAGGTACTCTTCTGCGCTTTTCAGATTATCTAGCTCTGATGCGTCTGACATCTTCACTTTAACAATCCAACCGCCTTCGAAAGGTTCTTCGTTGATTAGCTCTGGGCTATCTTCTAACTCTTCGTTGATTTCTAGAATCTCACCAGTGATTGGCGCGTAGATATCTGAAGCTGCTTTTACAGATTCAACCAAAGAGAAGCTATCACCCGCTTCGATTTCTGCTTCAACTTCAGGTAGGTCTACGAATACAACGTCACCTAGCATTTCTTGTGCATGCTCTGAAATACCGATAGTTACTGTGCCGTCACCGTTGTCACGTACCCACTCGTGGCTATCTGCAAACTTCAGTGTGTTGTCCATTGCTTAATCTCCAAAAATATAACTTTGATTAAATTGTTTATTGGTAAAGTGGGTAGCGATTACACAGCGCTTTCACTTCTTTGCGAACGCGTTGTTCTACTTCTGCGTCACCTTCAGGGTTGTTCACCAATCCGTCCAGTACATCGCCAATCCAGTTACCGATGAGTTTGAATTCTTCAGCGCCAAAGCCGCGGCTTGTCCCCGCAGGCGTCCCTAAACGGATGCCCGATGTAATCATAGGCTTCTCTGAATCGAATGGGATGCCATTTTTGTTACATGTGATCCCTGCACGCTCCAACGCTTCTTCTGCTTTGTTACCTTTCAAGCCCTTAGGACGAAGGTCAACCAGCATCAGGTGCGTGTCAGTACCGCCAGTCACAATGTCACAACCGCGAGTTTGCAATACTTCCGCCAGAACTTTTGCGTTATTGATCACTGAATCAATATAAGTATTGAATTCAGGGCCTAAAGCTTCACCGAAAGCGACGGCTTTAGCTGCGATCACGTGCATCAGTGGGCCACCTTGAAGGCCTGGGAATACCGCTGAGTTGATTTTCTTGATGATGTCTTCGTGGTTAGTCAGAATCATACCGCCGCGTGGGCCACGCAATGTTTTATGCGTTGTTGTTGTAACAACGTGAGCGTGTGGCAGTGGGCTAGGGTGAGCACCAGTCGCAATCAAACCAGCGATGTGCGCCATATCAACCATTAGAATCGCATCAACTTCATCAGCGATTTCACGGAATTTTGCGAAGTCAATAGTGCGAGGAATAGCACTACCACCAGCGATGATCATTTTTGGCTTGTGCTCAAGTGCCAGAGCACGAACGTCTTCGTAGTTGATTTCTAGTGATTCACGATCCACACCGTACTGAACAGCGTTGAACCATTTACCAGAAAGAGCAGGGCGCGCACCGTGAGTTAGGTGGCCGCCAGCATCCAGAGACATGCCTAGGATAGTATCGCCAGGTTGAAGCAGAGCAAGTTTAACTGCGCCGTTTGCCTGTGCGCCAGAGTGAGGCTGAACGTTAGCGAAATCACATTTGAACAGCTGCTTAGCACGCTCAATCGCAATCGCTTCTACGGTATCAACATGTTCACAACCGCCGTAGTAACGACGACCAGGGTAGCCTTCTGCGTATTTGTTGGTTAGGCAAGTGCCTTGAGCTTGCATCACTGCTTTTGAAACAATGTTTTCTGAAGCAATGAGCTCGATTTGTTCATTCTGACGAGTGTTTTCCGCTTGGATACCTGCGAAAACCGCGTCGTCTGTAGCAGCAAGATTAGTCGAGAAAAAGTTCTCTAGGCTGTGATTTTGGTAAGTGTTGTTCATGGTAGATGACCTTCCATTCGTGCTAACGAGATTATTAATAGGGTTATCGCTCTCGTTAGTCCTCTTTCTATTTACTGCCCTCAAAAAACGAAGACAGGGTGAATTCTATACCCCTAAGCGATGTGTCAAATCTTGGGGAAAAGCCGAATCTCACTGTTAAATCACTTTATCAGTCAGTTCGGAAATAGCATCTCTACAACTAACAAGTTGGTAACATAGCGGTTGTCGAAGGAACAATCAACCAAAAATTTCCTATTGGAAACATGGTTTCTAAAACTGTTACCGAGAGCACGCTTTATTTCCTATTGTTATCTTTCCTCTCTGAATGGGTTCGTGCACAATGAAAATGGAACAGGAAGTGGACGTTTAATAAGAGGGAAGCATGCCCGAAGATATCTATGATGAGTACCCATCTTTGACTCTGGCAAAAGAGGCCGTCGATCAAAACATCGAACCCCTAAAATTGGGTGAGAGAATCAAGGATATTCGCGGTAAGTTAGGGATTACTCTGGAAGAGGCAAGTCAACGCACTGGCCTCGCTCGTTCGACCCTAAGCAAGATAGAGAATGAGCAGATTTCTCCTACGTTTCAGGCGATGCAGAAACTGGCGCTTGGATTACAGATAGATATGCCACAACTATTTGAACCGCCTAGAAAAAAGGTGGCAACAGGGCGTAGGGATATCACTAAGAACAAGCAGGGAAAACCACACCCGACACCGACCTACGAACATGAGCTCTTGGCGACTCAGCTTTCCAATAAGAAAATGATGCCTTTTAAAAGCCAAGTTCATGCGCGAAACTTTGAAGAGTACGGTGATTGGGTACGTCATGACGGTGAAGAGTTTTTGCTGATTTTGTCTGGCTCTGTCATGTTCTATTCGGAGTTTTACGAGCCGGTAGAATTGAGTGAAGGTGACAGTGTTTACTATGACGCGAACATGGGCCATATGCTCATCTCAACCAGTGAGCAGGATGCAAACATTTTGTGGGTGACCGCTAAATAACGCGATTTATAAAGAATTTCGTATAGTGAAAGCAAACGTTTGCTTTTGCGATTTAGATGAGTACAATAGCGCCATCTCGGACTTAATCGGTCTGAGATGGCGCTTTCTTTTTGCCCCTTTGAATGTGAATATGATGTTAAATGTCACACTTTAGACTGTTCCCCTGCTGTTAATGGTGCAAAAATTCTCCACTCGTGTTTATTATTGGAAACAAGGTTTCCTTGAACGGAAAACGAACCTGATTAAATGGAGACAACAATGACTCAAGATCTACTCAAAACACCACTTCATACGCTTCACGTAGAAGCTGGTGCGAAAATGGTTCCTTTCGCAGGCTACGACATGCCAGTCCAATACAAACTGGGTGTAAAGAAAGAGCACTTACATACTCGCGACGCTGCGGGTCTTTTTGATGTGTCTCACATGGGACAACTTCGTTTGCACGGTGAAGGTGCCGCAGCATTTCTTGAGTCGTTAGTTCCAGTTGACATCATTGACCTACCACAGGGCAACCAGCGCTATGCTTTCTTTACTAATGAAGAAGGCGGCATCATGGATGACCTAATGGTGGCAAACCTAGGCGACCACCTATTTGTTGTGGTTAACGCCGCATGTAAAGAGCAAGACATCAATCACCTTGAAGCTCACCTACCAACGGGGGTTGAGCTAGAGATCATCGATGATCGCGCTTTGCTGGCTCTTCAAGGTCCTAAAGCAGTCGATGTGCTTAAGCGTTTCAACCCAGAAGTTGCCGAGATGCTATTTATGGATGTGAAGAAGTTAGACATCCTAGGTGTTGAATGCATCGTTAGCCGTAGTGGCTACACAGGTGAAGATGGCTACGAAATCTCTGTGCCGAACACACATGCTGAAGAACTTGCACAGAAGCTAACAGCGGAAGAAGAAGTGGAGTGGATTGGTCTTGGTGCACGTGACTCACTTCGTCTAGAGTGTGGTCTGTGCCTATACGGACACGATCTTGATACAACGACGACACCTGTAGAAGCAAGCCTTCTTTGGGGTATTCAGAAAATTCGTCGTACAGATGGTGAGCGCGCTGGTGGTTTCCCAGGTGCGGATATCATCCTTAAGCAGATTGAAACTAAAGACGTATCACGTAAGCGTGTTGGTCTAGTAGGCCAGACGAAAGCGCCAGTACGTGAAGGTGCGGAGCTGTTTGATGCCGATGACAACAAAGTCGGTGTTGTTACCAGTGGTACAGCGGGTCCAAACGCAGGTAAGCCTGTCTCAATGGCTTATGTACGTGCAGATCTTGCAGCAATCGGCACTGAATTGTTTGCAGATGTTCGTGGTAAGAAGCTGCCTATGACCATTGAAAAAATGCCATTTGTTCCTCAACGTTACTACCGTGGCTAATCTTTCAAAATAAATAGTATTTGATTGAATTTTAAAATCCGATATTGGGCGACTAATATCGGATTTTTACGTTCTGAGTAAGGATATTAAGTTGGCTGCCTGAGGTAGGTATTCGCTCAGTATGCCGAAATGCCAAACTCTCTTAATTTAGCAGGGAGGACATCGTCAAGTTTGTCGATGTCTTCAGGCTCGACTTCAATCAAATCAAATTGATGTAGCTCGTATATTCGTTTGATGTCGGCTTTTTCGTTCTCGGGGAATGCTCCGGTATCACGCCCCCAATATTGCAAGTAGACTTTGCCCGTGGGCAGATAGAAATCGCTGAGGACATCTTCTTCGATAGGCAATTGACGATCATAAGCGTGAACAATGCCATTCATATAGAGCCAGTTATCAATCTTCAACTCTGCTTTTGAGCGTACGTAGTGCCCATCCAGTGTGCGGTGTTTAGCTTCAAATTTTTGTCGAAAGCTTGATATGGATTTGTCTGTTGCATGCGCTTCAGCATCTTGGCCAGAAAATTCTATTACCGACTGTTTCAGGCGTTTGTTACGGATTATGGAGTCATGCCAGACAGCAAAGTGATTACCACTCTCTTTGTCTTCTCTCTGGTAACCACCTACTTTGAGACCATTAGCTGTAACTTCCCATCCAGCGCCTACCTTTTGCAACCAACCCAGCTCCTGAAGGAGTTGGTTGATCCTCTTAGCATTGAGCGAGAAACGTTCGCCGATTTGGGTCGCACTCAAAGACTTACCGCTCGTAGCGGTGGTATCTATCAGGAGGTTTTCTGGCCAGACGATAAACTGACCAAATTTCTGGTGCTGGACATACTCTCCGCCAAATTTTTCCCCGAGCTCCGTCAATACCCACGCATCCTCTGAGCGATTGATATAACCCGCCAGCTTAAGCTCCTGAAACAACTGCTTAGCATCAGTTTGACGCAATTTTGCCAGTGCAGTCGTAGAGATTTTTTCAGCCATGTGTCCTCCTTTGCCAGTGTTACCAGCTTAGGGATATTGTTGGAGAAAAAGGTTATCTAATCAAGTAGATAGTCGCTGTTCTGATGGTGACTTATCAGAACAGCGTCGGATTAGGCTTTCGCGTGGAAGATGGCCATTGAACTAGGCGCGATGAGGACTTGCTTGTGATCTATAGTCTGATGCAATTCGTGATTGTCCGTATTGCACACCATGGTCCATTGCTGCTGATTCTCGCTAGGTAAACTGAAGCGTGCTGGCGCGTTAGTTTGGTTGATGCAGTAGAACAACTCGTCACCTTGTTTGCCAATACCCAACTGAAGGGCAACCGAACTAAGCTGATTCCAATCGTCGTGTTCCATGAATGTGCCGTCAATGCGTCGCCAATGGATGCGATTGTCGTTTCTATTCTCCCCACTAAATGCTCGAATAAATGGCACCATGTATGTTTGTCGTGCCTGAACCATATTCGCTAGCCAGGTTTTAAACTCGTCTTTTTCATGAGAGGGCTGCCAATTTAGCCAGCTAAGCTCATTATCCTGACAATAGGCATTGTTGTTACCTTTTTGGCTATGAGAAAGCACGTCAGCGGTCAGTATATGAGGAATACCAAAAGCGAATAGCAGGCTCGCCATAAAGTTACGCTTCTGCTTTTCACGTTTTTCGATGATGCTTGGGTTTTCAGTTTCGCCCTCGACGCCATAGTTATCGGAACGATTGTCCCCGTGACCATCTCGGTTTTGTTCACCATTGGCTTCATTGTGCTTGTGACGGTAAGACACCAGATCCTGCATCGAGAAGCCATCGTGATAAGTAATGTAGTTAACGGTCAGCTTGTATGGCCAGTTTGCAGCACTGTATAGATCACGTGAGCCCATCAGACGCGTCGCAAACTCTTTCAGGTAACCTTGATCGCCTCGCCAGAAGCTGCGAGTAATATCGCGCAGTCGGTCGTTACATTCATTCCAGCCAAATGGGAAGTTACCCACCTGATAACCGTTAGGGCCGATGTCCCATGGCTCTGCGATAAGCTTTACTTCTTTGAGGACAGGGTCTTGAGCGACCGCTTTGAAGAAGCCAGAATTTGGGTTGAAGTCTTCACCTTCTCTACCCAAAGTTGCCGCAAGATCAAAGCGGAAACCATCGATTTGATACTCTTCAACCCAATACCTCAGGGTATCCATCACTAGGTTGAGAGCTGGTTGGTAGGATAAGTCGAGGGTATTCCCGCAACCTGTAAAATTCGCAAAATGCTCGCCGTGCTTAAAATAGTAACGATCATCCAGTGCTTTTAGGTTAAACACTGGGCCTTTTTCATCGCCTTCTGCCGTGTGGTTATACACAACATCGAGGATTACCTCGATCCCGTGTCGGTGAAGCTCTCGAATCGCTGTTTTGAGTTCAGTTACTGCATCTTGATCAGCGTAACGAGGGTCGGGAGCCATAAACACATAAGGGTTGTAGCCCCAGTAGTTGACCTTATCCATCTTGAGTAAGTGCGGCTCGTGCATACAAGCGGCAATGGGCAAAAGTTGTAAAGTATTAATCTGCTGCTCTCTGTAGAACTCAAGCATTGCATCACTGACTAAACCAAGGTAGCTCCCCTGGTATTGCGTAGGTACACTGGGGTTTAGTTTTGAGATTCCTTTTACATGAGTTTCAAACAGCACCATTTCTTCGCGTGGTCGATATGGCTTCTCAATGCCCTGCCAGTCAAATTCATCTCGGGTGACCACACATTTGGATAAATCAAAGCTCTTGGCTGAATTAAAAGGGGTTTCGTAAAACAGTGGTTTATCCAGCGCTTTTGCGTACGGGTCTGAAATTAGCTGAAGGTTATCTTCGTCACTAATTATAAAACCGTATCTTTGCCCAGCCTTCACTCCGGGAATAAAAGTGTGTTTTATCCCTGCATATTCATTGGTGAGTGAGAAGGTTTGGTAATTATTGTTTTCATCAAAAAGCGCAAGTTGGAGATCTTTATTCTTAGGTGCGTAAATCGCGAAGTTACAGCCTTCGTGATTCAACGTAGCACCAAGAGGATAGGGGCGAGAACACGGCATCGTTAATATTTGGTATTAGTTTGTAATTTAGTAACTACAAGTAAGTAAATAGCTTTGTCGAAGAGACGTCAAGAACCTTATGTATAAAATAAAAATGTAATTTTATTTCATGGCGAAGATGTTTTTTTGTTTAAAAGGTGAGCTATGTGACATTTTGTGAGGTAGCTATAAAAGAATCTTATACCTCCTCCCCCTTATATTTGTGACATAAGCCTAATGTACGTCGTGCGGTTATTTTTCTCCTCCCTTCTCATCCCCCCAAAATAAGTTTTAGGTGGAGGAAGTCATCCTTGAACCTTATCGGTAATCTTGTCAGCAGTTGAAGCAAATGGGGTTTAGGCAAAATAGCTTAGCCCATCTTACCTCTCTTTTTGATGGGTTCTGTTCCTGCCTTTTCAGAGCGAATCAACGAGCGAGTTAAAAGAATAATAAACCCTAAATGGAGTTAAAAATGAAAAAAGTAAGTGTAATTGCTGCCGCAGTGGCTGCGACATTAGCTGCTGGTTCTGCTTTCGCAGTAGATTTCAATGGTTACTTCCGTGCTGGCACTGGTATCAGTGACAACACTGGTGGTGATGTCTCTGTAAGCAAAAACGGTATTGGTCGTCTAGGTAACGAAAACGACAACTACTACGAGTTTGGTTTCGCAGAAGAGCTGAAAACGGGTGAACAAACTTGGCGCGTTGAATCAATGTTAGCTAAAGGTGATGATGATGGTAAATCTGGCTGGGAAGCTGGAGATATAAACGTCGCACAGTTTGCTGTTAAAGCAAAAGGCCTGATTGCATCAGATAAAGAAGCAACCATGTGGGCGGGTAAAACTTACTACCAACGTAAAGATATCCACATCACTGACTTCTACTTCCTAAACACGTCTGGTACTGGTGGTGGTATTGAGAACCTTTCTGTCGGTAACCAAAAACTGTCTGTTGCAATCATTCAAGATGGTGAAGGTACCATCAAAGTCGGTGAGAATGATGTGAAGCAGTCAGCAGGCTATATTCTGGATACTCGTCTTGCAAACATTGGCCTTTGGGAAGATGCATCTCTTGAGCTAGCACTAGCTTATAACTTTTCTACTGAAACAGCTGACGGTACTGAAGCGGCAGACGACGGTCTGTTAGCGTCTGCGATTATCCACCAAGGTATGTCTAACGGCTTCAACCAGACAGTACTTCAATACGGTACAAATGGTTATGGTCTTCAAGCGGCTAACTTCTGGGGCTCTGGTGCATACTACAAGCGTGGTAATGATTCACAGAATGACGCATCTGGTTACCGTTTGATCAACTGGGGTGTAATGAACCTAGGTGAAAACTGGGAAATGGGCCATCAGCTAGCTTATTTAGCTGGTAGCGACATCGGTAACGATACGACCTCTTCTAAGTTTGACATTGACCAGTACTCGGTAGTTGTTCGCCCTATGTATAAGTGGAACGACACAATGCGTACTATCTTTGAAGCGGGTGTAAACTCAGGTGAGAAGATCAACTCTGCAGGTACTGCGACTGAAGATTTCGGCAACACTAAACTGACTGTGGCTCAAGGTTGGGCGATGGGCGACAGCTTCTGGGCTCGTCCAGAACTACGTGTATACGGTTCTTACATCACTGATACAGAAAACGACAACGCGTTTGGTACAGGCGAAGATTCTGAATACGTTGTTGGTGTTCAGGTAGAAGCTTGGTGGTAATAGACAAATTACTGTCCTAATTGTCTAAGTCCGATTATGATAGCCGACAATTGTCGGCTATTTTTTTAAGCACTTTTCCCCTGAGTATTTAAAAAAATAAAATAAGGAATACCCTATGTATTTTCGTGCCCTTGTCCTTAGTGGCTGCGTTGCACTAGCAGGCTGCCAATCCCCAGAAGTAATCCAACAAGTTCAAACTGCACAAGCTGAGCAAGTAGACTCAATCTCTGCGTTGCAGGCTGTGACGATGAAGTTGCCAAGTAGCACCATCGTAGAAATTACCCCTAAGTCTCAGACGTTAAAGTACCAAGACATCAACAGCCCTGTTGCGATGTTTGAATTACCTGCAGACCGTGGTGAGTACTCAATCACCATCACTAGTATGATTGGGGACACGGCGTTTGTTCCTAGAGCGATAATTGTCGATAAAAATGGTCGTGAGCTAGAAAACTACGGAAGCGAAAAATTTGAATACACTAAGCCTCGCCTGAATCTTGGTAACCGCTTAGTTGCAGAAGTTGATTTCTTTCCACCAACTCATACTGAGTCTGTTTACCTGATTGTCTACACCGATAAGAGTGAATTGGGCAAAGCGACCATGGTTGCCCACCCAGCAAGATTAGATGCAGAGGGGCGCGGAAACTATCTACCAGAAGTAAAAGATATTGCCATTCCAAACTCTGAGTACGGCAAAGTGGAAGTTTCAATTGATCGCTTAGGCTTCTTCAAGCAGTTGGGCTCTTCAAGCTCAGCAGAGACCAACACCAAACCAGCAATGGCAAAGAGTGTTGAAGTTGTACAGCCTGAAACTCAAAAATACTACCATCAGGCGATTACCGCTGCGGTTGAGTCGAATGACTTAAACAAGGCAATCAGTCTGTTGGAAGAAGCGAAGGCACTTAATGTTGAAGGTGCACAGGAAATCTTCGTAAAAGCAGTCAACGCTAAAAAGTAAAAATAGCCAACACTAAAAAGCCGCTGCCAGATTCATCTGGCAGCGGCTTTTTGATCGCGATGGATTAAACTTTAAAATATTTTAGTTGGTCTGTGAGGTGTTCAGCTGTGTTAGCCATCAGTTGACTGTCTTCAGCTAATGAATGAGAAGCCTGAAGTACCTCATTGGCGGCTAAATGAATACCAGACACATTTTCGTTCATTTCTGTGGCCACAGTACTTTGTTGTTCCGAAGCAGCAGCAATCTGTGCCACCATATCGTTGGCATTCTGCATCTCTGACACTATTACATCGAGCTGCTCGCGAGTTTTGTTCGATGCCGAGACACTTTCGTCAACTTTTTCATTGCTGCTTTGCATTGCCGTAAAGGTTCTACCAGCTTGTTCAATGAGCTTTTCAATCGTCACTTGGACTTCGTTGGTGGAATTCTGTGTTCGGCTAGCCAAATTACGCACTTCATCAGCGACTACCGCAAAACCACGACCTTGTTCACCTGCTCGGGCTGCTTCAATCGCGGCATTTAAGGCGAGTAAGTTTGTTTGTTCAGAAACGTCTCTAATCACACCGACCACATTGCTGATTTCGTTGACGCCAGTTTGGAGGTCCGTCACCAAATCATGAGCCGTAGAAATATTGCGAGACACCTCCGCAATCGTATTTGAAGTGGTTTGCATAGTTTGATCATTGCGATGAGCGTGTTCGACTACTTTGTTAGTACTCACTGCGGTGTTCTCTGCGTTGGTTGCAACATCTGAAATCGTCGCACTCATTTCAGTCATTGCTGTCGACAAAAGCTCTAACTGTGCATGTTGAGAATTTACGCTGGTTGCGGCCTCTTCACTGGCTTGAGCAATATTACATGCCATAGCACTGGACTGTTCTGCTGACTGGTGCGCAGTGCGTAAAGTTTCCTGAAGCTTGCTCAGCATTTTGTCGATTTGCTGGCTCATTTCGCCCAGTTCATCTTTCCTCGACATATTCATGCGTACACGAAGATCGCCATCCGCGATCTTGTGGGTGTTATCGATCAATCGGTGCAATGGCGTGATGATGTTGTTTGAAATTGTGTAGCCCATGGCGAGCAAGATGGCTGACAGGATAGAAGCAACAAACGCTTCCTTTAAGGCAAGTGCATAAAATGCCTCTTGAATATCAGCCACTAGTAGACCTGAACCGATAATCCAGCCCCACTCAGGGAAAAGTTGGACGTAGGAAATCTTATCTTTAAGCTCGCCTTGCGGGCTCTTCCACTGATAGTCAAGGAATCCTTTCTGCGCGCTTGTTTGAGAAATAGCGACCATTTCTCGCCAGTGAAATTTACCAGCACCGTCTTTAAAGTTCTCGGCATTTTGCCCGTTGAGTGCTGGTTTAATCGGATGCATGACCACCTGCATCTTCTGGTCGAGAATCCAAAAATAGTTGGACTCGTCATAACGCAGCGCTTTAATAGCGTCCAATGCTTGCTGCTTTGCAGCTTCCTCCCCAAGAGTTTGTCTCTGATCGTAATAGTGCTGAACCAAACTCACGGTCGCTTCCACTTGAGCACTGAGTTTGTCTTCTCGCTCATTCAGGGAGCTTGTCCGTTGTTGGATCAAATTATAGGTACACGCCATCGCAATAAAAATTATTGCCAAGGCAACAATGGTCGCCAGTTTATATTTGACGGTGAGATCGCTGAGTTTCATCGTTAAGCCATTCTTATAGTTTATGTTTTGATTTTGAAGGTGAGTAGAAAGGCTATTCAATGTTCCAAAGTTGAAAATTGATTTCTGTCATGAATATTTTGTATTCATATTGTTACATATTTATATAGTGCGCTGGCTCAAAAGTGAGACACTTGATATTTGTTTACTTTGGTGTATCGGTTCACATATTTGGATATATCGCTGTTGTGAATGCAATTAAGCTGTTTCAATTAGTTATCAAATTTGGTGTTTGGGCATATTCCTACCACAATCTATTAATAAACTTGTTGATTAGGTCATGCGTATCTCCTAATGGAATGGTGTATGGAAAGTTTATGATGAATGAATTTAAGATGCATAGGGACGAAAAGAAATGAGAAATCTGGGTTTTAAAAAGTTATTGCTCATGTCCATTATTGCACTGGTGGTTGTATCAGTGTCTGTTTCAAGTTACGTAGCTTATGTGAAGCAGGAAGAGACACTTGTGGAGTTAATTACCGCTTCAAACCAGAGCTATGTGAAAGGGCAAGCGCAGAAAATTGCCGACCAGCTTGGAGAGAAAGTTGGTGGTTTAGAGAAACTGGGTAAGCAATTTGAAAATAAGGAAATCACAGGTACATCTGATGACTTTATTGAGCTCACTCATATCATCGCTAATGCAACCAATCTAAATAGCTCCGTCGTTGCATTTACTAATGGTGATGCCTATTGGAACCAAGATGCTGCTACTTGGCCCAACCACAAATTTGAGGGTGATGTCACCACCCGAGGATGGTATCAGGCAGGTCGACAGAGCTCGACAGCATCGATTACTGAACCTTATCAAGGTAGCGGAGGTGGTGAGTACTGGGTATCAATCGTACGTAAGACCTTAAGTGGGATGATTTCCGTCGATATGCAGCTGGGTTTTCTTAATGAGATTGCTAAGAGCGCCAATAGTATCCCAGGAGCAGTTGCTGTTATCTTGAATAGCGATACGACAATTTTGGCTTCTTCAATGGATAATGTTGAGGCGGGCAACAAGACCGACAAATATCCTTGGCTCAACACAGTCGCCACTAAAGCCATTGGTCAGACGGATGTTGTTTATGACGGCCACCAAGATGATATTGAAAAACTGTTCTTTTCCCATGAAATCAATATCGCAGGTAAAAAGTGGTATTTTGTCGTCGGTCTGGACAAAGACATTGCATTTGCAGACCTGGCTTCCGCTAAGCAAGCTGCCATCCTGACCGCGGTGATTGCTACCATCATCAGTATTGTTGTCGCGCTGTTTGTCATGCAAATCCTTTATCGACCAATTCTGGTACTCAAAGAAACCATTGCTGGTTTGAGTGAAGGTAATGGTGATTTAACCCAGCGTATCACGGTCACGACCAATGACGACTTAGGTCAGATTTCTGAAGGTGTGAACAAGTTCATTGCTAGCTTACAATCAATGATGTTGGAGATTAGTGAAGCTACCAATCAACTCAATGGTAACGTAGACCGTATGCGGGATCAGAGTCAGCGTAACTCGTCTATTCTTCAAAGCCATGTTCAGGAAACGGAACAGGTGGTAACAGCAATAGAAGAAATGAACTCTACGGCAGAAGCCATGGCGACTGACGCTGCAAATACCGCTCAGCTCACTCATAAAGCTAATGAAGCGGGCTCTGCATCAAAAGTGACGGTGACGCAGGCACAGACTAACGTGCAGGATTTAGTGGATGATGTCAGTGTTGCATCTGAAAACGTGAATAAGATGGCTGCAGAGACCGATGGTATTAATACCATTTTGGGTGTCATTGGTGATATCGCAGAGCAGACCAACTTACTTGCACTGAATGCGGCGATTGAGGCGGCTCGTGCAGGTGAACAAGGCCGAGGTTTTGCGGTGGTTGCAGATGAAGTACGTAAACTGGCGAGTCGCACTAAAGACAGTACAGAAGAAATTGAGTCGGCGTTGGCCAGTCTCCTGCGAGGCAGTCAGTCGGTGGTAGATTCAATGGATTCGACCAAAGACAAATGTGGTCAGACAGCCGAAGGTGCGGGTGAAGTCGCTGAAAGTCTCGACGTAATGACAGATTTTGTCACGGAGATTAATGACCTGAGTACGCAAATCGCTACAGCAGCGGAAGAGCAAAGTAGTGTGACCCAAGAGTTGAGTCGTAATATGAGTGCAATTAACGATATTGTTGGTGAGTTGGACAGCAACGGCCAGCAAGCTTTGGAAGATGCACACAGTATTGCGGACATTAATGCGCATTTATCGAGTATCGTGAATCGATTTAAGCTGTCTTAAATAATGTTGTTTGATCAAGAGCCTTGCTAGTCGCGAGGCTCTTTTTTTTGGGAAGCCTTTGCCATCCTAACAATAGGAAAAAAGTTACCTAAACCATTTTCTTCCTCACCAGTTCATCCACCTAACACAGTCCTATGACTCAGAGGCTATATGCAGAGCGAGCGGCGCTCATCACGTTATCTAAAAGTCCAAATAAAAATAAAAAATAGTCACTATTTACCTTTTTTATTTATCTTGTTGATAGGATTCTCACCGTTCTGTGCCATACGAGGTCCAGGCGCTTCTGTCGTCGTAGGAGTGATGATTTATCGAAGTGAGGTTGCGTTATCGGGAAGAATAATGGCGGTCTCAATCCATTTCTGGAGCAGACTATGGCAGAGTTTTTTTGGGGATTTAGCGGTGGCTGTATTGCCATGTATTTCTTGTTCGTTAAAGGGATGATTCAGGAGTTAAACCGCCTGACCCGATTTGCGTACGACCTACCATCTAAAAAATAAATAGAGCCTGTTTTTGACAGGCTCGTTACATCTAGAACTAATAGGTTAACGTTGGATCAATGCACTGGAAAATCTGTCCGGTGCTACTGACATCGTTTAACAACTGTTCGGCTAATCGAGCCACTTCTTCTCGGTAGATAAGGCCATGAACCTCACATGCCTGAGATAGCTCTCCCTTGCCTGTCTGTTCACCGTCTTTTAAGCCACCAGGTCGTAAGATGGTGTAATCCAGCTGGCTGGTAGTTAGCCAAGCCTCTGCGAGTGATTTTTCTCGCACTGCAGCCCCGAAACCTTGCTTTGAACGCTCAGATAAGTATTGCCACGAATCACCACATCCAAGTGAAGTCACTAACAGGAATCGACGCAGACCGTGTGCTTCCATAGCATTGATTAAGTGACGATGGCCAATGTAGTCAACAGGCACATCTGCGCGAAAACTGCCCATTGAAGAGACAGACAGGGCACCCTGAGGCAATTGGCGTACTACACTGTCGACTTGTTCCTGAACGGTGGCATCGCAACGATAAGTCTTGATGCCCAGTTGAGCAAGGCGAGGGTTTTTCTCTGGATTGCGGGCGATGCCAATCACTTGGTAATCTTGAGAGTGGAAATGTTCAGCCATCGCTGCCCCCAGCCCACTTGCGGCGCCCCAAATAACGATCGTTTGCATCTGTATCTTACCTGATAATGAAAATTAATCGCATTATACAGTTTTCCGTACCTTAGACGATAGGTGAGTTCAAAAATAGAAGTAAAGTCACCATTGACCCGTCTATAGGTGAAGGCATTAACCTTCCGTTTTGTCCACTGAATGGAGGTTACTATGTTGTCCAGTCTTACCCATTCCTCAGGTCGGTTGCAGTCACTGCGAAACCGATTCTCATTGTTACCTAACACTTGGAAAGGAGTCCTGCTCGCGCTGATCTCGACGGCGACTTTCACGGTTGTGGGGGTAATTGTCCGGGTTCTGAGCGACTCTATAGAGGTATTTCAGATCCTGTTGTTTCGCCAATTGGTGTTCGTCGCACTGCTCACCCCCGCAATCTGTAGCAATATTCAGGTATTGCTAAAGCCCAAAAGACTCAAATTACATACATTCCGCATTCTTGGCGCATTCACCGCTTTGTATCTTGGGTTTGTTACCGTAAGCAATATTCCGCTGGCAGACGCGACAGCATTAGGCTTTACCCAAGTGTTGTTTGTTGCTTGTATTTCAAGGTTATTCTTGGCCGAGAGTATTTCGGCATCACGCCTTTTTACGATTATCGTCGGGTTTATCGGCGTGATGCTGGTGGTGCAGCCGAGTTTTGAACAAGGATCATTACTCTATGTCGGGCTAGGTTTGGTCGGCGCGTTAGGGGCTGCTGTAGCGGTGGTGTGTGTTCGTAAAGTGGCTCAAGTCGAACCCAAGATCACTTTGCTGGCCTATCAGGCGATTTTTGTCGGTTTGATGGCATTGATCCCCAGCTTACTTAACTGGCAATGGCCTTCGGCTTCGGAGTTCGGGTTACTGATTTGTGTCGGTGTGTTGTCATCCTTTGCACAATGGATCGGGATCACCGCCTACAAATATGGTGAGGCGAATGTGATTGCCAATGTGGAATACGCAAAAATCCTATACTCACTGCTGTTTGGCTACTGGTTATTTTCTGAAATGCCGAACTGGATGGCGATGCTTGGTGCCATGATCATCATAGCCAGCGCTATCTTGCCTATGCTATATAAAAACAAAACGATTTCATAAGGTTGCTTATGTTGACTGTCACTCAATTAGCCAAAGCGTGTAATGTTTCCAGAACCACAGTGCTGTACTACGAACGTGTTGGCTTGCTGACGCCTGCCACTCGCTCAGACAATGGCTATCGTTGGTATGGGGAGAAAGAGCGTCGGCGTTTAGAAAGCATCATGTCTTACCGATCATTTGGCTTGCCGGTTCAGGAAATTGAGCCTTTATTAGACCGCAGTGATGAGCATAAACAAGAGCAGACGTTGCGCGATCAGTTTACTGCTTTGGAACGCGAGATCCAGACACTGCGCCAGCAACAAAAAGCGATTTTGACTCTGTTAGAGCAGCCGATTTTGTTTGACCAGAATTTGCTGACCAAAGAGCGCTGGGTCAATGTGCTTAGAAGTTCTGGCATGACGGAGGAAGATATGGCTAACTGGCATAAACAATTTGAACGAATGGAGCCTGATGCTCATCAGGAGTTCCTTGAATCGTTACAGATTGACGCAGATGAGATTGCAGAAATACGTGCAATGGCACGTGCCTAGGAGGAAGGTTGGACAAGAAATTCGAACCATGTTCAGAAGAGGATTTGATTAACCGGGCCATCGAGGTTATTCGCGCTAAGTCATCAACTGCGAATACATTGTGTCCATTTCCCGTCACGATTAACTTTCACCCTGATCGAATGACCAAAGAGGGGAGACCTATATTGTCCGCGATGACGGAAGATGGCGTGCTCAAGTCTCAGTTTCAAACAGGCACCAGTAATGGTGGTTTGACCGCGTTTCATGGCGGTGATCGTTGGAAGTGGGAGCAGCGTGTTTTTGAAGGCATATACGATCACAGCAGCGATCATCTTCGTCCGAAATATGGCGCACTTCATTTCATCGAAAGCGTCGCTGGCGGCGCTCCTCGTTTTGGTTCTTCGTATTATAGGCTGAAACCTCATGTTATGGAACACACCACTTTTTGTTATCCAGACAGTTTCTATGAGCCTGACGATTTTGCTACCGCTGAGCAAGTCTCAGCTCTGATTGCATTAGCAGAGGGTGACATCCCGGACGAGTTAGATCGCTATGTTGAAGCACATATCCATGGTGAAATCCGCATTGATAGAGACGTTGATGCCCTTGTACTCGACCCAATTTACCAAGGGACAAATATAGAGAAGCTGGCGAATGAGTTACCTTGTAAAATCGAGTGGCATGAAGGCTATCGAGCAGAGGTGGATGTTTTTTCTGCTTTTCCGGAATACCGCGGTGAGGAATTTATTGAATTGGCTAGGCAGATTGCCGTAAATAACTTGATTACGCCTGATGTGCTGTCTCACGCTATTTATCAGCAAGGGTTTGACGAGCAAAATGTGAAAAAGGTGTGGCACTATCTTGCTCGTTTTGGCTATGGCGTAAGCGGCTCAATTTAATCCGTTTTGCTTAAAGGCATCGGTGTAAGCTTTATCTTCGCGCATAATATGCTGGCTTAACCAGTTTTTGAGAAAACTCATCAGCTCTTCACCTATGTCTTCTCCGCGCTCAACGCGTTTTTGAAACGCCAACACTTCATCGACGAGTTGAGCGTGTTTATCAATGTGTTCCTGTGTCTGCTCATAGCCAATCTGAGCAAACAGAGTTTCTTCATATTTAAAGTGGTTAGCCGTGTAATCGATCAAACCTTGGACCACGCGTTTGATCGAAGAGAGACCATAATTGTGTTTGAGTAAGTAATACAGCTCATTAATCAAGTGCAGCAAGGTTTGATGTTGGCGGTTAATTTCATCCAGCCCAATATCGAGCTGCTCATTCCACTCCATCAGCTTGTCGCGTTTTGACTCTTCCTGCTGAATCTGAGTCTGATTGGTTTCGAATCGGTGCAGCAGTGAATCAATTTCCCCCGACAAGTTTCGTACTGTGATACTGGCTCGTAAAGTTTCACGTGTTGACTGGACGTTATTGTCCGATTCTTGCGTGATTTGCTGCAAACAGTTGTCGAGATCATGCGTTTGCCTCAATTGCGTTTCTGATGAACGGGCAATCTGCTGGCCGTAAGAGCGGATTTCTTCAATTTGCAGATTTAGCGCCTTAAATGACTGTTCAGCAGTTGAAGCTAACGCTAACGATTTATCCATGCTGGTTTTGTTCTCCTTCATGGTTTCAAGCACGTCATCGGTCTTTGCTTGTAGGTTGTTGATCTTATCTCGGATCTCTTCCGTTGCTTCCTGTGTTCGCATTGCCAAAGTACGGACTTCATCAGCAACGACAGCAAAACCGCGCCCTTGCTCACCAGCACGTGCACTTTCAATCGCTGCGTTCAATGCCAGTAAGTTGGTCTGGTCTGCGATACTGCTTATGGTTTCCATCACTTGGCTGATTTGGGTAGTTTCTTCCATCAGCGACTGGAAGTGTTCATTGGAGTTATCAATATGTTGGTTAGCACTGTTGAGTGCCTCCTCTAACGCCACCATATCGCGTGAGCCCTGATCAGCTTTGAGTTTGGCTTCGTTCGCCAAATTCGCGGTTGATTCACAATGTTCAGAGACTTGCTGAGTGATGTCAGACAACTGATTGATGATGGTTTTAGCGCTGTCGACATCTTGCTTTTGACCAATGGCACCAGCTTGCGATATTTCTGAGTCTTTCTGCACGGTATCTGCAACGTCCAGCAGCCTTGCTGTTGATTTACCAAGGGCATGAACGGTACGCGAGATATCTTCTCCGATGCGATTAACTGTCCGAGATAATGATCGCGCTTCGGGATCTTGTAGTGGAATACGTACCGTTAGATCCCCCTCTGAGAGCTGCCTAGCCGCATTTCGGACTTGGTTTAGCATCTGGCTTAAGGCATAAAACATAGCCAGCATCAGGCAATGATATAGCACGAGTGCTAATAGCCCGATCCACGCTTGTGCAAACATTAGATAGAGGGCTGCAGGTGAAACCAGAATGGAGAAAACGATTATCCACTGGATGGGATTAAACTGACTGAATTTTTCGGCAAGACTGTCAAACATGCACCAACTCCTTGGTGGTATATTCAATGTTCTACCTAATAAATTTAGGCCAAAGATCCAGATATCCCTACTTATAGGCGAGTATTTCCATATTTTCTGTCGATACAGCCTGAAATTCTCAGGCTGTATCATGGTGTTTTAGTTCTGAACGATGATTTCTGGCTCTATATCATCGTGCTTATTGAGCTGATGCATCGTTAACACTGCGCCTATCATAGTGACTGCCGCCAGCATGAAGCCATATTGAGTGATTCCGTAATGGCTTAGTAAGGCAATTGCTGTGTAGCTGACGCTCTGTATCATGGTCGCAAACATCTGCAATCCGCCATCGGCTCGACCTCTCTGCTCGACCCTAATTGTGTGGTGCATCCAATTGGTTCGGGCAATGCGATTGAGAGCGTTAAATGAACCGAAAAACAGAGTGAATATCAATAAGTATGCTGGGTGAGCAGAGAAGCTCATGCCAATCAGCATTATGGACGCTATGGCCATGGAGTAGAGCATGGTGGACTGGTGAGATGCCAGATTGAGCAATTTGGCGACAAACAAACCTGTCATCAATGATCCTAAACCAAAGGCGATGTTGTAGCCTGCATACCAGTCTCCCGAGATCCCCGCTTCAGAAAAC
This sequence comes from Vibrio sp. B183, assembly GCF_000740665.1. Classification (NCBI taxonomy): domain Bacteria; kingdom Pseudomonadati; phylum Pseudomonadota; class Gammaproteobacteria; order Vibrionales; family Vibrionaceae; genus Vibrio; species Vibrio sp. B183. The sequence goes on along the minus strand of NZ_JPQB01000010.1, from coordinate 34,419 downwards.
CAGATCGGCACCAGCTTGCTTAAGAAGGTCAGGATCGGATAACTCAATGCTGAGAGTAACAAGAATGCGTAAAAGCGAGGCTGAGCAGTGAATATCTCCTTACTCTCTTTCATTTGGCCAATAAAGGATGTGGTTTTGTTCTGACGCAATTTCTGACGATATGGCGTCACTAGATAGCTTAACGTTGATAAGCCAGATGCTGCCGCGGCAAACGCCGCAAATTCGAGCATGCCCCAGATTTGCAGTAAGACAACGCCCAACGCACCAGCACCCAACGTAGTACCCTGTAGAATAATTTCCTGTTTGCCTGAAATCGCCGCGTACTCATGTGGGTCATAGTTTTCCTGTGTAAAAGCGTTGTTTGCAGTCCAAGCAAGGTTGCTTGAAACCCAGAAGACTAATTGTGCCGTAGCCAGCAACCAGTTTGATTCAATGCCTAGTCCGTAGGCCAACATGACGATGGCGGCTGTCGATGATTGTAAAATCTGAACCAGTACTAGTAGCGATTTTCTTGAATGCCTGTCGATAAGAGTGGAAAACAAAGGAGTCAGGAAAAAAGAAATGGCTGTACACGCTAAGGCAACCATAGCCACAAAAGGGCCCATGCCTGGCGTTTCCAGCATGACCCAAGGTAAAGCCATCATAAATAAACCGGAAGAAATTCCATCAAAGAAACGGCCACTCAAGTAGGGCATTGTTCTATTTTTCATAATTAATTGCATTGTTATTCTCCACTGCAAGCCAACTTGGTGTTACTCTAAAACCTCAAGTTAACTTAAGGTAAAGCGCTTTTTTGTGTTTATTTAACTGAAATAGCAGAAAGGAGGGAGAGGTATATGGAAATGACTGTCGGAGAGGTCGCAAAGCGTGCTGGGGTAAAAGTCTCTGCGTTGCACTTTTACGAGCAGAAGGGGCTTATCTTCAGTTGGCGGAATCAAGGCAATCAACGTCGCTATCACCGCAGTGTGCTACGTCGAATCGCTGTAATTAAAGCGGCGCAGGAAGTCGGACTGACATTGGAAGAGATTGCCCATTCTCTGTCTCATTTACCTAAACATCAAGCACCCAATCGTCAGCAATGGGAGCGCATGGCATCAGGTTGGCATGATTTGCTGGATCATCGAATTCAACAGCTTAAAGCATTACAGGATGACCTTGGAGGCTGCATAGGCTGTGGTTGTTTATCGATGGAATCTTGTGCCATTTATAACCCACAGGACATCCGAGCTGAAACATTCAAAGGGAAAACAATGCTCACTAATCCCGAAGAATGGTCAGCCGAGGGACAGAGCGAAAGTCAATAATAGCGGTAAGGTTAGAATACTGAAGAAGTTGCCAAACAGTACCATGGATGCCACACGATTCGGCTCGATGTTAAATCGTTCTGCAAACATATAATTCATGACGGCAGGCGGTAGCATAGTAAACAGCACCATCATTTGTAACTGCATGGCTGGCAGAGGGATAAAGGTATAAATTACCCAGAAAGCAGCCGCACCCGTTGCCAGAGACTGAAGAGTGCAGAAAATCCCTACTCTAAGCCCGCTCAATCGCATATTACACATCTGTGCACCCAGTGAAAGTAGCATTACTGGCACTGCTGCTTGGCCAAGCAATGCCGTCGCTTCATAAAGCGGTTCCCACACACCGAACCCGCCTAGGTTAAGCACCATGGCGGCAAATGCAGCGAGAAAGACCGGCATACGAATGACTTGCTTAAAAGGGTTTCCTTCGCTTAGCAGCGCGAGTCCAAGACTCACGTGGATACAGGCTGAAACAACGAACAATAGCACTGCGGATGCCAAGGCTGTATCACCGAAGGTATAGGTGAAGAGTGGAATCGCCAGATTACCACTGTTGCGGAACATGTGAGGGGGAGCCCATGCTTTATAACGCAGGCCTGCAAGTTTACAGATGGGGATCATTAAAACCCCCGGCAAGAGTACCGCGATTAATGAAGCGCTGAGCAACGGGACTTGTTCGGTGTCCAACGGCATAGAGACTAATGACGAAAACACTAATGCTGGCGTAAACGCATCCATATTGATGCGATTGATTGGGCGAAAGTCAGGTTTGAGCCAGCGTCCAACAGAAAAACCGACTAAAACCAACGCGAAAACCGGGAATAAAATCCCGATAACCTGCTCCAACATATTCGTCCTTGAATGCGATTGAGTACTTTAAGCAAAGTACCTGATAAATGGATAATTTAACGCGATGAGATTAACAAAAGCTTTGTTGCGTCAAGAAGCTTTGTTTCTGAGTGCGTATGTCGGATGAGATTCAATGCCTGAGCGAAGAGTTGCTCAGGCATTGAGGACTAATTATAGAGAAGGGTTTAGGATTGCTTGAGTGCGCTCAAATACATCAAGGCCTTGTTGTTTCAGCCAGTATGGAAGATCAATCAAGACCCAGTTTTCAGATAGTTTGTCACCGTCACGGTAATACACGTCAACCACCTGCATGTCAGCACGGATTTCACCACCTGTCATTCCAAGGAAGCCTCCAATTGGCGTATTGGAAAGATTTGGCCAACCGAAGAAGCAAGAGAAGTTACCTTCTGCGAATCGACAAACGTGGCCGTTGAACTTCTTGTCCTTCAAGTTATTGCGGAATGGCAACTGGTGTTGTTGTTGGTAACGCGGAATTGTGTAAGAAGCACCGATACCACACGGACCATACCAAATCATGTCTTTTGACCAACTCTTTTCGAGAACTTCTGGTGGGCAACCCATAGCGCCGCTATCGTTCAGTGAAGACAGGTCATCGACCATTTTGTTAACCAAGTCGAGAGTTGCTTGGCCTTCTTCCGGTTGGGCATCTTCAAATAGCAGGCCGTCATGATTACGTGGCCCAGGATAAACAAAATGCTGACCAGTTGAAGGAGGAAGTGGGTAACAGCCAGCTTGATCCATCACGCCAAGCAGATCGAGGAACAAACCTGTTTTTGTGATCTTACCGTTTTCTACGCAGTTAAACTCAGCGTAGCGAACGTTCATGATCTTCCCTGTTGGGCGCATCCCGAGATACTCTGCATCGAATAGGCCCATAAAGTGCCCCATGCTCATTACCCAAATTTCATCAGGATTGATTTCGTTGTTACCGCCAATAAAAATATCCTGACGGCGCTGCATGCGTGTCATTGATTTCATCAACGGCGCCCAGAAAACCTCGGCGACAGCTTGAACTCCTTCTTGCTCGCGGAAAGGGTAGACTCCGCGCCACAAGTAATCTTCTGAGGTATGTGCTTTTAGTACTTCTGCAACATTCTCATGAGTCGCGTTTTCCATTGCGTTGAAATAATCACGTACGACGCGTTTTGCTTCTTGATATTTAGCCATAATTTGCTCTCTTGATACGTCGAGCCAGATGTTGGAACAGGACTCGAAAAGTTTTTGGAACCAGCCCAATGTTCAAGCCGGAAAATCTGATTCAGTTATGCTTGAGCGGCTTGCGTTCGTTTCTTCTTGTCGAATAAGCCACCTTTCAAGGTTTCTGGCAGTGATAGCCAGAGCAAGCCTGCGACAATCCATACAATCGGTGAGCCCCACATAGCAGTTTGTAGGTCGGTACGTTCCTGAATAAAGATCAATACCATTGGCGCCCACATGCCGATGATTCGACCACCATGGAACAGAGCAGCGCCATAGCTGCGAAGGTGGGCAGGGAATAGCTCAGAGAAATAGCCACCCCATACTGCTGACGAAGATAAGCCGAAGTTGTAGATTAAACCGAGGATAGCCAGCATGTTCAGGCTCCCGATCATGACGTCACTCGGCGCAATAAAGAATACAGAAGCCATCACGCCTGCGAGGATGAAGCCGAATGCGTTAACCTTTCGTCCATATTTGTCGGCGATTGCTCCCCAAACCCAGGCGCCAAATAGAGACCCAAAAGCAGAAATGGAGAAGATGACTCCGATAGTGGCTCCATCAAACTGACGAACTTCTTTCAGGTAAGTGGTTACGAAGCCGCTGAAGAATTGGAAACCATAGAAATTAAGGCCCGCCAACAAAATGCAGCTGATGGTCAAGGTTCGATAGGGTCTGCTGAGCATTTCACCCCAAGAACCTTGTTTAGCTGGAGTGGATGTGCCTGATTCAGAAACCTGCTCCTCTTCACCATAGGCGATGACCTTTTTGTCACTTGGTAGAACAAAAATCATCGCTAGTGCGGCGACTAATGGAGGGATACCGCCGACCCACATCAAGCTTTCCCATGGAGCATTAATGCTGGAAATGAACGCTGCATAAGCCCCCATCACCATCAGAGCGACTGAGAACATCGATGAAGCAAATGCCGTTAGCTTACCTCGAACCGTTGGGGTAAATAGGCCAATCATTAAGCTGACTGCCACCGTGAAGTAGCCACCCAACGATAATCCAATAATGAATCGCATCGCTGCCCAGGTTGTATAGTCGGTAAACATCATATTGATGATGGTGGCACCGCCGTTTAGAGCTGTGATGGTAATCAAAGTTGATTTTTTACCAAACTTGGTCGCAAACCAGGCACAGCTCAACGCCCCGATCAGCGCGCCTACTGACTGCCAGGTGTAGAATTGAGCAGTATCAGACAGGCTAATGCCGCCATAGGCTTCAACAATATATGGGCGTACGTAGTCAATAATCACAAAGTTATAACAATAGAAAAAGTATCCGACTAGTATCGCTAGATAGGCGGTGACCCTTTGAATTATAGGAACTTCGCTCATGTGTTTTTTCGAATTCATGACCGATAAACCTCTATTTTACTCGGTTTTTTAGTTTTGTAAGTCAGAATTAAAACGATCGTTCTCGGATCTGACCACTCTGTATTTCGCTGTGGATCATAGTTTTTTTGCTGTGATTAGATCCGTGATCAAAATCAACTTTAAAATGAGTGCGTACCCAATTTGTGTTTTTGGTGATCAAGATCGCCATTTTGAGTGTTCTAACAGTTACTGTGCGCAAAGTAATCAAATCAAGTGACAGTAATCACAGTAATGGTGAAGAAATACCTAGTATCAGATCCTTTTAAGTATGATGAGTATGTGATTTACGGCGCTATGCTATCAGGTTAAATTTAAAAATGGTTACGTACTCAAGTTTTGCAATTGTTGCTGTTTATATATTTATAACCATACTGATCAGCTACTTAGTTAATAAACGTGGCCGTGCTGGTGGGGATTTTTCTACTGGAGATAAGCAGTTTGGTTGGTTTACTGCTGGGGTTTCGATTCTCGCGACTTACATTAGCGCAATGACGTTTGTAGGAATGCCAGGTTGGGTGTACAGCTCAGGTATGGAAGCGATGAGTATCCACCTCAACTATCCCATCGTAATTTTCTTTGCGGTTATTTTCTTTGTTCCAGTGTTCTATAAGCTCGGTCTGACCTCAATTTATGAGTATCTAGAGCTGCGCTTCGGTGTTTATGCCAGAACGATCAACTCAATGGTGTTTCTGATTGTTCAGTGTATTTCTGCTGGCGTGATCCTGTATGCCGTCGCCCTGATTCTTGTCCAGGTTCTGCCCGTTTCTATTTCCGAAGCTATTATCTATATCAGTCTTTTTATTGCTTGCTACACCTATGCGGGTGGTATATCAACAGTCATCTGGACAGACATGCTTCAATCTGTGGTGTTAGTAATTGGAAGTATTGCCATACTGGTTATCTTACTGATGGACATAAATACCGCAGAGCACCTTTCGAAAGAGCAGCTCAATATTATTAATGCAGACTTTGATCTGGGCATTGATACAACGTTATGGGCTGGGGTGGTTGCTGTGAGCTTTCTACATTTAAGTGTTTATGGCACCAATCAGCTCATTATTCAAAGAACATTGGCAACCAAAAATGAACACACTGCGCAGAAGTCGATGCTGCTGTGTGGGTATGGCGCCTTTTTCATTTACCTCTTTTTTGCCTTGATCGGCGTATTGCTCAGTGTGTTTTATCAAGATCAAAGCTTTGATAATAGTAATGAAGTGATTCTAGATTTCGTTTTTAATCATACAAATCCAGTCGTCGTAGGTTTGATTATTTCGGCATTGGCTGCCGCTGCGATGTCGACGTTGGACTCTACTTACAACTCGATGGCGACAGTAGTTACATTCGATATCTATAAACGTTTTATTCAACGCGACGCAACAGCTCAGCACTACGAGTCAGTTGCACGTAAGACGAGCCTTCTTGCTGCGGCGATGGTCGTCGTGCCTGCGTTGCTGGCAGTATCCAATGAATCTGTTTTGAAAACTATTGCCAGCCTTACGTCCATTTTTGTTGGTATTCGACTAGGCTCTTTTGTGCTTGGTTTGTTTTGGTCTAGGTCGAACGAGATAGGGGTGATTGTAGGCAGTATTGCCAGTGTATTTGCCGTGTTTGCAGCAATGTATGCAGAGGTGGCTTGGCCTTGGTTTGCGCCAATAGGCACTGTTGTTTTCTTAGTATTTGGCGTAATAGCGAGTCGATTCTGGGGGCGAATTACCTCTCAACAGGCGTCTTTTATTCGAAATCAAAAGCATCTTTTTGCAACGCCTAACATCAGCCATTATGGTTTGCTGCTGTTTGCCATCGTCTCTATTTCTGCTTGTCTAATTCTTCCTGACTGGCTTTATACTGCATTGTCCTAATGTTTAGATATTTTCAGACTGGCGCTGATTGTCATGATTGAGGTTATTCGCAGAGCTGTTGATTTATAATGGTAATTGGTCAACTCAGTAGTATTCATTGTCCAACAATAGAACCTCCAGAGCGTTGCTGGATCCTTTTGTAGGACCGCCCACCATCTCGTCATAGGCGCTTGTGTGTCGTAAGTATTGTTTAGTGACATTTAGCTTTGAACATTTCTTTTGCATTTCAACGATAGATAGAGCTTTCAGCATCTGCCCCCGCTCATCCGATACATAATATTCTTGCCCTTCTATAACGACAGATGCTTGATACAGTGACAAATCCAGAGAATGAATGATCAATTTATCGATGAAGAAGAACTTCTCTAGCTTACTCAAACTCATTTTCATGGTGCCCACCAGTAATTATCTAAAATAATTGATATTGCTATACAGATTGTTCGTACAAGTCTTTGATACGAGGAATCCTATGAAAAAGATTAACTTAGTCTGGTTGAAACGCGATCTGAGACTAACGGATCATGCGCCACTTAATGCAGCATTATGCTCTGATACCCCAACTCTGATTTTTTATCTGTTCGAACCAGACCTTCTAGCAAACGCACATTACTCCGAACGACATTGGCGTTTTGTATGGCAGTCACTCAGTGACATCAACGGCCATTTAGCGCCTTTCAATGCCAAAGTGATGGTTGGTGGATGTGATGTACTGAGTTTTCTTGAAAAGATGGCGAAACAATTTCAGATCGAAGCTCTCTATTCGCACCAAGAAACTGGTCTAGACGTGACATTTCAGCGAGACAAACAGGTTTTGAAATGGTGTGAAGGACGCCAAATTAGTTGGTATGAGTTCGCTAATGGTGCTGTGGTAAGAGGTTGTAAGGAAAGACAACATTGGGATAAGAATTGGCAGAGGGTGATGCGCGCACCGATCGAATCTAACGCATTGAGTGCTGACGCTCTTCTTCCAAATCTCAACGATGATTTTGGCATTGTTTTCACTCCTCCTGAAGCATGGTTGAGTAAGGTGCCCGGTATTCAGACTGGGGGTGTTAAAGTAGGCTGGGCAACGTTGAATGACTTTTTTACTCGGAGGGGCAAGCACTACTATTTCTCTATCTCTAGCCCTTCTGCTTCCCGGGAGGCGTGCTCACGATTGTCGCCTTATTTGGCCTGGGGGAATTTGTCACTGCGTGAGGTGTATCAGTTTCTACTGAGTCACTGGAACGACAAAGGAATGAGAAGAAGCTTAATTGCATTCTCTTCACGACTGCATTGGCATTGTCACTTTATTCAAAAATTTGAGTCGGAGCATCAGATGGAATTCAGATGCGTCAATCGAGGTTATGAATCACTGATCCAACATTCAGCCAAGATAAACAACGATCATCTCATAGCATGGAAAGAGGGTAATACTGGCTATCCTTTGGTTGATGCTTGTATGAGATGCCTCGCGCATACTGGTTATCTGAACTTCAGGATGAGGGCGATGCTCGTCAGTTTTTTAACCCATCATTTGGCTCAAGATTGGCGTAACGGAGTCGCTCATCTCGCGTCTTTATTTCTGGACTTTGAACCTGGTATTCACTACGCGCAATTTCAAATGCAGTCCGGCGTTACAGGTATCAACACAATAAGAATCTATAACCCGACCAAGCAAGCAATTGACCATGACCCCGATGGAGTGTTCATTAAAAAATGGGTGCCAGAACTTAAAGACGTCCCGATTTCATTGCTTTTTGAACCTTGGAAGATGAGTGCAATGGAAGCGCTAATGTACGACATTGAAGGATCTAGCATTTACCTAAATCCCATCATTGATCTTGATACAGCAGGCAGGGAAGCGAGGGACAGACTTTGGGCATGGAAGAAGAAAGAAGACGTCGTTTTGGAAGCAAAAAGAATATTGTCCACTCATGTCAGAAGCAGTTGATCTAATGGGATAAATGAACCGTAAAAGTGGATTATATCTCTGTAATTCTTGGAGCACGTTATGTTGAAGCCAGCCTTGATAGTGACTGCAATACTGTTTCTGATTCTTTCCTATTTAGCCGCTTAGCTGCGTGCCTGTTAATTCTGATGTCTTAAATGGTTTAGATAACGTTCAATGAAAGATAAAAATTTTACCAAATCTCAAATCACTGCCATGGATGAGCGAAAGAGAGCTAGGCTAATAAACAGTTTGTCGGGATTTAAAAGCGCCAATTTGATTGGAACCCAAGATAAATTTGGTAACAACAATCTCGCAATTGTCAGCTCTGTTGTGCATATAGGTTCTTCTCCTCCTCTTCTTGGTTTTGTCAGCAGACCAAATACCGTTGACAGGCACACTCTCGAGAATGTTTTGCAGTCTGGGTTTTTCTCCATTAACTCAGTCGAATCAGACATTGCAAGAGCAGCACATCAAACATCAGCACGGTACTCGAGAGCACAGTCAGAGTTTGATGAGACAGGTTTAACACCGTATTTTTCTGAGCGTTTCCCCGCTCCATATGTGTTGGAGAGCAACTTAAAAATCGGTTTAAAGCTCAGTGAATACATTGATATCACTGCAAATAATACATGCTTAATTATTGGAGAAGTGGAGGAAATACTGATACCGGATCAGTTTATACAACCAGATGGATACGTCGACATCGAATCGATGGAAGCGGTCACAATCTCAGGACTGGATAGTTACCATGTAACTCAAAGGTTGTATCGACTGAGCTATGCAAAGCCCAATCTGTCGTTACATCCACTAACGTTAGAAGGGGATCCTTCTTCTTGGGCGGCTTTGAAATCGGAAACAGATTGAACAAATTTAATGATGTTATTAACACATCACTCAAAATAACATCGAAATTATATTCACCTTGTCAACTAATTAGTTAATAAGTATTAGATTGCTCCCATAAATGACTTTTATATAAGTTGTTAATATGTATAATCACCGCGTTTTATAACTAAATTGTCAGTTGTTGGAGTAACAATGTTTAGAAGCTCTATAGTTAGTGCTTTAGTACTAGTCGCACTAACTGGTTGTCAGAGCACAAGCACGTCTATACAAAAGGATGCGAATAACCTAAATAAACAGTTCGAGATTGATGTCAATAACACTACTTATAATATGGCGTTCGATCATTCTCAATCTATGGTGACATCTGTTGAGTATATTTCTCGTGAGCAATCAAAAGGGATATACACTAAAAAGGCGAAAAGTGGTCTGTGGTCGCAAGAGAAAGTTGAGCATCAAACTCAGCTATTAAATTCTCTTTATTCGAATGGTGCATTTATTGTACGAGTATACGGTGAAACAATTAACTCGGTTAGCCGCGATTTGTACAAAGTTAAATTAGTGCAAGATGGAAAAGTCGTACAGCTCGGTGTATTTGATGCTGTAGGAGATGTTCCAAATATGGATTACCCATCACGCCTGTGGCGTAACGATTCCAAACTTGCGACCAATGGTTTAGATACCAGTGAGCCTTTTGAAATCCAGGTAATTACTGGTGAAAACATCGAAAGGTATCATTATCAGCCGAATGCTAAAGGCTGATAAATAGCTTAAATTCTTGAGCACGGTTGAATGTGCTCAAGAATGTTTCACTTCTTTTTACATCCCATACTGAAATGGCTTTCCTGCCTCCACCATATCCCGATGTATTGGCTTTAGTGCATGTGCATAAGCGGATAACAGCTTCATCGTGTACTCACTACGAACATGAAAGTTCACATCATTTACGCTCCCATCTGGATTGAACAGACTTTCCACGTTGCGAAAGATTAAGTGATCCGGAATAAAGCACACGTGATTATTCTTACTGCCGGTTAAACGAAGCTCACTAATAGGATAAACCCCATTAACACTCGCCGAGATACTGACGGCTAAAGCAGGTTTGTGTGCCATCTCTTTAGCAGTCGATAGCATTAAAAAGTTCTTTAGAGCTGGTGTTGCCATACCGTGCCACTCTGGAGTGATGAAAACAAACGCATCACTGTCTTGTAGCCGGGTGGCAATCTTTCGCCAAGGAGCCCATTCCTCACTACCTGTCCATACGCCTTCATTCCATAACGGTAAATTGAGCTGGTGGAGATCGAGAATATCGATATTCGTAAAATCAGCCTCTGCCAGCGTCGATAAATAATGGGCTGCTTTTAGGCTTTGTGATTCAGCACGCTGGCTGCCTGAGATAATGGTAAGTTTCATGCGAGTTCCTTTTTACTATTAATAAATGATGTGTTTGTTTTAGTTGCTGAATAGGTCGGGGCTGAGGCTGCCAGCAAAATTGAAACTAATACGCTTAGGGCACCGATAAGCTGAACCCAGGTCAGAGTCTGACCAAGGATCAAGTAACCGAGGACCACAGCAGATACACTGCTGAGAAAGCCAAGGAATGAGACAGACACTGTGCTGAGCTTTTCAATTCCACGGAACCAGAGTGAGTAGGCGAGCATGGCGCCAACAATTGCCAGATAGCTGTAACCGACAACATTTGTTAACGTGATTTGTTGGGGTAACCCCTCTGTACTGATGGCGACAGGGAGTAGCATCAGCCCTCCAAACAACAGTTGCCAGCCAGTGAAGCTCAGCAGGGACATGTTTGAAGGTCGCCCCCACTTTTTCGTTAACACCACGCCTAGCGCCATGCTAACGGTACCGAGCAGCCCCATGACAACTCCCGAGGTATTGAGTTGACCTGGGTTATTGACCACAAGCATGGCGATGCCACCTATCCCCAAACCACTAGCGATTATTTGCGTGAACGTTAATGTGTTTCTCAACAAAACCACGCTCAGTCCCATAACCAGAATAGGCTGGATGGACATAATCAGAGCTGCCATACCTCCGGGTAAGTATGTGGCAGCATAAAATAGGCAGTAGAAAAAAAATCCGATGTTGAGTAGGCCAAGTACGGCCAGTTTCGTCCACCAACTTCCATTTGGAATCGAGCGAGAAAACAACACCAATACTATCCCAACAGGCAAAGCGCGCAGCATCGATGCTAACAAAGGGCTGTTGGCAGGCAGAAGTTCAGTGGTGACGATGTAAGTGCTTCCCCAGACCATGGGCGCTAATGCCGTAATGGCTAACGTCGCTATTCGTTGTGTGCGTGTCATTGGTGCCTCCTTTCGTTGTAGTCTATCTTTATAAAAAGTATCTTTTATGAAAGATACTTTTTATAAAGTAATGGTGATTTGTCTTTTTATCAAGTATCTTTTTGAAAAGATAAATTAGTAGAGGGATGAGATATGCAAGATCCTGTCGACCACATCTTGAAGCAGTGGGGCGATGTGAAGCCTGAGTTGGATTGTTCTGACATGGGAATTGTCGGTAGACTGATGCGTGTTCATGGACTCTGGCACAGTCAATTGGAACATGTGTTTAAGCAGCATCAACTGAGTATGTTGGAGTTTGATATTCTCGCGACATTAATGCGAAATCAGCAACCGCTGACCCCGACTGAAATGTACAAAACCCTGATGATTTCCTCAGGCGCTATGAGTACTCGGATTGAAAAGTTGGTTCAACGAGGCTTGGTTGAGCGATTAGCAAGTGGCGATGATAGACGCAGTTGTAAAGTAACGCTTACCCAGCAGGGCGCTCAATTAGTCGATGAGGCTTTAGCATCACACTTATCAAATATGAACGGAATGTTGAGCATGTTTGATGAACAAGAAAAAGCCCAGCTGGCTAATATGATGCGAAAAGTACTGCTCGCAAATCATTGATTGATGGAAGTGAGGTGGTAGGGTAATCGCTACTTTGCCACCGATATCGCATGAATCAAAATTCCCTTTTGTTTACCTGACATCAGTTTGGGTTAAAGATCCAATTTCTTAACATTGAAACAGCTTGTTGTAATCCTACAGCGGTTGGTTTATTCGTCACTACAAAGTGTCAGATTTCTCACTGATTGCACATCATCTGAGTAATTTTTCGATCGTTTTCAGGGCTGTAATTGTGAGCCTGATTCTAAAATTTTTTCTCCTCCCCTCCGTCTACGCCTACTCAATCAGTTTTATAGGATGAGGAAATTAACTGTTTTAAAAATATAACGTTAGCTTGAAGCGATTTAACCAAACAGAAAAGTTTATCGCTCGTGGAACGTGAATATAAATGGAAATAAAAATGAACATCAAGCTAACAAAACTGAGCCTAGCTATGGCGTCACTTGGGCTTTTGGCAGGTTGTAATGACCCGCTAGAAGTCAACGTGATGGATGGCTACATCGAAAAGGCATCTGTCTGGCTGGACGTCAACGGAAATGGTCGACAAGACCGTTATGAACCGTCAGCCGTCACTGATAAAGACGGATATGCTGCCATTGACCTTGAAGGTCTAAATATCGAAGACGAAGACGTTTATCTTGTCGCTAAAACCCAACGAGGCGTATCGATTGACGCTGATATTCCGGGTGTCGCTGTGACAAGAGACTATACCTTGATGGCACCGAGCCATTACTCTTTGGTCACACCATTCTCGACTTACATTGCTGCGCAAATGCAGCAAGGTGTCAGCGAACGTAAAGCATTGCGCAAACTGCGTCGACAACTCAAACAGCCACACCTAGATATTGAAAACGATTATATTGATCAGAAAGAGGTGGTCGTCGCAAGAAGCGCGAAGGCGTTAACGCAATTACTGCCAGAAACCGTTGAAGAGCAAGATATGGAAGCGCTGGCGAATACGTTGGAGCTGGGCAGTAAAGCATTAGGAAAAGAGCTTAAACGTGGTCGTAATGAACTGCTTAACAAGACGTTAATGCTGGATGAGCAAGGTGTGCCGGTTATGGCGCAAGATAGCGATGGTGACGGCGTAGCCGATGCGATTGATCTGTTCCCAACCGATATTAAAGAGTCGGCAGATGCCGATAATGACGGAATTGGCGATCATGCGGATACGGACGATGATAATGATGGTTTCAGCGATGTTGTCGAGTTAGAACTCGCTAGCGACCCCTACTCATCGGCGAGCTTCCCCTCCGATCTTGATGGCGACAAAATCCCAGATGAGCATGATTCGGATATCGACGGTGACGGTTGGAGTAATGAAGAAGAAACTCGTTTAGGAACCGACCCTTACTCGGCATCCAGTCAACCTGCCGATCGTGATGGTGATGGCATTACTGACAGCGAAGACAGTGATATCGACGGTGATGGTGCCAATAATGGCGTGGACGCGTTCCCGGAAGATCGATTTGAAAGTAAAGACACCAATGGCGATGGGCTAGGAGACTTTGCCTCTAGCGACGATGATGGCGATGGGATTCCAGACAGCATCGATCCAAACCCAACCAGCCCAGATAACAGTTCATCCGAGCCTGCGCCTGTTTATTCTGAATCGGTCATTTACTACAAACGAGATGATGGTAATTACGCGGACTGGGGGCTTCATCTGTGGAATAACGCATCTTGTGACGCAGTGTCGGCTGACGCCTTAAACGGCGTAGATTGGGGTAACCCATACGCCTGGGGAGAAATCGACCCGCAATATGGTGCTAAGTATGTTGTCCCACTGAAATCCGATCACGGTGCATGTATGAATTTCATCGTGCACAAAGGTGATGAAAAAGCGCTGGGCGGTGATGATCTGAAGGCTGAATTTGCTAAAGGCAATACACTTTATACGACACACGGAAGCTCAGTCGTTAAGTACTCACCAGATGAGCAAGTTGTAGTGAAACTTGACGGTGCAGCAGCTCACTGGCTCGATGTGAATTCCATTGCTTGGTTTGATCATAGTGAAGCAGCCAGTTACCAAATCTGGAGTCGTGCTGCGGGTAATGGTGATATCAACCAGCCAGAACAGTTTATCAAGTACGACATTTCATTTGCTGGCAACGTTGATAATCCTGACTTCCCACACCTGAAAGATCGTGTCGGTTTCTATCTGGATGTTGATACAGAGACGGCTAAAGCGTTGCTGAAAACACAGCTAATTGCAGTGGCACTCGATGATGAAGGCAAGCCGCTGGTTGCAACTCGTGTCCAGATTCCGGGCGTTGTTGACACGCTTTACACCGCAGGACCAAATGATGCGGATGAAGCTAAATTGGGTAGCTGGATTGAAGGCGATAGTGCGAACTTTGCGCTTTGGGCGCCAACAGCTCAGGATGTTGAACTGTATTTGTACGATCAGGATAAAGCACTAATCGCACAATCGCCATTCAGTTTGACTGTCGACTCAGCAACTGGCATCTGGCATTACCAAGGCGATGCTTCACTGAAGAATGTGTTCTATCGTTACCGTGTGAAGGCTTACCATCCGAAAACCGACCACGTTGAGTGGATGATGACCACTGACCCTTATTCTCTCTCTCTGAGTACGTCCAGTTTGCACTCTCAACTGGTTGATCTCACCGATGATGAAACCAAACCGGCAGGTTGGGACAGTCAATCGATTCCAGAGCTGGAGAATCCAGAAGATCACATCATTTACGAGCTGCATGTACGTGACTTTAGTGTCAGCGATACGCAGGGTACACCAGCAAACAACGGTAAGTATCTGGCCTTCTTAGAAGATGAACGCGACAGTGTTAAGCAGTTGAAGTCGTTAAAAGAAGCTGGCCTGACAACGATCCATCTTCTACCGACTTACGATTTGGCTTCCATTCCTGAAGATCCAGCGAAGACGGTGAATCTGACCGATACCGTAGAAAAACTTTGCGGCATTAATCCTGATGCCAAGTTGTGTAGCGATGGTACTTCACGCGGTGCAACCATTCTGTCTTTGTTAGAACAAACGGACCCTGACAGTGGCGAAGCACAGGCATTGCTCGCAGATGTTCGTCCACTGGATGGATTCAACTGGGGTTATGACCCATTCCACTACAACGCACCAGAAGGCAGTTATGCTGTTGCAACAGATGGCATTTCGCGTATTCGTGAGTATCGTCAGATGGTGCAGAAGCTTCACGATATGGGCTTCAGAGTGGTACAGGATGTTGTCTACAACCACACATACTCGTCAGGTTTGTATGACAAATCTGTGCTCGATAAAGCTGTACCGGGCTACTACCATCGCCTGAACCCGATCACAGGTGCTGTCGAGAACTCAACTTGTTGTGATAACACTGCGTCTGAGAACCGTATGTTCGAGAAGCTAGTGGCAGACAGTGTAGTGATGTGGGCTCAGGACTATAAGATTGATGGCTTCCGCTTCGATTTGATGGGACACCTGATGAAGTCGAGCATGCTGCACGTGTATGAGAAAACCAAGCTAGTAGATGAAGATACTTGGTTCTATGGCGAAGGTTGGAACTTTGGTGAAGTTGCTGATGGTCAACGTGGCGAAAACGCAACCCAATGGCCGATGGCGGGTACAGGCATAGGGACTTACAACGATCGTCTACGTGATGGCGTACGCGGTGGTGGTCCATTCGATAGTGGCGATGCGTTGCTTGAGAATCCGGGTTTTGCTAATGCTGGCAGCCGATTCAATGATGACCTGAAATCGAAGATGGATCTTATCCGTTACGGTATGACAGGCAATCTGCAAAACTACCCGTTGGAAACGTATAGCGGTGCGACTGTGTACGGACGTGATTTCCAGTATGGAGGGCAGGGTGCGGCTTACACGCTCGATCCTCAGGAATCCATTAACTACGTTTCAAAGCATGACAACCAAACGTTATGGGATTTCAACCAGTACAAAGCCGATGCCAACATCACGCCAGCAGACCGTGCACGTATGCAGATCGTAGGTCTATCAACTGTAATGCTCGGACAAGGTGTACCATTCTTACACATGGGGTCTGAATTACTGCGCTCTAAATCCATGGAACGCGATAGCTACGACAGTGGTGATTGGTACAACAAAGTCGATTTCAGTAAGCAGACGAATAACTGGAACATTGGTCTGCCACGTGCTGACAAAGATCAGGCTAACTGGAGTGCTATCCAATCAATCATTAGCAACCCGAATACCGTGGCAACTCCGGAGCATATTGCTTGGACAGACAAGGTCTTCAAGGAACTGCTGAAGATTCGTTCCGGCACGCCATTGCTTCGTTTAGTGAGTGAAGAGCAAGTCTTGAAGCGTGTACGTTTCCATAATACTGGGCCGTCGACATTACCGGGCATGATTGTGATGTCGGTGAATGATGGGGTGAGTGTAGGCGCAGACCTTGATAGCAACTTCGACTCAATTGTTGTTGCGATTAATGCCAATACTTCAGCACAAACCATTCAGATTGCTGGAGCACAAAGCTTTGAGTTGCATCCTGTGTTGAAAGCCTCGTCTGATTCAGTCGTTAAGCAGGCGAAGTTTGAAGACGGCGCTTTCACTATTCCACCATTAACTGCGGCTGTCTTTGTCCAGACACAAAATGGTGCGCAAGGAGAAGGGCTGAATATTGATAGTAAGCCAGTTGATGTCGCGCCTTACGGTTCTACAAAAGTATACGTTCGTGGCTCAATGAATGGCTGGAGTACCAGTGATGAAATGGCCTATCAGGGTGACGGTGTGTACGCCTTTGAAGGCTACCTCACTCCGGGAGAGTATGAGTTCAAACTGGCTTCTTCTGACTGGAGTACGATCAATCTTGGTTTTGGTGGCTTCTCAACTGGCAACGGTTCCGTAACACTTGAGGATGCAGGTAATGGCAATATCAAGGTGACAGTGACCGAGCAAGGCGTGTACAAATTTACGTTAGACGCTTCAGACCAATCCGCGTTGGTAGTATCTGTCGTAGATACAAATCTTGACTATGCCTGCTATCAGGATGACAGCAAAGCTTGTGATCTGAGGATCTATCAGGTGATGGTAGAGTCATTTGTCGATGGAGACCCAGACCATAACTATGGTGTGGGCTACGGCAATTCGCACCACAATGGAGACCTTCAGGGCGTCATTGACAGTCTTGATTACATTGCAAGCTTAAACGTGAATGCGTTGTGGTTAACACCTGTGTTTGATTCTTGTGCGGGCCAGGCTGGTGATGATCGCCTTGACGCCACGGGCTATTTTGCTTGTGACTACTTCAATGTCGATCCTAAATTTGGCACGAATGAGAAGCTGAAAGAACTGGTTGATGCTGCTCACGCTAAAGGTCTATACGTGCTTTTAGATGGGGTGTTCGGTCATACTAACCTTACTGGTGTGAAACCTTCCCCAACGGGTAAGCTACCAAGCCTGAGAGGGGAAGAGGGTTACCCGGGTATGTATGTGAATTACCCAGATGCAGCGAGTGAAGCCTTCTTCACAGAGGTGGCAACTTATTGGGTGAAAGAGTTTGGTATTGACGGCTGGCGTCTCGACCAATCTTATCAGCTTCCACTTGAGGCATGGCGCAACATTCGAGCTGCAGTAGAGCAAGCCTCACTGGACAATAAGAATGCTGGTAAGCAATGGGGAACACTGGGCTACATGGTCGGTGAAGTCTGGAAAGGTGCTGATGAGATTACGGCAACAACCTATGGCAGTGACTCACAACCGGGCCTTTCGTCGGCGTTCAACTTCCCGTTACGTTACGGCTTAGTTCAAGCTCTGGCGGTTGAAGAATCAGGGGCGAGCAACAATGCCCGTGTTTTGGATGCAGAGTGGAACAGCCGCGCCAAATCGCCTTACCATGCGATGCCAAACCTAATGCTTGGTAACCATGACTTGGTGCGCTTCGGTGACCTGATTCAGCGTGGCAATCTTGGTGAAGCAGTCAAGCGACACAAAGCCGCGTTTAGCTTTCTAGCGGCTTACTCTGGACCAATCACACTTTACTACGGTGAAGAGATTGGTGACGAAGTCGCTAACTTCTCGGACAAGGTCACATCAGATTGTGCTTCTCAGGGGCTGTGTGATGATCATGTCGCTCGCTCAAGCGCGAAAGTTCAAGGCGTGACTGGGGTGACACTGACTGCTGAGCAACAAGATGTGAAAAACTATCTGACTCAAATTATGCAGGTTCGTAGTGAACATCTGGCGCTTTATGCGGGTGAAAGGCGCAACTTATGGTTGGATGACAACCTGTATGCTGACCTGAAAGTGAATGGTGATGAGCAGATCATCTATGTGCTGAACACATCAACATCGGAACAAACACTCAATGTCGACTTAGCAAGAGTCAAATCGACAGACGAATTTGAAGACTTGATGAGTGGTGAGCTGATTAATGTTCAGGCAACATCCGGTGCGGTTTCTGTTCCAGCTCTGACAGGGCGACTTCTTTTAATCAAATAGTCATTTGTCATAAGAAGTCGACTGAAACGAAAAAGGCTCTCCTATGTGGAGAGCCTTTTGTTTTAGAGTCCAATTATCAATGCAGCTGTTGATAAACATTTAATGGTTGAGTCTTTTGGTCATGACCAAGTCCAACGTTTTATTTCTGGTGAATCACTTGGTTGGTAGGTTTCTTATTCTGAAGTTCGTCCAGTAGTAGCTGTGTGTGAACATAGAGGTAGCTTATCGCCTCTTTTTTCTCGGGCTCTGCGTGAATCAACCGGCACCAGTAGGTTATCTCTTGAAGGCGAGACTCTAGGTCTTCTGTATTCATGATTATTTACCAACAGTAAAAGATACACTTTAGTGTACACATTATGCATGTGTGTGTATATTTAATTGTTTTTTAATATGATACTGATATCATTTGTTTTTTGGGAGAGGTCGGGCCTCGCTTTATGACCAAAAGGCACATAAATGAAGAACAACAGTGAGCAACTGGACATACTCAGAGACAACATACAGTTTGGCCTAAATAAGAGTAAAGAAACCAAGGCGTCATTAAGTCGCAAAACTGGTGTTACGCGTTCAACTATCTATAAAATACTTGATGGCAAGGTTGAAAGAGTACAGACCTCGACGGTTGAACGCATTGCTAACTTCTTTGGAACAACCTGTCATATCATTCAAAACGAATCCCTAGAAGATCTTCTATCTGAAACACCTGTCGTGTCGGTATGCGGAAACAAGAACCCAATTGCTGTTCCGATTCTGAGTGAAATGGAGTTCGTCCAGAAAAGTGAATATTACATCGGCGACCTGGTTACTGATTATCCCCTGACCTATCACTTTTCTGAAGGGAGTAACATCGTAGCGATTCGAGTGGGTCAGGTTTTGTCTAATTATTTTACCAAGGGCAATCTACTGATTATTGATCGCTCGAATCACAATGAAAAAGAGCTGAGTAAGCTCATTGTTCGCGGTGGTGCATTGCATTCTCTTCCCCCTAACACTTCTCTTTTAGAAGGCGATTTTCTTTTTGGAGTAATACTCGAGGAACGTTTTTGTGTTTAATAAAAAATATAAATTGATTGGCTTTAATGGTGCCCCTGAAATGATGGCTAGCGTGATGATACGGGGAACTGGAAAGGTCGTGAATATGCCCGCTAAAGATCTTATTTCCAGTGAAGTTGCTGATGATCTAAATCGAAATGAATTAGTTGAAGTATGTAAGAAAGTTTATTCAAAATCGAGCTTTGAAGGAGCATACGAGCTAGAGGACAGACATGAAAGTTATTGGATGAGTTACTCTTTTCTCGTACTTTGTTTGTGTTCTCTTTTTACATTGTCAAACATTACCGGAATTAAACCTGTAGAAATATTCAACACAGGCTTAATTGTACCTGCCGCAATATTTCTTTACCCAATTTCATTTATATTTGTTGATATATTAAACGAATACTTTGGTTTAAAGCTCGCCAGAAAAGCCATCATACAATCGACAGTGGTCAATGCTGGGATACTCGTTCTTCTCTATTTATCCACCACTATTCCTAGCATAGGCCCATGGCAAGCGATGGATGAACAGTATACTTCGCTTGTCACGAGTATGACCTCAGTGTTCTTAGCTTCTTTAAGTTCTTACTTTATTTCTGAGAACATCAATGCTTACGTCCTGAACAAAATAAAGATCGCCACACAATCTCGATGGCTTGCCATTCGAGTCATAGCGAGTACCAGTATCGCATCTGTAGTGGATAGCGCACTATTTATTAGTATTGCATTCTTTAATGTACTACCAAATGACGTGCTGTTCGTAATGTTTCTCAGCCAGGTTACTATTAAGATCTTATATGCACTGTTCAGTGTCGCGCCAATTTATTTCGCAAGGAAATTGTTTTCCCGCTTAATCAACGTCAAGGAATTAAATAATAATGACAACCTATGATAAGAACCTAGGTAAAAAAAGCGAGTATATCTCTCAGTATCAACCTGAGTTACTCGATCCTATCCCAAGACAAAAAGGCAGAGATGAGATTAAAGACCTTAAGGTCGCTACTCATGCTGGTTATGACTTATGGACGGCTTTTGAAGTGTCATGGTTGAACAATAAAGGTAAGCCGATCGTCGCAATCGCGGAGTTTATTATTCCTCATACGTCCAACAACTTGATTGAATCGAAGTCATTCAAGTTGTATTTAAATAGCTTCAATCAAACACGTTTTGAGTCGAAAGATATTGTTATTGAGAAAATGCAGTCCGACTTAACTAATGCTGCTGGTGCTGAAGTGACGGTGTCATTTATGGATGTAGATGAACCACAACAAACCTCAATAAATAAGCAATTTGATTGTATTGATGGTTTGGATATCACCGTAGACTCGTTT
The DNA here is from genome assembly GCF_000740665.1 of Vibrio sp. B183. Lineage (NCBI taxonomy): Bacteria > Pseudomonadati > Pseudomonadota > Gammaproteobacteria > Vibrionales > Vibrionaceae > Vibrio > Vibrio sp. B183. Next base: position 13,284 of record NZ_JPQB01000010.1, on the reverse strand, counting down.
GAGTATGATGCGGATTCGCTCTCCGGAAGCACTGTGGATGAATATGTCTCTGAATCTTTATGTTCCCACCTTTTGAAATCGAACTGTTTGGTGACGAATCAGCCAGATTGGGGAAGCGTATACATCCGTTATACGGGAGCTAAAATCAATCGTGAGAGCCTTCTGAAATATCTAATCTCATTCCGTGAACATAATGAGTTTCACGAGCAATGCGTCGAGCGTATCTATTCAGATATCAAACGATGCTGTGCTCCTGAAAAGTTGACAGTTTTTGCTAGATACACGCGACGAGGCGGTCTTGATATAAACCCTTATCGTAGCGACTTTGAAAGCGAAATCTGCTCGGGTAGAAATCCGAGACAGTAACCAACGGCTTAAACTAAAAAGCCTGCTTGAAAGGGGGACTGAACCCGAATTGAGCTTAACTTACAGGTCCGTTGTTCAGAGCAGATGCCTTGCTTACATCTGCTCTACCAACACCGCTAGATATTTTGGCTGAGTGGAATGAAATCGTCAAAGCTTGCGTCCAGTTCGATGCCAAACGTTTCTTTTAAAACACCAATATAGCTTTCGTCCTCAGCAATCTCTTTTTCCTCTGTATGTCCGTTCGTTTTTATCTTTAACGTGCTGTTAAGCAGCGTGATGATGCCGTTATCTGTGGTTATTGTTGCCACCCGCTTTTGCAAGAAAGTGGAGTCAGGGCTGGTCGAGGTGTAGAAATTGCCGCAAGCAATATCGCTTTCGCAAACGTGAGTGAAATCAAGGCTATAAAGATCAATCCAGTTATCGTCTATTTTTGCCTGAAGCATGGCGCCAAATAGAGGATGTTTTACAAACCGTAAGGTCTGTAAGTCGGTGGTGATTTCCCTGTCGAAAACAACAGGTATAGGAGCACGCGGAGTCTGGGCCCCGAAGCCAACATCGACAATCCATTCCTGCCCCTCAAGCACAACGAGCGATACCTGATGGCTGCGGCTGGATGGTTCTGGCCCAAGATGTACCCGACCAAGCAGCGGTTTTGCATCAAAGCCAAGACTCCTGAGAGCACTAAGAAGCAAGGCGTTCACTTCAAAGCAGTAGCCCCCACGTTCACTCAGAACCAGTTTCTCGAACAAAGCGTCCTCAGATAAATGGATGGTGCGGCGCAGTGCTACATCAAAGTTTTCAAAAGGAATTCTGCGATGTTGAGCACGATGGAGGGCAGTGAGATCGTCGATTGTGGTTTGGGGTATGTATGACAGACCGATCTTAGAAAGATATTGGTTTAGTCTGCTTGAGTCCATTGAACAGCTCCGTTGTTAATGAGAAATAACACGTTAACAGAAGAGGTTTAAGTAATTCAATCCGAGCCTTGATGATTGCGAGCTAAGTGACTGCCTAATAGAAACTGATAGGGAGGTAAAAATCGAGTTCAAAGTGCTCATCGTCATGTAGGAAGTGGTTCCTATGATAGTGAACATACGCTGGTGTTGACCCCAATTTAAAGCCAGATTCGGGTAACCATTGTTCATGAACCTTACTGATTTGAGGAAGCAGCTCTCCATACACTCCAGTGAGACGAAACACGGCATGTAGTCCACCTGGTATCACTAACTGATTCACCACACCTCGAACCTTGATTGGTTTGTCTATCTCGATACACGCTACGTAGCGACAGTTATCCAGTTCAACCAACGCTGGGTTTGAATGATGCAGACCGTATTGACGTGATGTGTCACGCCCCTCGCTGCTTGCCCACGCATTTAAGACTCGCCAAGCATTTTTTACGGTTCGGCTGTAACCTACATGGCGAACATAGGCAGCGAGGCGATCGGAGGTTTCGATAATTTTAGGCTCGGGAAGAGTTTTCTTTGCGACGCGATAATAGCCTGCGGCGATTTCAGGATCTTTGAGATAGGGCTTATCGATGTTTTGTTGCTCGTGCTTTCGCCATTCTCCTGGTGAGACACTGAAAGTGGATTTAAATGCGCGGCTGAACGAAGAAACAGAGTGAAAGCCACATTTGTTGGCGATGTCTAATACCGAGGAATGCGGATCAAACATTAGTTGATTTGCGGCGTACTCCATTCGTGTTCGGCGAATATACTGATGGATGGATTCTCCGACAACCTGCTTAAAAACGCGGTGAAAGTGTTGCTCAGAATACGCTGCGATGTCCGCTAATTCCTTGGCTGGTAAGGATTTACTGATGTCTTTATGAATGTGATAAAGCACGTCATTGATTCGGAATATGTGTTGTCGGCTCATAAAGAAAAATAGCATAAATGGACATGTTGAACAGCATAAACGGACATCCTATTTTCATCAATGGGTTATACACTTCATTAACGTCTTTTCGACGATAAAAATTCTAAAATTACACTCAGGAACTGTTATGGAAATCGCTCGCTCCCTGCAACAAATCTCGTCGTCTTATATTCGTGAAATTCTCGCTGCCGCATCGGATAAGAATGTCATCTCGCTTGCGGGTGGCTTACCAGATGAAAGTACATTTCCAATTGAATTAATGAAGCCGACACTCGAAAGCCTTTCATCAATGCCGGAAGTTTTCCAGTACGGGGCAACTGCAGGTTACGCACCACTTCTAGAGTTCCTGACAGAGTATTTTGAGTTGCCAGAGACGCACTCAGTAATGGCGTGTACAGGATCGCAGCAAGGGCTAGACCTGATCGCTCGTGCTTATGTAAACCCAGGTGACAAAGTGGTCATGGAAGCACCTAGCTACCTTGGTGCGATGCAGGTGTTTGGTTTGGTTCAGGCGGATATTGTCACTGTACCTCAGACGGAGGCGGGCCCTGATTTACAAGCGCTTGAGAAGAGCTTCGCTGAACAATCACCTAAGATGTTCTACGCCGTACCAGATTTCCATAACCCAACTGGTGTTTGCTGGACCTTAGAAACTCGTCAGAAGGTCGGTGCGTTGTGTGAGCAATACAATGTTGTTCTGATTGAAGATGCACCGTACCGTGAACTTAGATTCTCAGGTCAAGCGATTCCATTGGTCTCTGATTTCTGTCCACAACACTCTATTGTGCTGCGCTCATTTTCAAAGATCGCGTCTCCGGGTCTGCGAGTTGGTGTCGTCAGTGGTAAGAGTGAATATCTGGAACCACTCATCAAGATCAAGCAAGGTGCTGACTTACACTCAAGTGTCCCTATGCAAGCGCTACTTCTGGGCTTGCTGAAACACCAAGGCTTTGAACAGCACATTGGTACGGTTAGAGACTTGTACCAATCTCGCTATGAGAAGCTATTTGCTGAGCTGCAAAAGCAACTACCAGCTGGCTGCGAAGTGAAGCCTGTTGAAGGAGGCATGTTCATTTGGGTGACGTTGCCATCTTGCGACACATTTGCACTGGCAAAAGCGTTACTAGGGAATGGCGTTGCGGTTGTGCCAAGCCCAGTGTTCTATCCAAATGCAGATGAAGCCAAGCCCGCATTAAGACTTAACTACACTAATGCCTCGCCAGAGGAGCTAACGGTAGCAGTCGAGCGTCTTGCTAAAGGCTTGAAAGCATCCATCAGCGAGCCTGAACTCGAAAACGCATAATGAATGCAAAAAAAAGCCCCACTCACTGAGAGTGGGGGCTTTTTCATTACTGAACCTAGATTCTAGCTTGCAATCAATTCAAAAGACTCGGCTATCTGGCGGGCGGTTTCTCGGGCATGCTTTTGTACGCCGATAATGGTCGCCGAAGCGTAGCCAGACCATTCCCCATAACCAATCAGCCATAGGCCTGAATGCTGAGTAGAGCGAGTGCCTTGAGTCAAACTTTGTAGATCCGTATTTAGCTGTAAGCCTTTCAGGTGGTTGAGCTGAGTCTTAAAGCCTGTGCACCAGATAACTGCATCAATGGCAATGCGTTTGTTAGCAGTGATAATTTCATGCTCGCTAAAAGATTCAATGTCTTCTTCACGAATCAACACTCCGCGTTCACGTGCTTCTTTGACCGAGTCAACCATGACGATTTTGGAGAAGTCATCGGTGTTTTCTAGCTTTTCACCCTTCATCGCGGCGTAATAACGTTTTGTAGAAAGCTCGAATAAGTAACGGCCATCCAGTTCATCATCGAGGTAATCGAGAGGGCGATTGGTAAACCAGTGCGTATTGGCGACTTGGGATACTTCGGCCAATATCTGAGAGCCTGAGTTGCCGCTGCCTATCACCGCGACGTTCTTGCCAGCGAATATCGTGTTGTTTTTGTAGTCTGCAGAATGTACCTGATCACCTGTAAAGCGCTCTAGGCCGGGGAAAGTTGGAATGAATTGGCCTGAAAAGTTACCAGTCGCAGATACAACGGCTTTCGCGAGGAATTCCCCGTTATCTGTTGTGATATGAAAAGTGTCTTCGACTTTAGTGACATCCAGCACTTTCACAGGACGTTCAATACGAAACTGATAACGCTGCTCATATTTGCCGAAATAGTCGATCACTTCATCACGGCTAGGGTAAGCCTCGCGAGTTTTAGGCATCATAAAACCAGAAAGCGAGCTGTACTCCTTTGGTGAAAATAGTCTCAGGCTATCCCATGCATGTAACCAGGCGCCGCCATGTGTTGGATTCGCATCTAAGATCAGTGGGTCAATACCATTTCTTTTCAAATAGTAAGCGGTCGATAGTCCAGCTTGCCCTGCACCAATAATGATTACTTGCTCGGTCATGTTTACCTTCCCACACCAAAATGTTGATGAAATCTAAATTTCCAGAATATTCGAAATTTAAAGTTTTGTGACTGGTTCGTCAATATATTTCGACAAAATTGGAAATTTAGATGTGAATGATGAAATACAAGCCTGAAGAAAGAGGGGAGTGTGATTCACTTAAAATGTGTTTATCAACATAAAGATAGCAAGAGCGATGAACAATAAACCTGTGGCAACCTCGATCCAATGAGTTTTCGCTTTAATAAACTGGGCGGCATAACTGCCAGCAAACGCGTAAATAAGGTGTACGGAAAAGGTACATAATAAAAGGATTACAGTGAGCTCAATACCAGTTTGTAAGCTATTGGCTTCAGTGTTGATGAAAGCGGGCAGCAGTGCGACAAAGAAGACAATAGTTTTGGGGTTAAACACAGATAACACCACCCCAGAAGTGAATACGGTAGTACGGTGAGTGGTTTGCGGAGCATCATCACCTTCACTAGGGTGGGAGCGCAGTAAGCTCACAACACCAAGATAGAATATGTAGACAGTTCCTATGAATTGAACGGCTTTGAACAGCGATTGTGAACTTAAAATGATGGCTGATAACCCAAGAATCGTAGCTGTAGCAACCAGCGCCATCCCGGTAATAATCCCGCACATAAGAGGAATGGTGCGTTTGGTGCCTTTAATAATCGAAGAGTTGATGACGGCAAGAGTGCCGGGGCCTGGTGTACCTGCCGCGATTAGGCAAGTCATGATATAAGCGAGCATGTCAGTGTGTTGAAGCATCTTGGTTTTCCTATCTCTTTTTCCACCATTTTTCTGTGTTTCATGCTTTCGAGATAGGACGATATTGGCGTTTTAAACTCATTTTATAGCTTGGTTTTCGTTCAAATATAAGAGCGTTCTTTGTTATTTCTTTAATTATTATATAGTTAGGTTCACGGTGAGTAGAAAAGTAATAGGATGAAATTGACTTGAAGCCTTTCTCAAACTCGATTAGCGTTAAGTAATAGAACGATCAAGGAGGGAGTCTGGGTGAATTCAACGTATTCGCAAATCAAATGCTTTGAAGGCATCGAGAGTGTCTATGCCCATTACAAAGATGAGCACTTTTCTCCTCACGTTCACGAAGGTTATGCCATCGGCATCATTGAACGCGGTGCACAGAAATTCTTCTACAAAGGTGGCAATCACTTGTCTGGTGCGGGCTCTTTAGTGGCAGTAAATGCAGATGCCATCCACACTGGTCAATCAGCGAGTGACAATGGGTGGAGCTATCGTGCCATTTATCCAACCCCCGAAGTGGTGAACAGAGTGTTGGCTGATTACACCGATGGTCGCCACTACAGCCCTTCGTTTCAGACGCCAACAATTGAAAATCCGGCGTTGACGAATCACTTACGCACCTTATTTGAATACTCGGATATTGATGCGCCTGCTCTGGTGCTGGAATCTTTGTTGATCACTTTTCTCTCCAATCTTGCCCGTGCTTCTGGTTCTAAGTTGCCTGATGGCGAGACGGCCAGTGCAAAGGCTAACATCGAACGAGTGCGTGATTATATTAGAGAGTATTCACACCAAAACTTAACCATCGATGAGCTGGCAAATCTGGCTGGCATTAACAAATACACATTATTGAGACAGTTTAAGCAGGCTTACGGTTTGGCGCCTCATCAATATCAGATACAGCTGAGGATTCGCCATGCTCAGACACTTTTGCGTCAAGGTGTAGCACCGTCGATTGTCGCGACAGATTGCGGCTTCTACGATCAAAGCCACATGTCTGCTCACTTCAAAAAAGCCCTCGGCGTGACGCCTAAGCACTATCTCAATGGCATGCAGATGTGCCGTCGTTAGTCAGAAAGCGTAATCAAAAGATCAATAAGCGTGTCCAACTCTTCTTTTGCACGCCCTTCAAGCGGGTAACCCATATTGATTCTCACACAGTCGGAATAGAGATCGAGAGTGGTAAAGAGATGCCCGAGGCGGATATCAATTTTGTGAGTTTCGATTTCGCTCTGTAACTGTTTACTGTCCAAACCCGGAGCTTGGATCCAAAGCACCATACCGCCTTGTGGGTTGCTGATCTTTATGTGCTCGGGCAACTGCGCGGTTAGATAGTCGAGATAGTCTTTTCTTAGCGAAAGTAGCTTGTGCTTTCTGCGTCTGAGTTGCTTGGCGTACTGGCCAGAATCAATGAAGTCAGCCACGGCTAACTGAACCGGAGTCGAAACTCCATAGCAACTCGCTCCAAACTGACCTTGATAGGTTGACTGGTAACGACCGGGTAAACACCAGCCTAATCGATAACCTGGAGACAGACTCTTTGAAACTGAGCCGCACCAGAGAATATAGCCGGCTTGATCGTAATATTTTGCAGGCAAAGGCGTATGGTCAGAGTAGGAGAGCTCTAGGTAAACGTCGTCTTCAATCACGGGAATCTGGTATTGATTTGCCAAGTGTGCCAGCGTTTGTTTTTGCTGAGCCGACATGCTGATCCCCTGTGGGTTCATATGAGAAGTACAGAAAATACCCGCCTTGACATTGCCTTGCTGAAAGTGTGCTTCCAGTTGTGCTAAATCGATGCCGTCGTCTAAAGAGGGAATCTCGACAATTTTTCGCGCCATCTGACCAAGTAATTCGATGATGCCGTTGAAGCATGGTGAACTGATTGCGATAGCATCACCTGTCTCAGTGCAGGACTCTATCGCTGCTTTTAACGCTGACATACAACCAGCCGTGACGACAAGATCACTGGCAGAAAAGTGTACGCCTACTTTAGAAAAGTGAGTCGATAGTGCCTGACGCAGCAAAGGCTCTCCCTGAACATCAGGATAGTGGTTGAGTCGGTCGCCCATTCGACGCAAAGCTCGGCGAAAACTGCGTTCGAGCTCTGTTACGGCTTGTTCATCATTAGCGGTACTGGAAACACCTAATGGGCCTCGCAGTGCAGAATGTACGGAATTGAAGTTGCGGACTGTTGATACGGTGCTGACAAACTGTTTGAGCTCGGGGGTCTGATGGGAGTGCTGGCGAGGTGCGACGAAGTAACCCGCTTGAGGGCGGGACTGGATCCAGCCTTGTGACTCCAACTCCTGATAGCAACTAACGGCTGTCGACATACTGACAGAGTGCTGCTGTGAGAGTTGCCGTAAAGAGGGCATTTTGTCGCCTTCACACAGCTTAGCGTGTTGAATATCTTCAATGAATTGATTGGCTAACTGCTTATAAATGCTCATCATCATAACAACTGTACTGGTTTTTATTTGAAAAATTGTATCTGTATCCCTTTTTGCTCGCAAGCGATACTCATATTCACAGAATGAATGGAGGGATAACAATGAAGAAAAACGACCTAATACTTGCGGTATTCGTCATGGCTATTTGGGGATTCAACTTCTCAATGATCAAAATGGGGATTACCAATGTTCACCCACTGATTGCGACGGCTGCCCGTTTCGCGCTCGCGGTGATCCCGGCGATCTTTTTCATCGCCAGACCGAATGTGGCTTGGCGCTATTTAGTCAGCTATGGGTTAGTGTTTGGCGTCGGGATTTGGGGGATGGCGTCTTGGTCGATTACTGCGGGTTTGTCTTCCGGAATGTCTTCGGTTTTGCTGTCGAGCAATGTCGTGATAGGCATGGCGGTCGGGCTTTTTATCTTTAAAGAAAAGTCGTCACCACGAAAATTAGTAGGGGCTTTACTAGCGATGGTCGCATTATTGGTGCTGGTGTCTGCGACCAACGGTAATATTACTGCTTCAGGTCTGATGTTGATTACGATTGCGGCAATCAGTTGGACCTTAATGGGGGTTATTGTTAAAGCTTCCAAAACCAAACAAGCTTTTGCATTTAATGTATGGGGAATGTTGTTTGCGCCTGTACCGCTAGTGTTGTTCGCGACGGCGCTGCACGGTGAACAAATCCTTTGGCAAGCGTATGAAAACTGGGATATGAACACGACAATTGCAGTGGTTTTTCAAGCTTACCCAACCACCTTGTTTGGTTACTGGGTCTGGAATCGAACGTTGATTAAGTACCCGTTAAGCACCGCAGCACCTTTGACTTTGCTTGTTCCAGTATTTGCTTTAGTCAGTGGCTATTTCATGTATGACGAAGTGCTCTCTATGCCGCAAGTCATCGCGAGTGCGTTATTTCTGATAGGCATCGGTTTGATTGTAAAACCTGCCACGGAAAAACACAGAGCGGCAAGCGCTAAGTTAGCAGGTCAAAGTCGATGAATGGGTTTATTCATTGAGCGAAGATTAAGATGGGTGAGCAGAATTTTGCTCGCCCATTATTTTTGTGAGCGAGAATATTGGTAAGGCACGTTACGTCGTTTGACGGGTGTTGATTTCACAATGGAGGTATTGGTTTCAGCCAGAGAGGATACTTTGTCTAGGATTTCATCCAATTGCTCCATTGTGCCGAAACGCATCCGAGCATAAAAACAATCTTCACCAGTGACTTTGTCGCATTCAATAAACTCTGGCGTTTCGATGATCATGGCTTCCAGCTGTTTTATCTTTCCTGGTAGTTGACGCATACGTACGATGGCTTCAAGTGGGAATCCTAAATTTTCTGGTGCGAGTTGAACCCGATATCCTGAAATAACGCCGAACTCTTCCATACGTTTGAGTCGCTCGTTAACGCTCGGAGACGACATTTTCACTTCTCTGGCTAGCTCTGCGACTGGCATTCGCGCGTTATCGTTAAGTAAGTCGAGTAGTTGGCTATCGATGGCGTCCAGCGTCCAATCTTCGTTTTTAAGGTTCTTACGCATATTTGTCTTCCTTTTTTAAGTCTCACTGAAAAATGAGCTTCATTTCGCCATGCCTTTGTGGGGGATTACTTCTTAATCTATGTGTATTACTTAGTAGATTCAAGGGGATGAATTATGTATAGGAATGATACAGAAGCAGGCACCATCAAAATGATTACCGCTATGGTGTTATCGGGAACCATTGGATTGTTTGTGATTGAGTCAGGTCAGTCGTTTTGGAATGTCGTATTTTTCCGCTGTTTGATCGCAGGTCTGTTTCTGGCTGGTTACGTTAAATGGCAGTATGGTTCGTTTACTGCAGGCCTGAATAGAAAAGTACTTGGGTTGATTTTGGTGGGTGGTATTACTTTGGTGGGTAACTGGGTTTTGCTCTTTGCCTCTTTTGATTATATCCCTTTCTCTATTGCGACGATTGCTTACCACATGCAACCAATTATGTTAGTTGTTGCTGGTTCACTGATGGCAAGGCAACTACCAAGCGTGAATCTCATTGTGTGGCTATCAGTAGCAGTGTTGGGGTTGGTGTTAGTGACTGATCTGGATCTAACGCAGCTAAGTACTTTGCTGCAAGGTGAAGATGTTGGCAGCCAGCAAATATTGTTTGGGCTGTTATTGGCGCTGGGTGCAGCACTGTTGTACACAGTGACGACATTATTGACCAAAGAAGTCAGCCAAGTATCGCCAAGCGTGATTGCACTTGTTCAGGTCAGTGTGGGTGTTGTCTTACTATTACCTATGGTGGATTGGTCGGCGCTACCGAAGGTTCCAGTTCAGTGGGGAGCGTTACTCACACTTGGTTTGGTAAATACCGGATTTATGTACGTCATCATGTATGATGCCTTTCAAAAACTCACCACTCATCTCATCGCCATTTTATCTTTCGTGTACCCCGTGACCGCTTTAGTGGTGGATTACTTTGCCTTTGATAATGTGATGAATCTATCGCAAGGTTTGGGAGTCATTGGGATATTGTTGGCTGTATGTGCCGTAAAATTTGACTGGCGGATTGGAGCATTGATGCCAACCGTAAAAAGTCAGCAAAAAATCTAAGCAACTCTTTTCCATATATTTTGTGTGGCCATTGCTTGCTTTAACCACATTGCAATTGCATATTGCGATTTATGTTGCAATATGCAATTGATAATATGCACTTGATGGATATTACCATGTGTTTTCACTCAAATCTCACAGCCGCTCACGCTTTCTCATCTGGCATGTAAATTGTAAGTATATTGTTAATGTTTGGTTACCTATTAGGTGATAAGGTTTTAGTGCAGAGTCTTTTGAAAGTATCTCAATACAAGAAACACTTTTGATAAGAACCTGTTATCAAAGCTTTATCTGTCGTCTTGATGGAGCAAAATCAGTTCAGAACAAGTTATGCCCGAGTCATAAAAATCGAACACACTGGCTTAGGACATAAAAGTGATGGGAGCCATAAATGGAAATGATTGAACTCGTGTATGTCAGCAAAGCGGTTCAACGGCTTAAGCAAGATCAATTGGAAGCGATTCTGTCGAAAGCACGTAAGAATAATACGGACAACGAAATTACTGGCCTTCTCCTTTACGACGGTTATGGCACCTTCATCCAAGTTTTAGAAGGGCCTGAAAACAGCGTCGAATCACTATTCAGTAAGATACAGAAAGACACTCGTCACACCAACATTAACCGTATCGGTTTTCATCATATAAGCACTCGCAGTTTCCCTGATTGGAAAATGGGCTTCAAAGTTCTTGACCAGCACCTTGGGTCGTCGATTCCAGGATTTAGTGATTTTATGGATCACAAAGGAGACCTCGATTACCTGCTGGAACATAAAAGCTTTGCCATGCGAATGATCAAGCATTTCGTTAAAAAGGATTGAGGGGGATAGGCATGTTATATAGATTAACCATTGCCCAGAAAGTGTATTTGCTCGGGTTGTCCCAATTGCTTGCCATGATGATTATGGGCTGTGTTGCCCTTTATCAAATGAACAAGATTGGTAACGAGCTGATTGATATCGCAGAAGAAGATATCCCGTTAACTAAAATGTTGACGGTGGTGACAGAGCATCAGTTGGAACAAGCGATTCTGCTCGAAAGAGCACTCGTTAAAGCGATCCGCGTTGAGCAAGGAATGGCTCAGATGAGCGTATTCGAAGAAGCTAAGAAAAAGGTTCATGACCTGACGGTCAAAACCGAAAAAGAACTCTATGAAGTTGAAGAATTCATAGAGAAAGCCATACCACTGTTGCACTCAGTTGAGGCTCAAGAAAAATTCAAGAAGCTTCTTGGCAAGCTGAAAGTTGTCGAGAAGTCTTACAGCACGCTTGTTAGTGAAGTTGACAAAACAATGGACTACGGCAGCAATGGCCAAATCGAAGAGATGCTCGAGTTTTCTAAGAAAGTAGAAGCCCATGAAGATGAAATTGATAAAGCGCTGATTTCGATTCTCGATGAGGTGCAAAACTTTACTCTCGCCAGTGCACTGCAAGCTGAAGAGGATGAGAAATACGCAATCAAGTGGATGACGATCATTGCTTCAGTGTCGATAGTTTTAGGTATTCTTATGCCTTTCTTGGTCACACGTGCTATTCGTACCCCAATAATGAATCTCATCGACAGACTTAAGCAGGTGGCTGAAGGTGATGGCGACTTGACCATTCGATTGGATGACTCGTCCCGCGATGAAACGGGTACCGTGGCAAACGCATTCAATAAGTTCTTGGGTGTGTTGATGGGAACCATCACTCAAATCAACTCTAAGGCGGAAGAACTTGGGCAGTCATCAGAAGTTGCAGTTTCAGCTATGCAGCGTACGTTGCAGAACGTTGAAAAGCAGCGTTGTGATATCGAGCAGGTAGCGACAGCGATTAACCAAATGAACGCGACGACACAGGAAGTGGCGAACAGTACAGCAAACGCGTCTTCGGTGACTGATGAAGTCAGAAAGCACGTAATGGAAGGTCAGAAAGAAGCGCTAGCCACTCAAGAGGTTATCCAAGAGCTTGCGAATGAGGTGACCACATCATCTGGTGTGATTGAAAACCTCGTCTCTGAAACCAACAATATCGGTCAAGTACTGGAATCTATTCAAGGTATCGCTGAACAAACTAACTTGCTTGCTTTGAATGCTGCCATCGAAGCGGCTCGCGCAGGTGAAACAGGGCGTGGCTTTGCGGTGGTTGCGGACGAGGTTCGTTCACTCGCTCAGCGCACTCAAGAAGCAACCGTTGATATTCAGAAGTTAGTCGATACATTGCAGTCGGAAGCGAAAAATGCCGTATCAAGTATGAAGAAAGGAACAGACACCGCAAAACTCTGTCTAGAGAAGAGTTCGGAGTCTGCCAATACCTTCTCTGTTGCTGCTGAATCGGTCAATCAGATCGCTGGCTTGAACTTACAAATTGCAGCTGCTGCTGAGGAACAATCGACGGTGGCGCAAGATTTGGACAATAACCTGACCAGCATCAAGACGTTAGCAGAAGAGACCGCGGAAGAAACAAAGAATACAGCGGCTGCAAGTGAAACCATCGCGATGAATGTGATTGATTTACACAAAAACCTTAACAAGTTCCAAGTGTAAGAGCTGTTTGAACTTGCTAACGAGAGGCCAGAGCATTGCTCTGGCCTTTTTGTTTTCTAGCCCTAAACCACCTTCTTTAGAAGGTGGTGATCGTTCTGTTGGGCTTTGCCCGAAGAACGCTCATGTTCAAGATGTCCTCGTTTGCAACCAACAAATGAAGGAAATAACGAACATGAGCAGATATGAATCCGCTTCACACGTTTATCATCGGTGCCAATATCATATTGTTTGGACACCTAAATATCGACTAAAGATTCTGAAAGGAAATTTAGGCAAAGAGCT